>SKLY01000096.1 GCA_007121335.1 Saprospiraceae bacterium | reverse complement strand
TTAATAAGGTACATTCCTGCAGACAGGCTTTCAATATCCATTTGAAGTAGTTCACCGCCCTGACCATGTATGTCAAAAGAGCGAGACATTACAAGTCGACCATTCAGGTCGTACACTTCTGCCCTTGCGGTATTTTCAACGGCATCTATCTCAGGCAATTCAATATTTAATATACCATTGGCAGGGTTGGGAAAAACACTAAATCCGCGCTGTGCTATGTCTCCTCCTGTTTCGCTTTCCAATACTTCAAACACAAGCTTGTCTGACTCAGCGAGGTTGGAGTAAATTTGGTTGTCAAGTATTTCAGAAGACCATGTGATCGGATTTTCGGCCAGCACTATTTCGAGTACTGGTTCACCCTTTTTGATATCTATTTTGGCAGTATTCGCCACGCTCACCCTGAGGTTGTTTTGATCATCTACCTGGTAGTGGAGTGCCGATTCCGGAATCCTTTCAGAATTTATCTCTAACAATTCATTGTTTTTTCCCAGGGGCCATGCAAATTGCAGTCCGTAGATGGAGGAATTTTCAACCGGTGAAAGAATAATGGGTTGAACGTCATCACTTGAGGTAATATTTACTGAAAATGCCTGCTCAGTCATGGACCGGTTTTCGCTTCCGGCATCAGCATCTGACTGGTCCGGACAACTTAAACAACCCAGCTTTACCGCATTGAAGTTTATTCCCATGGTGTGATCCTCAAAATCAAATAATTCAATCAGTCCTGGCAGGTTGTCGTGATGTGGGTTCTGACGATCATTAAAACTGTGATTTGCATCGTAAAATCTCCACGCATCCCCTCCCGGGAAATTATCTACTCTACCCAGAATGACATTTCTCATATGTGCAAGATCCATCACATCAATGGTGCCGGACATATCTACATCGGCTGCCAGTAATTGGGATGGACTTTCCGGAGCCCACAATCCTGCTATATACATGTGCAAGAGCAACAGGTCAAAAGTTGTGATATTATTTTGCGGAATGTCATTGGTGGAGGGAATGACCTTTAGATAATCTCTGGATGGCAATTCCTCAAAGCGAAACTCATCACCATTTGAGATAGTCTCTGCAACCACTTCATCATTTCCATCTTTTAGAGAAACAAATACCAGTCCGGCCAATTGACCTCCCAATGTAGAAGAAATAGTTCCCCCTGCAATAAGAGAGTCCGGTCCACAGAGTCCTTTGTTGTCAGTTATTTTCAAATAGGTGATGCAGTAATTACTATTGCCGGATTCATCGGTCACTGTTAATTTAACTTCCACCTCTGGAAGGTCATCGCAAAATACCCGCTCAGGCGACACTTCAAAAGTCAGCTCGCTGTTTGGAGTACAATTGTCAAAACTGTTTCTGTCAAACCACTTAGGATCAAGATCCAAATAATATCCATCCACGTGCTCTTTCAGTGTGGATGAAATCCCGTGGTGGCAAACAGGTGTCGGTGGTATTTGATCTTTTACGGTTACTTCAGTTTTGCAAGTTCCCACATTCCCGCAGCCGTCTTTAGCAGTAAATGTCACCACCGTAGTTCCCAGTGGATAAAATCCACTTGCATCGGTATTCGATACCGCCCATGGATAATCATTCGTCACTTTCAAATCCTCACCACACGCACCGGTGCCTTCAACAGCAGGAAAATCCACCTCCGCACCATCGCAACTGAATAAATCGGTGTTTGCTATGATCTCGTCGGGACAATTTATTTCCGGCTCCTCCATGATTTTAACCTTGATAATCTGGGTGTGTTCCCACCTGCCCTTTTGATCCGGTGAATTTGGATTGTAGGTGTAACAATCAATTACTGTCCAATCACGAATGATTTTTTTGCAGCCTGAATCCCCTTTCTTAAACACCCGGTCATTGTAACTAAATAGAGGATTCCCACATTCTACATCGACAAATACCGGAAAATTAAAGCTGTCAGGTAAGTGCTGCGGTCTGAGCTGTGGATCGCATTCATCAGTCATATAATCTGCCGGCCAAATAATATTATCACTGTCAAATGACTTGCCGTAAACATGTATATACTGGCTGCAACTGTGATAAGTGCCACAGCAAAGCATTACCGTCCAGGTTCTTTTAATATAACCTGTTCCGCAGGGACTGGTATTGTATTCAACATGTGGAGGCGGTGCAGGATAAGGTGTGCCGCAACCGTAAATGTAAGCCTGACCGTACTGATTCAAATCACTTAAATCCGCTCCGCATGTCAAATGTACATCGTCAGGGCAAACGAGTTTGTAAGTCGCATTGGTCGAATTTTCACCAACCTCTGCATGACTCTCGAAAGGTGTAATGCCAATTAAAAATAAGCATCCAATTAGCTGTGTAAGTACAACTCTTTTCATATCTAAAGAATTTTAAAGGGTTAACTATTCCAGTGGGGATGGAAAAGAATTATAGCTTACTGTAGATTTTGTCCCTTCGGACACCGCAAATATATTACGAATATTTGTAATATGTAAGCCCCGGGAAGAATTTTAACATATTTATTTTTTTAAATATGTAATCATAATCCACATCAATTTAATCTTCAGTAGATTATGTATTAAAAAGAGGCTGGAAAAAATTTTAAAAAAATTGCAGTTAGTTCAATATCAGCTCAAGAGCGTCCTCCAGGTTGTTGGTAAAAAGATCAACCAGGGTATCCTCACTCACATTTCCGGCATTCAATCCGCCCAACCAGGTTTTGTAATTGATCCTGAGTATAACGGAGAAGTTTTCAGCTGTTTGGAGGCTGAGGTTCTCTTCAAAAAACAGGCTTGAGCGCCAGGCAGGGATATTTATTTCTACAGGTTCTGAAGTGGCATTGGGAAAGGCAATCACCGCCCTCAGGGAATAAAAATCCATCGCTTCTGCGTCATAACGTTCATCCTGCGCCAGGGGGTAAACATCTTCAAAATCATCTGGTGTCAAAACCTGCCATTCCTCCGGGGTGCCGGATGAAAAGCCAAGTCCCGTATAGGTCCAGGGACGGGATATTTCGCCGGGGGTAGCGTTGAAGGAATTGGGGTCAATAATAAACAAGTCGTCGGTACAGGGGCATGAGATGCCATCCACAGAGGAGAATTCCAGGGTGTTTTCTACCATTTGACGCTCACCACTTTCTTGTTCCAGAAAAAAATTACTGGCGAGCAGTTCGAGGAAAAGAATGTTTACCTCAAGTCCATTGTCAAGAGTATAGACAGAATCGGTAAAAAATCGCACACTGTCTGGTCCGAACCGGTGTTGGAGTTGAAAGCTGAATTCCGGATAATTGCAACAGCAGTTGTCATCTGCGGAAGCATTGAAGTTCACTGCATTAAAATCTGTACAGCCCTCTTGCCGCTCGTAGCAGGAAGAAAAAAACAGCGGCAACATCAGCCCACCAAAAGCCAATAAAAAAAACCTATTCTTCATTGTTTTCCCGGTATTCTTTGACCAGTTTTTTGACCATGGTCTTCACCTGATAGGAAAAATCTTTCTGTAATATCCAATTGTAGTAATTTTTGTCTTTGCTCAATATGGGAGCTGCAGGTTTTCCGGCGTATTTTCCAAAATTAAATACCACTTCCCCTTTGTGATTGTACTTTAATCTTCGGGTGGCATCAATCATATTGTAATCTCGCGTAAAGCTATGCAGTGCCTCCACATCGTTTCGAACGGGCTCCTCGATTACCGTTCCGTCATCGGTCTCCAAATCTACTCCTTCATATTTTTCAAGCTGCCCCATTAGTACTTCAGCGGTTGCGCGCACATCGGCCATGGCTTCATGAGATTTTTCCATGTTTTTTCCACAGTAAAAACGGTAGGCAGCTCCCAGGTTCCTGGGTTCCATTTTGTAAAAAATGCGCTGGACGTCCACCAATTTCCGGTTTTCCATATTCAGCTCATGACCTGCGCGGTATAACTCTTCCATCAGCATGGGAAGGTCATAACCGGATATATTGTAACCCGCCAGATCGGCCTCCCCAATGAATTCCATCACCTCATCCGCATATTCGGAGAAAGAAGGTTTTTCTGCCACATCATCTTCTGTAATTCCATGCACCTGAATGGCTTCTTTAGAGATGGGTTTGCCGGGATTCACCAGGATGTCGAGTACTTCAGGCTCGCTCTTCCCCGGACTGTATTTAAGCATTCCCAATTGAATGATTCGGTCCCGAATTACGTGCAGTCCGGTGGCTTCAATATCCAAAAAACAGAGGTCTTTTGTCAAGTTGAGTTTCATGTCTATATATTTATTGGGATTATGCCATATGCGACCAAATTCAGGTTTCACTAAAGTGAAGGCATATCGGATTAATTGAAATTATCGATCAGCGGTTAATTTAATTCCTCTTCCACCAACAAGGGAGAAAAATTCTCAGTCCAGGCGTGTTGGACTTCCCCGTCCTCATCCAGATAAATAAAATACCCTTCTAATCCCTCCATTTCTTCAATCAACTCCTTTGCGGCGGGATAGCCGGCAACCAAAGATGCTGTCGCATACGCATCTGCCGCAGCAGCCGTGGATGTCCAGATGGTTACACTGAGTAAATTGTTCATTTCGGGAAAGCCGGTGCGCGGATTGATGGTATGACCAACCGGACTGCCATCCACCATCCTGAAATTGCGATAATTACCGGATGTAGCCACGCAGCCACGGTTCATTATTAACCGTTGGGAAATACTCGCTCCGTCGGCAGTAGGATCGGGGGTTGAAATTCCAAGAACCCATCCACTGCCCCTCCTACCCGGACCTTGAACACAGACTTCACCTCCTATATCCACCAGATAATTATTTACTTCGTTTTGAGCAAGGTAATTGGCCACCACATCCACTGCATAGCCTTTGGCTACAGCACTGAAATCCAGTTCAACTCCCGGTATCTTTTTTCTTACCTCGGTGTATTCATTCACACTAAAGTCCACCTTGTCAAAACCCACTTTTTTTAAAAGACTATCCACCACAGCAGAGTCAACAGCTTCGGGCAGTTCATGACCGGTGTATCCGAAACCCCAATAATTGACCAGTGGCATCACAGTTGGGTCAAACATCCCATCAGTTTCACCAAAAATCCGCTTGCTGATCATAAGATTTTCTACAAAAAATGGCTCAGCGGCCGTCAAAATTTCAATTGTAGAATCTGTCTGATTGAACCTGGATATGGTAGATTCTGGAATATAGGTGGACAATTGGTCATTCAATATGACCAAAAGTGAATCAATATCAGCTTGCAACTCTTTCGCGGGGAGGTCCGTCTCAATGGTCATGCTGTACATGGTACCCATTGTCTCTCCCCGTAGATTTATAAAATCGGGTTCCGTTTCACCAGGCTGACAGGCCGGTAGAGCTAACACCAGAGAAATAACCAACAGTGCGGTGCATGATTTCAAGGTACTTATTTTAAAGCAGTGCATTTTACAAAAAGTGTTGTGAACAAATTCCGGCAAATAATTCTGTTCCGTTGGGATTGCAAAAGTAGGAATTTTTTAATCCGCCCCGGAATTATAAATCCGGCCTTTGAATAATCGCATTTTGATAACGCCCCAAATAAGGATTTTGTACCTTTGTACTGAAAGGTTGGTCATTTGGATCGCCCGTACAGATCACTAATGGATCACAAAATAATATCAAAGATGCGAAAATCACTATTTTTAATAATCCCGTTTCTAGCCCTCATGTGTCTGTCTCAGACAGCGAAAGCGCAAAACCTGAGTTTGGGATTCAAAGCAGGACTCAGCTTCTCTGGTTTTAACGACGACAGCGAACTGGACAGCGATGGCAATGAAGTGGAGAGTTTCAGAACACAAACAGGTTTCCACATCGGCATCCTGGGTCGCTACACCTTTTACGATGATGTGTTTGGGCTCCGTTTTGGATTGATCTACAACCAACGAGGTGGAAGGGTGGACCACGAGGGTGAATCCTGGTTTGTGTTTAATCCGGAGGACCCTTCCTGGGCAGTCGGTGAGCGAGACGAGGAGATACGTTGGTCCAATGTCTATCTCGACATTCCCATCGAAGGAATGGTGCGACTCGGTGGCCGCTTTGAAATATCGGCCGGTGGTTATGTCGGTTTTTTGGTGGGTAGCACGGGTTCGGGTGACATGAGTTTTTCAGGGCGTTCTCAATCAACCGGCAATGCAATTGAGGATTTTCAGGTGTTGTATGACTTCAAGCCCATGAGGGACAGGGCCGGTCTTGGATCCTACAAGGGAGACAGTCAATTTATTCGAATGGATGGCAGGGACCGCGAAGCTCCACAGGAAGCGGGTACATATTTTGAATTTGCTGAAAAAGACGGCAATTACTTCAACTGGTTTGATGTGGGGCTCACCGGAGGCCTCACTTACTTCATCAATCAGGGACTCTACGTCAATGCCCAATATAAATACGGCCTGAATCACGTCATCCGAGATAAGTATTACATATCAAAAGTCGAGTTGGGTGAGGGAAATGAATTTGTCCAGAGAAGTGGAAACAGAACGAACCACTCCCTGATGATATCCATGGGTTTCGCCTTTTAAAAAAAGTAATTGAACAAGGGTAGGTGTTTTTTGAGTGAAAAAGGATTTTTAGCGACTTCAAGGAATACAGCCTTTAAACAAAAGCACAGCATTTTTTACAAAAAAGGGTCCGTCAATTTCCGGGCGGAATACTTTCCTGCTTAGGAACATTTTACTTAGCTTCACGATTTAAACCCGGATAAAGGCAATGGCGAGAAACTGGTTGATTAAATTATTGGTACTTCCCCTGGCACTGCTATACGGCCTGGGAGTGGGGATCAACAACCTGCTACACCGCTTCAAACTCCTAAAATCCATCACCTTCAGCCTGCCGGTAATTAGTATTGGCAATCTGACGGTAGGGGGATCCGGAAAAAGCCCACATGTGGAATACCTGATAAAATTACTCAAACCCCACATTCGGGTCGGGGTCATAAGCCGCGGATACGGTCGCAAGAGCAAGGGTTTTCAATGGGTCAATGTAAGAAACAAGGTCAGCCACACAGGTGACGAACCACTGCAGATAAAGAGAAAAAATCCCGATATACCCGTTGCCGTATCGGAGAGCAGGTCGTTTGGAATTCCCAAAATGGTTGGCCAGTTTCCCCAACTGCAAACCATCATAATGGACGACGGCTTTCAGCACAGAGAGGTGAATCCCACACTCAATTTACTACTCACAGAATACAGCAGCCCTTATTTTGAAGACTTTTTGCTGCCTGTGGGAAGACTGAGAGAATGGCCCACAGGATCCCGAAGAGCAGATGCCATCATCGTGAGCAAATGCCCTACAGACCTGACAAGCGAGCAGGCAGCGAATTTTCAGAAAAAACTAAAGCCCCTGCCTCAACAAAAGGTGTTTTTCTCCTACCTGACTTACGGCCAGGCCTATTACCTTTTTAACCCCAAACAAAAACTGGTCGAAAAACCCGGTGGGGAAGCCATCCTTTTGACAGGAATTGCCAATCCCGAACCATTGATCGACCATATGGCAGAGCGCGTTGATAGGTTGCATTCACTCGCCTTTCCCGATCACCACAACTTCAGCACTTACGATCTTGCACAATTAAAAAAGACCTACGACCAATTGGAGATGAAGATCAGGTTTGTAGTCACCACTGAAAAGGACGCGGTTCGGCTGGAGCCCCATGTCAAGTTCCTTGCTGATAATAAAATCCACGTCTTTATCCAACCGGTCGAAGTGGTCTTTCACCGCTTCAGCGAATTCTCGTTTGATGATTATGTAAAGAATAAATTGCTGGAGTTTAAATCCTAAAGGGCAACTCAAGTCGATTGATAGGACTTCAATATCCGACTTAATTGGTATAAGTTCATAAATTTGCAACCCACAAATCAATCAATACAGATGAAAACTAAGATTCAAATCATCAATGATTCCGATAATCCCCTGCCCTTTTACGCCACAGATGGCAGTTCGGGCCTGGACTTATACGCCGCTTTGGAAGAGCCTGTCCGCATCGGACCACTGGAAAGAACGATGATTCCAACCGGAATTCGAATTGCACTTATTCCGGGCCTTGAGGCTCAGGTGCGTCCGAGAAGCGGTCTGGCTTTAAAAAAAGGTCTCACTGTACTCAACAGTCCGGGAACAATTGACAGCGATTACAGGGGAGAAATCCGGGTTATCCTGGTAAACTTATCCAATGAGTCCGTCGAATTGAAACCAGGCGAGCGAATAGCCCAAATGGTCGTGGCAAAATACGAACGGGTGGAATGGCAGGAGGTCAATGAATTGAATGAAACTGAAAGAGGCGAGGGTGGTTTTGGCAGTACCGGTCAAAAATAATTACCACCTCTCAGCTGTTTAATTAACTCTCTGTAATCAGGGAATGAAAATACCACCGTTACTATGAATCTAATAATACCAATGGCCGGAAGAGGGTCCCGGTTGAGACCCCACACATTGACCACTCCCAAGCCCCTGGTGCCCATTGCGGGAAAACCCATTGTACAGTGGCTAATCGAAATGCTGTCCCAGGGACTGGATGAGCCTTTTGAAGAAATTGCCTTTGTAATCGGAGACTTTGGAGAAGAGGTCAAAGGACAACTCAAAGAAGTTGCCCGGTCCGTGGGCTCGCGACCGTCCATTTTTTACCAGGAAGAACCACTTGGTCCTGCCCATGCCATTCACTGTGCAAGACCAGTAATCACAGGTCCGACCATGGTTGCTTTGGCAGACACGCTTTTTATAACCGATTTTTCTTTCGACCAGGAAAGCGAAGGGGTGATCTGGACGCAAAAAGTCAAAAACCCTGAAAATTTCGGGGTCGTTAAGACCAACAGCGAAGGAGTCATCACAGAATTTGTGGAAAAATCGCCCAAATTTGTCTCCGATCAGGCAATTGTAGGAATTTACTACTTCAGGGATGGAGATAATTTTCGCAAAAAACTGGATTACCTCCTGGAAAATAAAATCCGTGAAAAGGGTGAATACCAGATAACCACGGTGCTGGAGCTATTGAAAAACGATGGCCTGAAGTTTAAAACAGCCTCGATTGACGAGTGGCTTGACTGCGGGAATAAAGAAGCAATTATCCATACGAATGAGCGGATTCTCGATACCCAAATAGGCGCAAACATCATCGAGCAAGAAGTCGTTCTAAAAAACAGCACTGTGATCGAGCCCTGCTTTATTGGGAGAGGGGCTGTAATAAAAAACAGCGTCGTCGGGCCCTTTGTATCCGTAGGTGCCCATTCCCGGATCGTGAAATCCGTAGTGGAGAAGAGCGTTATTCAGGATGAATCAAAGGTTAAGTTTGTCAACCTCAAAAACAGCATGATCGGCAACCAGGCCGAATACATTGAAAAGGCGAGAAAAATCAGCCTCGGAGATTACTCAAGATTAAGTTAATGATAGACCTGCACCACATTTGTTACCAATTTTTTGCACTGTCACTGGTTCTTGCACTGACGACCGGAATTTCCCACTCCCTTAAAGCACAGGATTTTGACTTTCCTGAAGATGTTGTGGTTCCAGACCTTCAGGCTGAATTTATCGAAGCCCGCATGTACATGCTGATGGGACAATATGACCAGGCTGCGGAGCATTTAGAAAAATTATTGGAGCAAGACTCTGAGAATGCGGTTTTTCTGTATGAGTTGGCGCGCTGTTACAATCAAATGAACCAGACTTCCAGGGCACTGGAATACGCCAACAGAGCGCACCGCTACGATCCCCGCAACAGTTGGATACTACAACTCAAGGCCAATTTGGCCGATGCGGAAGACCGAAATGACCTGGCCGAATCGGCTTATGCAAAACTCATGGAACTCCATCCTGAAAGGACCAATTACGGAATTAACCGCGCATACCATCTCCTTTTATTGGGCCAGCGAGAAGAGGCAATTGAAGTATTGAATCAAGCGGAGAGTATAAGTGGAGTAAACCCTGAATTAACCGCCAAAAAAATAAGCATTTTCAAAGCCGATAACGACTTTGGCGCCATTGAAAAAGAGTATCAAAAACTACTGAAAGCTTTTCCCAGAAATGTAGATTTCAGAATGGAGTACGGCTCTTTCCTGGAGAGTACTCACCAAATTGAATTAGCTATTGAACAATATCAAAAGGTCCTGGATAGCAGACCCGACCACAGCAGGGCAAGGTTGCGAATAGCAGAACTCGAAACCGGGGAATTGGAGGGAGATGAGAGACTTGAAGCCCTGCTGCCCCTCATCCGGGATGAAGATGTGGAACTGGATGAAAAAATCCAGGCACTCATTCCCCTCCTCATGGAACTAAGCGAAGACTACCAGCCGGGCGTAGCCGGAAAACTTTTGGAGGCGGGTTTATCCCTCATAGAGGAACATCCGGAACGGGCAGAACCCAGAGCATTGACCGGAGATATTGCTTTTTCATCCTACCAGTTCAACCAGGCTGCAAAATTATACCGGGAAGCACTCGATATAAGGTCCGATGTGGTACAGGTCTGGTTCAATCAATTCGAATCCCTGCTCCAAATCAAAGATTACGAAAAACTGATTGACCGCGTCAATGAGGGGCTGGATTTTTACCCCAATCAGGCCCTGTTTTTTTACTACCTGGCCCGCGGGCAAATGGGAATCGGTGAATTGGAGACTGCAGAAAACACCCTGAGAAGGGCCACATTAATGGGTCGAAGACAACCGGAACTCAATCTGTACTTCAGTCTGGGAGAAGCCACTCTGGGAAAAAAACGGGGAGAGGTTGAAAAGGGAATTGAAATTCTCAATCAAGCGACGGAAGACATGCCCGGCCAGGCAGACCTCCTTCTGATGAAAGCGGACTTATTACTTCATCAGGAGGAAAATCTCGAAGAGGTTGCTACTGTTTTGGATGAGGTCCAAACTTACACACCAAACCACCCGGAGTACCTTTTTGCGCGCGCCAGATTGAATTATTTGAAGGATGATAAAGAAGCCGCAGATAGATACATGGCCCAGTTGGAAAAGTATGATATTAAAGATCGAGAAGATATCAGAGAGTGGGCCGATAAAATTTCAACCGATCCAGGGCGTTAAGTAGAAGTATCAGACCCGTAATCCATGAATTACCAAAGCAACCATTATACAGGTAAATCCCGCCTGCTCGTATTCGGCACCTCTTTGCTGCTGATTGTAGGTATGCTAATAGTCAACTCCTGTAAATCTCCTAAGGAAGCCGTTGAAGAACCGGAAGTAGAGCTTACAGCCGAGAAGTTGATCAAAGAAATCAAACTCAAAGAGTTCAATGCCGAATCCATCGATGGGCGTGCACGCATTCAAGTGGGTTTGGATGGCATGTCACAGTCTTTTCGCGGTCACATCAGAGCTGTGAGGGACAGCGCCATTTGGGTGAGGGCAACCGTTTTGGGCTTTGAAGTAGGAAGAGCCATGATCACACCGGACACCTTTCAACTCATCGACCGGGTAAACAGAGAATACATGAAAATGCCACTGGATGTGGTGGCTTACCGCTACGGATTGGATGTCACCTTCAAGCAACTGGAACAGTTACTGACCGGTAGTCCTTCATTTGATGATGTAGTGGTCCGGGAGTTGGACATTGGAAATCCTGGTGCTACGATAGCCGGTTTTATTGACAATATGCAGGTACTTTACAAGATAAACGACCAGCAACTGGTGGAGAGATTCACACTGATGGATGGAAACGGCAGGGTGGTGCGCTCGGACAACAACCAGTACAAACAAATGGGAGATGCGGGTTATTTTGCCTGGGATCGCCAGATAACCGGAACCGACGGAGTTCAGGAATTTTACCTAAATTGCGAATTTTTGGAGTTGAACGTTGAAGATGTCCCGACTTTACCATTTGATGTACCCAGTCGTTACGATCGCATTGAGTAAGCCGGCCGCTTTACTGCTTTTCCTCTGTCTGGTCTCCCTGACCGATCTGGCTGCGCAATCCAGACAGCAACTTGAGCGTGAAAGAGTGGCACTGGAGGAGCAAATTCAATCCACCCGTCAATTACTGGATGAGAGTATTGAACAGCGCAGGAGCACAGTGGAAAACTATGTCGCCTTGCAAAATCAATTGGAGGCCCGTAGAAACATGATTTCCAACCTCCATAGTCAGACCCGCATATTGAGAGACACCATGGAAAATTTAAGGGACTCCATAAAACTTCTAAACGAGCATTTTGAAGAGGTTAGGGGAATCTATTTTCAGCAACTTCGAATTTCCTACCTGCGACAACTCACCACCAGGGACTGGATGTACTTACTGTCATCCGGCAACTTAAACACGGCCCTTAAGCGGTATTTTTACAACCAGCAGTTCCAATCCTTTATCGACCAGAAAAAAATGGAACTGGATTCCATTTCCGATCAAATAGCAGATCGTCAGGCAGCCATTCAGGAATCATTGGATGACCTGGGTCGCTTGCAAACCAGAGAACAGCGCACTGTGGAAGAACTCAACCGCGACTTGCGCACCCAGGATGCCTTGCTAAATTCACTCCGTGGAAAGGAGCAGGAGTTGCGTGAAAATCTGAAAGAACAGGAGAACAGGCGAAGGGAGTTGTCTCGCAAAATTGACCGTCTGATAGCAGAAGAAATAGCCCGGAGGGATGAAGCCGTGGAAGAACTGCCGGAGCGTGCCGCTGAGTACGAATTACTGAGCGGAAATTTTGAGCAAAACAAAGGACAGATACCCTGGCCCGTCGAGCGGGGAGTTATCCAATCCCACTTTGGAAACCAGGCTCATCCCACCCTCAGGAATGTCACCATACAAAACAATGGAATAGACATCCAAACGCTGGAGGGAACCCCGGTCAGAACGGTATTTGAAGGGCAAGTGACGGCAGTAGTCAGCATGCCCGGGGATCAATACATGGTTCTGGTCAGGCACGGAAATTACTTCACCGTCTATGCCGGTCTGAACAGCACCTACGTTTCCAGGGACCAACAGGTCAAAGCAGGTGAAGAACTCGGTGTTGTTGGCAAAGATCCAGGCTCCGGAAATTTTATGGTGCATTTTGAGCTCTGGAGGGGCAAAGATGTACTGAACCCGGAAGAATGGATAAGCAGGTAGTATGCTATCCATTGCACCATAATTGATCGATTATTTGGAACCACATGCACCTAAATTTTGTAGTCCCTTTTATAATTGCAGTTTTTTTTAAGAAAAAGTAAAGTGAGTGAGTAATACAAATCCCTCGGAGTGGAAAGTAGGCGAAGACCTTTCGAAAGGTATTGGCCAGGACGATGAAATTGCCATACTGGCAGCAGTGATATCCGGTGAACAAACCGAAGAGCAAGTCAATGAACATTTGGATGAGTTGGAGTTTTTGGCGCTTACTGCCGGTGCACGAACTGCCGAGCGCATTACCCAAAAACGCGAACAACCCCATCCCAGGCAATATTTTGGAAGTGGAAAATTGGCGGAACTAAAAAAGTCGGTAACCAAACACGGTGCAGGTATGGTCATTTTCGATGACGACCTATCCGGATCTCAGATCAATAACATAGAAAAGGAATTGAAAATCAAGGTGGTTGATAGAAGCAGCCTCATCCTGGATATTTTTGCGAGGCGCGCCCAAACGGCCCAGGCCAAAACCCAGGTGGAACTGGCCCAACTTCAATACCTGCTGCCCAGATTGAGAGGTATGTGGACACACCTGGAGAGGCAGCGCGGTGGTATTGGTATGCGCGGACCGGGTGAAAAAGAAATAGAGACGGACAGGAGGATTATCCGCACCAAGATCAGCCAGTTGCAGGAAAAACTGGAGAAAATCCAAATGCAGAACGAAAACCGGCGAAAGCAGCGGGGCAAACTCATCCGGGTTTCCCTGGTCGGTTACACCAATGTCGGCAAGTCAACCATTATGAATCGCCTCAGTAAATCCGATGTTTTTGCAGAGGATAAGCTATTTGCAACTCTGGACACCACCGTCCGAAAAGTAGTACTAAATCGGACTCCATTTCTGCTGAGTGATACGGTAGGATTTATCAGAAAACTGCCGCACCACCTGGTTGACAGTTTCAAATCCACCCTTGATGAGGTCAAAGAATCTGATATTCTGGTTCACGTAGTGGATATCGCTCACCCACAGTACGAAGACCACATTGCTACGGTAAATAAAACCCTGCATGAACTGGGTGTCCGTGATAAAACCACACTCATGGTTTTCAATAAAATCGACCTCTACCGCGATCGAAATTACGACGACCTGCTGGATGAATCTACCAAATCTGAGATCGAGGACTCCATGCATCATCAATTCTCGCACAAATACCCCGAGGGATACGTCATCTGCTCTGCCATTTCAAAGGAAAATATCGATGTGTTGAGAGAGCGAATACTCGAGCTCGTCACTATGGAATACGAGCGCAAGTACCCCTATCAGGCACAGAAGTGGTAGTAGATTTGGCAGGTCCGGTTTGCAGACCTATTTTTGCACTTCAAAATCAATTCAACTGGAGGGTTTTTCATTTTGATAAAAAATCTTCCGTATCACTCTCAAAAGAATTTTATGAGTAAAGCTCCAAAGACGATTGAAGAAAAATACGCGCATCTCCTACTTGATTACTGCCTCGAATTAAAGGAGGGATCATCGCTTTTGATAAACACATCCACAGAAGCACAGCCGCTTTTGCGGGAAGTTTATAAACTGGCAGTTTCCAGGGGAGCCATGGTGGAAGTGAGCCTGGATTTTCCCGAAAAACAAGAACTTTTTTACAAGTACGCCTCCCAGAAAGCCCTTGAAAAGCCACCCGAATTTGCCTCATTGGCCATGCGCGAATTTGACAACCTACTCACCATCCGGGCCCCATATAACCTCAGAGCTACCAGCGGATTGGACAGCAAGAAAATGGCGACAAGACAGAAGGCGCTGAAATCAATCAACGAGTCCTACTTCAAGAGAACCGCATCAGGTGAAATGAAGCGTGCACTTTGTGAATACCCAACACAGGCCTCCGCCCAAAATGCCGGAGTGTCCCTTCAGTCCTGGAGAGAATTTGTCTTTGATGCCTGTCGGCTCTACGATGAAGACCCCATAGCCAGTTGGCTTCAGGTGCGTAAAGACCAGCAAAAAATAGTCGATCACCTGAATAAATGCAGTGAGATACACTACAAAGGTCCCAACATCGACATGAAATTCAGTACAAAGGGTCGAATCTGGATCAATTCAGATGGCACAGCCAATATGCCCTCAGGCGAGGTTTTTACTGCTCCTGTCGAGGATGAGGTGAACGGCTACGCCAGGTTTTCTTATCCGGCAATTTACCGGGGTGAAGAAGTCGAGGGAGTGGAACTATGGGTTGAAAAAGGCGAGGTGGTCAAGTGGGATGCGGTCAGAGGAAAAGACTATCTGGACAAGATCTTTGAGATACCGGGAGCGAAGAGATTTGGAGAGGTGGCCATCGGCACCAATTACCGCATCCAAAAAATGTCCCGCAGCATCCTGTTCGATGAGAAAATTGGCGGTACCATCCACATGGCCATTGGACAAAGTTATATACAGACCGGAGGAAAAAATGAATCCACGGTGCACTGGGATATGATCACCGACATGAAAACAGACAGCGAGATCACTGCAGATGGGGAGATCATTTATAAAAATGGTAAATTTACGCTCTGATTCCGGCAACCGTTTGTGGAAAGCATTCCGTACTTTTCCGGCTATCGGAATAATCTAAACCATTAAGGGATTGGTACATCCAAAGCGGAAAACTCAACCCACTTAACAATCATCAGATAACACTCAGAATCGAGCACGGATGGGAAATTACAGTTACAAACCAAAAAGGGTTCCAGTCACAGAGGAGGAGAAAAAATACCTCTGGTGGATGGAACTGGTTTGGTGGATGTTTTCACTGATACTGATCTTCGCGGTCATGCTCCCCATTGTCGGCGAAGTGGAGGAGTATCCATTTACCTACATCAATGTGGCCTTTATTCTGCTCTTTTTTCACTACTCCCGCCATGTGGTACTTTTGAAATACTCCGTTTTGAAACTGAGCTTTTGGGCGAAATTGAGCTTTGCACTGCTCACCCCGGCACTTTTATTCTACATGGGTGGCAAATTCGCATATTTCCAGACCTTCATGGATGAGGCAACCATGAGTGAATTGATGCCGGGTCTGAGCTACGACAGACAAACCAGCCTGAACAGCTACATAAAAACACAGATGGTCTTTTTTGCAACGGGTACCTTCATAGCAGGAATCCTCTTTTTCCTGCGGATGATAGTATCCGTATGGAGACAAACCAATGAGAAGGGAATTTAATCATCATTACCATGGGAAAATTATCAGAGGAATTCAACGACTACCGCTCCAGGATGAACGAACGCATTTTGAGCTATCCCAATAAAAACCTAAAGCGGTTTTTCAGCCTGGACAATTCAACCTATGAAGCGGGAGCTCTGACGGTAAAAACCAAAGAGATGCTGGGTCTGGTAGCATCACTGGTTTTGCGGTGCGATGATTGCATTGCCTACCACGTGGAAAAATGTGCCGAAAACGGACTCACCGAGGAGGAGTTTTTCGAAATACTGGCCATCGGAAACCTGGTGGGCGGATCTATCTGCATACCTCATTCCCGAAGAGCTGTGGAGTTCTGGGATGACCTAAAAGAATAAAGCGAAGTATAACAGCGACTATCTCAACAGGGTAACCGTACCGCTGAATTGATGCAGTTCCCGGCTATCTCTTAGCTCAATCAGGTAGAGGTAGTCACCCGGATTCACGACCTGGCCGTTAATTTCACCATTCCACCCCAGTTCCGGCATATTCGCCGGGATACCTTCAACGCGGTACAGCGTATTTCCCCATCTGTCCTTGATAAGAAGCTTTTCAATCAGATAATCCTCATCGGCAAAGGCGGTAAAAAAGTCATTGATTCCATCTCGATTGGGTGAAAAGGCATTGGGAATAAAAACCTGAGCCGGTTCGTACACTTCAACATTCAACAGGGCAGTAGCGCGACAGGCTGAGGGTCCAATTACCTCAATCTCAACAACGAGGTCATCATCGGGCAGAACACCAAGCGTCAAGCCATTTCCTGCGGGCTGTCCATTCAAGAGCCATTCAGCAAAGTCGGGCTGTGGAAGGTTGGTATTCGCCCACAAAATCAGGGAATCGCCAAATTCAATTTCGGCAGGACCCATTATTTCCACAAAGGGATCGACCTGGTAGTCAATATCAATCCACTCTTCATACCGGCAGCCGAATTGATCCTCAATACCGAGAAAAAATAAGCCTGTCGAACCGCTGAAAATATAAGGGGGCGGAATCATCTCATCATTGATAGAGAATGCAAAATCTCCCTCGTCCAGGGAAATCCATTTCAGTTGAATAACTCCATCCTCAGAACTGGGGCATGTAGTAGGCTGTACCCTAATTTCAGCATCAATGGGTGTTGGCTCCATAATATAAATCTCCTCCTCAAATTGACAGCCGAACTCGTCCCGGGCGGTGATGCTGTAAAATCCACCAGTGTAAACCTGAATTTGCCTGACATCCTCAGAGTTTTTGTCCCATTCGTAAGAAATAAAGCCTTCCGGGGCGGTAATTTGAGCATATGATCCACTGCAAATTACACTGTCAGCCTCTAAGGTGAGTTCCGGTGAATCAAACACCTCAATATTGTCAATAACAATACTGTCGCAGCCCCTTAGATTGGAGTATGTGCTGTAGAATACCGTATCACTGCTGATCATTCTACCTCTGAAAAAATCTCCTCTGCAAAGCTTGTTTGTTAGCAAAGTGGTATCCGCAGAGAATTCGATATTGATGAAGAAAAAGTATTGCGAAGCACGATCTTCCCCCAACACACAATCATTTTCATCCTCAATTGAGAGAAAAGTAAGTGGATAAACTCCTTCCTCCTCTTTTAAAAACTCAAAGTAGTCATCTTCATAATCCAATAGAATATCCTTGTGCACAGTTTCCATGCCGAGTCTGAAATCGGATATTATTGGTACCGATTTGGAAAAAGATTTATGCAATGCCAGTTTCAAGGGTATTCCGGGGCAAAAAGTGAGCTCATCTCCGGGATGTACTTCTATTCCATTGATGGTAAAGCGATAGGTGGGTTCCAACACTTCCAGCTTGAGTTCGCAGGAATCAACTTTTTCCGAGAAGAGGTCCAATGCATAGACGGTAAAATAATTAATGCCGATACTGGAACAATCAAGCACAAGAGAATCCATACCGAATATCTGTCCTTCTACCGGACCACAGGAATCAATAACCACAAAAAGATCATTGACAGGGAGAGATATATTTCCATTGGTCTCCAATTGAATGGCAATTTCTTTGCAGGAAATCTCAGGAGGTGGAATTTCATCATCAAACTCATACGCACCCATATCGACAATCCCATCAATAATCCGATAATTGCCTTCAATGTCCACTGAAGAAATTCCATCTGTGTAGTAATTTCTGCCAAAATTAACAGCAGGAGAGCATTCCGTGAGTCGATAATCCCCATAAGTAGAAGGCGCGTGAATAGCATTTAAGCTTGCGACCAGTTTGGGATCGAAATCGCGATTGCCACCCCCATCAATAGCTCCTTCGACATTCCAATCATCACTACCTCCGGAACCGTGAACAATGGAGTGATAAAATCCAAGAGTGCTGTTATCCCCGGCACTGTAGAAAAATTCCAATGGTGAAGATTCGGTGTCACCCAATTTGTTTTCCCAAAGGATGCTGTTATAAAAATTGAAGGTAGAGTTTAATTGGTCAAAAAGAAGGCCCCCTTTTGCATGAGCAGCATTTCCAATTGCTGTAATGTTGTACAGGTCAAAATGACTTTTTTCCCCGTAGAATGTCCCACCATTTTTTGCTATGTTTCCGGTAATGACAGAATTGTCGATGTGTATTTGATTATGTAAAACAGAAGCTATTACACCTCCGAAAGCAATAGCACGATTGCCCTGAAAAACAGACCTTGATATTTCTATCCGGGAGTTTAGAAAACAATAAATAGCAGCACCGTTGATAGCCTGGTTGTTAAGAAAATCAGATTGTTGAATATACAGGACGGAATTGTTCAGGTTGAGAATAGCACCTCCCGTGGTTTGAGAGGAATTCCCATCAAAAGTACAGTTAACAATTTCAAGACGTGACCCATCGGCATTCAACAATCCCCCACCGCCACCGGGAACGATTACTTTATTGTCCCTAAACACAGTGTTGACCATGTAAACATTGGCCGCGTTTACATTTGTCATACCGGCCCCCTGATTGGCTGAATTACCGGATATTACGCAATTTGCGATGGTTGCACTTCCTCCATTGTTATAAATTCCACCTCCTGAATTGTTTCTGGGATAACCATCGGCGGCAATTATTTCCGCATTTCCACCAAAAATTGTAAACCCATCCACCAATGATTCATTGCTGGTATGGGATATATCGAGTATGGTATGAGAATTCCCGTAAAGCGAGGCCGTCCTGTTAATATCGCCGCTTAGCGTGGTTCTAAATAAGCCAATGTTACGCTCAGATGAATTTACTTCAAAGCCTCCAAAACCTCCCAGCAATGCTACTCCATCAGGCAACACAAATCTGGCTGAACGATCTCCTTCATTAGAGGTGGGGTAATAAGTACCCCCGGCCACCCAAATTTCATCACCAAATACTGCAACCTGGAAGGCATCTTGCAGGTCCAAATATGCATCTTCCCAGGAAGTACCGTCATTGGAGCCGTCAGCAGAATGATCCACAAAAATAACTTGAGAAAAGGTGATAAGGGGTGTGAATATCATTACGGTGCATGCCAAAGCAATTACTTGCATTGATTTAAGTAAAAACTTGAAATGACCATCGCCAGACATCACATATTAACAATTATTGACTATTGTTTCCCAAATTTAGCAAAAATAAACCACTTATCCAATTGGTCAGAAAATTGCCAATTCTGCAAGCAAGCAGGGAACCGTTATCATACAACCCGGCGAACTGGCAAAATGTGGCAAGAAGGACTCAAAAACTGATAAATTTTGGCGATTAATCCATTCAGGCAATAATCATTAACAATCAAAAAAGGGTCGATACCAGCATGGCATCAACCCTTTTTTGTTCATAGTAACGAGTACTATAATATTTCAGCTACAAATGAAACAACTTTCTTAGTCTTCTGGCACAAAAATGCTGTAGCCACTATCACCAAATCCGTTGCTCCATTCTATTTCAAATGTTCCATCGGGATTAATTTGACCGGAACCGTTGAAAACGTCATCGCCATAAACTACATCCGGTTGGTTATCTATAACCAGGCCGGGGCCGTTACATTCTCCCGTTATAATTCCCGGGTTATCAGCCTGGCCGTAGCAATTCGCATACATTCCTCCGGTTATGTCAGTAATTTGGAAAAGCCCTTCTCCAACAATACTCACCTCGACCATGTTGGTTACACCATCACAACCCGCAGGATTGGTTTGAACGGTAGTCACAGAATAGGTTCCGCTGATTTCCCAATCACAATCTATTTCAACCATGTTTATTACATGTCGAGAATTGCGTTGATCGGGGCCCGGGAAACCGGCTGTTCCACTTGACAAATTTGTCAATTGAATTTCAATTGTACTCTCATCGGGAGTGTCAATTGCATCTTCCAATGGTATAATGGTAATGCTTTGTCTAAAACCATTGGTCGAATCAAATTGAAGCTGATTGCTTTCATTGCCTATTTCGAAATCTACACCTTCCGTAGCATTGTCAAGAAGCAATTCAAACTCGGCACTTGCACTTACATCTTGTCCTCTGGTTGAAGAGAAAATCACATTGACTACTATGGGAGCAGTTGATCCTTTCGTAACAAGAGTACTTTCAGTTGCAAAATAGGCAAAATCATCGCTATCCAACTTATTGTCCGGCTCGTCTCCACAGGATGAGAAGGTAAGTGCCATAACTACAACAAGTATAGGGACTAATATTTTATTAAATGTCATATTATTATTTTTTTAGAGTTTAATAACCGGGATTCTGAACCATTTCATCATTGGCAAACACCTCTGCTTCAGGTATTGGGAAGACAAATCGATGATTGTCATTCTCAAGGAAACAGCTGTTGGCAGTACAGTCAATTCTGTCAATTGGCATGTTCCAACGTCTCATGTCAAAAAACCTTCTACTTTCGAAGGCCAATTCTTTACGGCGTTCGGTCACAATAGCATCGAACAAGTCACCGCCAGTTTCACCGGGTGAAGAAAAGCCCTCTATACGAGCACTTCTCACCGCATCCAAATCCGCAAGGGCATCACCATCATTACCCAATTCATAATTTGCCTCAGCACGCATCAGATACAACTCTGAAGTTCTATATACTTTAGCGTCTGCAACATTGGGATTAGCTGGGGGACTACCAACGTACTTGATTACCCTCGGGAAGTCTGACAGATCAAAAAATGCTTCAAACCTTACATCGTTATCCTGATCGTAAAGTTGCAACAAATCATCAGTCACCCAATAGTAACCTACATCCAAACTGGGAATGTAAAAGATATTACCAATTCGGGCATTAGTGGGCTCAAAGTTGATCTTGAAGATGTTCTCTCCACCATCAATATCCTGAACATTCCACATACTGAGGTAAGTTGACGCATCGGCAAGACCCGGAGCACCGGCGTCTAATGCATTGTTGACATGGGTTACCACACCATTCCAATCTCTTTCAAACAGGGCAATATGAGCCAGCACAGTGTACATGGCCGCAGGTCCAAAAGTTTTTACCTGGAAATTGGGATTTGCCAATTCGATAGCCTGGTTGAGATCGGATTTTAACTGTCCAAAAAGTTCATTGGTGGTAACCCGGGGAGGATTCTGCTCAATACCGATCTCGGTTACAAAAGGAACAGCCAATTCCGAGCCATCATTGTACCTTTCACCGAAGAACATATATGCATGAAAATGAGCCAATGCTCTCAAACCATAGGCCTGGGAAACAATCTCATTCAATCTTTGAGCCTCCATGTCATCCTCGGGAGTCAATCCCTCATAATTATTAATTATCAGGTTTGCTCTAAAAATCGTTGTATAAATCCTTCCCCAAATGGCTTCAGTATTCTGATCTCCTGAAGTGTAATTCCAATGGTGAATGAAAGCTCCCTGACCATTGTTCTGAGGAGATATTTTCAAATCGTCCCCGGCCCAGGCTTCCATCGCAAGTTTCAATTCACCGTAGTAACTTGCTGCAGTAAAGCTGGAATAGACTCCATTTAAGGTCAACTCGAAATCTTCCAGTTTGTCAAACTCCAATGAAACGGAGTCATTTGGCTCTAATTCGAGTTCACTATCACAGCTGTAAAACAGGACTGCGAATGATAGAATTAGTAATGTTATATATTTATTCATCATGTATTATTTTTATGGTTAAAATCCTATGTCAATTCCAAAAGTAAACGTCCTCTGTGGCGGGTATTCAAACTGAGCAATATTATTATTAATCTCAGGATCAAATCCGGTGAAATTAGTAACAGTAAACAGGTTTTGACCCATTGCATAAACTCTCAAACTGCGGAAGGTATTTCCAATTCCAAGATTGTCCACATCAAAGTTATAGCCAATGGTCACATTTCTCAATCTGAAGAAATCAGCTTTTTCTATATCCTTTGAGGAGAAGTTTCTGGGACTGTCCAACCTTTGGATATTGGTGACATCACCGGGCTGACTCCAGGCATTCAACATATCCTTACTCTGGTTGAATTGGGTGAATGTCGGATTGGTTATGAAAAAGGTCTGATTGTTAAATATCTCATGTCCGGCTGCAAACACACCCAAAGCAGAGAAAGTGAAATTGCGGTAACTTATATCCGTAAAGACACTTCCGTTGTGGGGTGGTATGTAAGTACCGTGTGCAACTCTGTTCGCACTTGAATAAACATTGGTAATATTGCCATTCAAGTCGTAATAGAGGGCGTTTCCTGTCGCGGGATCTACTCCGGCCCACTCCACCTCGAAATGAGTACCAATGGGGAGACCTTCTCTCCATATACTGGTTCCCACCTCAAACTCGGAAACCTGACCCAGACTAATAATTTCATTGTCGTTGTAAGCGTAGTTAACACCTACAGACCAGACAAAATCAGGTGTGCGCATAACAACTCCCTCAAGCTCTACCTCAATTCCTCTATTGCGTAAATCTCCTGCATTAATCGGAGAATCTCGCCATCCCGTGGTTAGTGGAATACGCTGGTCCAATAGAATATCTTGAGACTCATTGCTGTACAAACTGATCTCTCCAAACAATCTATTGGAAAGAGCAGCAAACTCAACATTGAAGTTGAAACCCTTCACTGCTTCCCATCTCAAATCCGGATTACCCGGTGTGGAAGGTATGAGCGCAGTAGCATCGCCATAGCTGCCTGGATTATACAAGGTTAAGGCCTGATAGTTGCCAAGCGGCTGTTCTGAACCCAGCTCACCGTAACTCAATGCAAGTTTCAACTCATCCAACCAACCTACATTAAAGAATGCCTCTCTGGAAACATTCCAACTAACACCTGCGCTGAAAAAGTTTCCATATCTGCTATCTACACCAAATACAGAAGAACCATCTCTTCTCAATGAAGCAGAAACATTATAACGAGAATCATAAGTGTAATTCACCTCACCAAAATATGAGGTAATTGCACGCTCAGTAAACGCACCACCTACAGTTGGTATGAAACCGTTGTCTCCGGTACCCGGAGTAACACCTGCCGGAGTTCGGAGCCCGGAAGTCAATCCAAATCCGGTGAAATTGAAACTCCTGCTGGATATAGAACTGTACTCATGTCCACCCATAAGGCGGAACTCATGAACATCCAGTAATCTACTGTAAGCCAAAGTGGTTGTGCCGGTGAGATTTAAACCCTTGGCATGTCCCCTGTTAAGTGAACCCTGCGACCCCTGAACAGTTGCTGATAAAAGTGATTCAGGGTTTATATATCGCTGTGTTTCATTGATTTGATATCGAACACCCCAGTTGGTTCTGGCAGTAAGTCTGGGCAAGATATCTGCCTCAAAATAACTGCTGATTACCGCCGAAGTTCTCCGAATGATATTTTCGTTTAAGTCCGTATCCTCGATGAAGTTTCTACCCGCTGCACCAACCTGATAAGAACCATCATCCAAAAATACTTGATCATATGGATTCGACAGGTAGGCCAAAGCCACCGGATTGTTAAGATTAACTGCACCTTCCGAAGTGATAAAATTAGATTCCGAAACAGCTAAATTAGAGCGAATACCCATTCGAAGCCAATCATTGGCCCTGTGATTGAAATTAAATCTCACTGTTCCCCTCTCAAAATCTGAACCCACTACCTGTCCTTCCTCATAGTAATAGCGACCGGACACAAAAAAATCAGATTGTTCAGTAGCACCTGAAATACTCAATTCATGGGAAGTGAAAACACCTGTTTGCAAAACCTCATCCCTCCAATTGGTATTGATGTTAGCCAAACTGTCCCTGATAGAACCATCGCCTTCATAGTTGGGATTGTTTGGGGAAAACACCCAACCCGGACCTCGCATCACACGCTCTTCAAAATCCAGCTTTTCCCGGGCATTCATCATTTCAAAATTGCCGGTGGTGTTGGTATTTACACCAACCGAACCTCTGTAGGTAAACTGTGTTGGCTGACCCCTCTCATGTGATTTTGTTGTCACAATGATAACACCATTCCCACCTGAGGCACCGTAGATAGCTGCTGATGATGCATCCTTTAATACAGTGACACTTTCAATATCATTGGGATTCAAACTATTGAACACATCAGAACCTACAGCAATCCCATCCACAATGTACAATGGTTGGTTACTAGCACTACTTGCAGTTCCTCGTATCAAAACCTGCGATGCAGTACTACCGGGCTGTCCACTTGCTCCAAGGATCATAAGACCAGCAGACCTTCCTTGAAGTATCTGGTCAAATGATGCAATCGGCACTTGCTCAATCCGGGCACTTTCAACCGTGGAGATGGCGCCGGTAATCCGCTCCCTGTCTTGCTGCTGATAACCTGTGACCAAAACCTCGTCAATTAATCGGACATCAGCGCCCAATTCAATCCTTAGTTCAGTTTGACCAGGTTCTAATTCAACCCGTTGAGACTCATAACCGGTGTAAGAAATAACAATAACAGACTCCGGTTCGGGGACATCGATTGAAAAGTTCCCGTCCAGGTCGGTTATTGTACCAACAGTAGTGCCTTGCACACTAACTGAAGCCCCAATCAGTGGCTCACCGTCTGTATCAGTAACTGTACCTGTTACAGTTTGCTGCGACAGCAACGAGCCCATACAGAAAAGAGCTGATAACGCAATTAATAAAAGTTGTTTCATAAGCTAAGTTTTTATTGACTAACTGAATGATTTACATTTCTATACTTTTCCTCGCAACTACTTTTTAATCGTTCAACAGGACTTAACCGCTGCTTAACAATTCCGTAAAGCTATAAAATTTTATCCTCCTCAAATGCATCAGTGTGGATTAAAATTTTCAACTTAAAATTATTATTAATGCTTTAAATACTGATATTGGGTGTTTTATATTGCCGCGGGGAGATTAAAACAATTAACATTAGGTTAATCTTTGATAAGATGTCCTGTGAAAAGAAATATACCTGGGCGCCAGGACTCTATTATTCGGCAATTTTTAATGAATTCATTCCTTTTTTTACAACTGATACCTGGAATAAAAAAACCCGCTTACCAACAATTTAGCGGTAGCGGGTTTTTTATTTTTCCTCTTCAGGAGGAAGATCCATTAAATTCTCAGTTGATCAATACCTCAATACAAGGGCGATTCCCTGATGATCTTTCAACTGACCATTGTCCATAAAGGTAATAGTACCTCCCTTACTGAGATGTCTTTCTATAATTTCATCAACAATGTCATCTATCACGCCGGGTTCTGTCTGGTCCTCCATAAGCTTTAAGCGATTGTCCTCATCTAATTTAGCTGGCTGGAAGTAATCGTTTTCCACCAGTAGGAGATCGCCTCTACCTTGATTGACCATCTTCCATATATCGTTGAGATCAGTGGAAAATTTGTTTTGTCCAATTGCAGTTCCCAACTTATCAAGAGCTTCTTTTCGCCTCTCTATGATTCCCTCCTGGGCGACCGGCCACACTTCTTTAACCACCTGATAAGGGGTTTTGTGATCCAGGTTCTTAATAAGGGAACCTATCACCATCTGACTGTTGTCCAATACTTCTCTAAAGAAGGAGATATTCCGGTCCACTCCGACCAACACAACACCCAGTGGACTTTCATTGTACAACTTTTGAAAAGCCTTGTCCACTCTGTTGAAATACTCCCTGCTCATGTTGTCCTCTTTGGTAGCCATTGAGCGCTTGAGTGTATCGGTATTGTACAATTCATTTTCCATGGGGAATTCTCCCTCATTTACCTCTCTAACCGGACGATCACTGTAGGCTTCAAAGAGGTTCACACTGTTTTGGCTGAGTCGCAATATGTAGTAGTGCTCTTCTTTATGCAGCGCCCTGACCAGGTCTCTGGTGGCAAAGTTCTTATCAATAATCACCCGTTCCTCAACCTCAATCGGTAGTCGGACATGCCTGGCAGTATCGGAATTTACAAATAACACAAGACTGTCCAAATTCAGGTTGTGGTCAAATCCATCCTCGTATTTTTTGAGGTTTTTCAACAGTCCATCAATCTCGCGCTTGTTAAAATCACCCAACAACCTGTTTTCTGCATCTCTCAACAAATTCCTCAGACGGGTTGAATCCTTTTTGTTCTCGGGATGCGTGCGATGTGTTTTCATCAAAATAGTCACACTCGGATACTCCAACACATCCTTAATCTCCTTCAATGTTTTTTCTATCATGTCTTGATAATTTATATCACTTTTCTTAAAAGGCCCCAAAGATAATACTTAGCTGAGCTTTTACCCAGTATTTTACCGGGATTTTAAAACGTCACAAACAACTTTTTCTGATATTAAAATAGCCATAGCCAATCTGTAGTCACCAATTAAGGCCAATAGCAAACAATTCCGGGAATTTATATTGGTCTGTCGAACCATTTGTCAACGTATCATTCTAAATCCATGAATTTTCAAAACTCTGGATGAATAACCTCTAAAAGCATTGTTTCAATGAAATTTTTTACGCTGGAATTATTAACTGGCTAATAACAAGAGATTAACCCCGGCTAAATAGTCCAGCTCTATATTTGTGACAAATACTATGGAAATAATTGGCATGAATTAGCAAAATGCCTATATTTCCACCGGATTCATTGCTGACCACATAAATGCATGATTATGCTGAAACCCTACTTTCAATTATCGGTTCTGGATGGAGTGGATTTCTTCTTTTTGGAAGACAATAGTGATGGAGTCAATCAGGAGTATTCCGAAGATCAGAAGGTCCATGATAATCCCTTTAACCTCTGCATGCGCAGCCGGATGATGGTAGAACCTGAATGGGAAGAACTGGATTTTATATAATCCCGGCGACCTCCTAAAATATTTTAAGAGTAGTTTGCTTATTCCTCTTCCTCTAAATGGAATAACCTCTGAAATTCCATACTTTCTCCGGTTCATTCAATCCCTGGAATTGATTTACTCCGCAACCAAATTCAAATCTTATTTTCCACGAGGTGCCTGAGTGCATCAATAATATCTGCGTGCTCGAACTCAAAGCCGGCTTTATTGAGTTTCTCAGGAACTGCCCTTGTACTATCCAATACGGCAGTGGCCATTTCACCCAACATGGTTTTCAGTACAAAAGAGGGCGCCGGTAATTTAATAGCAGGACGGTTCATACCCTTTTTAATGGCATCCACCAGGTCAGTCTGCCGGACTGGTACTGGTGCTGTACCATTTACCACCCCGTCCAGATCACGGTTTTCCATCAGATACTCAAAAATGCGAGCCATGTCGTGAATATGAATCCAGGGGTAAAATTGTTTTCCACTGCCCATGAGTGCACCCACACCGAGTTTTTGGGGATTGGCCATACTGGGCAAAGCACCCCCTTTGGTACTCAACACCAAACCAATCCTCACTTTCACCACCTGACAATAATTCTCCATGGCGTCTGCAGCTTTTTCCCATGCAACGGTAGTTTCGGAGAGAAAACCTGTTCCAGGCTCTGATTCTTCGGTAAGTATTTCCTCACCCCTGTCTCCATAGTAACCCACCGCAGAGGCAGATAAATAGGCATTGGGTTTGATCCCGGTTTCAGCGAGGTGCTTTTCAAAGGTAGCAGCACTGTCGAGCCTGCTTTCAAGGATGAGTTTTTTTCGGGCTTGCGTCCACCGGCCATCGGCAACTCCGGCTCCTGCCAAATTGATTATATAATTCACATCCTGAAGCGCTTCTGTATCCATTCTGTGTTCCACGGGATTCCAGGTGAATGTTGTATATGGACTGTTCTTTTGCTTGCTTCTGCTCAAGTGCGAAACCTTCATCCCCTGCCGGGTCAGATAGTTAGACAAATGCGTTCCAATAAGACCGGTACCGCCTGCGATAAGTACACTTTTTCCCTCTAGAGACATGTTGCTGTAAGTTGGTTTACAGTTAGTAAGCATTATTGGGGCGCAATTGTTGCAATAAGCATATCATTAAAGTCATGAGGAATGCCGGGTATGCTAACTTCTGTTGCAGCTGTATCATCACTGAATAAAAGTGACCAAATTAAACCACCACCCAAAGCGGGTTTCGATATTATTCTTATTTTTGTGAAAATGCTGCAGCAATGATTTTTAACAGGATTCAACAGACCTCAATTCTCTTTGTACTGACTCTGGCACTAATTGCACCTCTTCAATCATGTGGCCCGGAAGCCGGAGAAAGGGAGGGAATAAGTGAAGGAGCAACACCTGAAACAGTGAGGGTGAGAATTCCCGCCGATCCCACAAGACTCAATCCCATGTTGTCCCGGAGCGGCTATGCCAGCCAGATTGAGAATAATATCTTCATGTATCTGCTGGACCACGATCCGGAAACCCTGGAGTTTGTGCCTATGTTGGCAAAAGAGCATCCGGAGGTGGAAGAGGGTGAGATCATTGACGGTAACAAAACCCGGGCATTCACTTTTGAAATCAGGAAGGTGGCAGAGTGGCCGGATGGAAGACCTGTTGTTGCCGACGACTATATTTTCACCCTGAAGGCAGCACTGAATCCCAAAGTCCCCGCCTCAAGCTGGAGGGGTTTTCTCCAACACCTTCGCAGGGTGGAAGTTGATCCGAATAACAAGCGAAAATTCACGGTAATGGTAGATGCGGATTATCTTCATGGCATAGAGGTGGCAGCCGGGTTCCCCATTTACCCTGAGCACATTTACGACCCACGGGGATTGATGCGCCACCTGGAACTGGAACAACTATTCAACTACGAAGAGGGTTCTCTCAATGACCGTGAAGAAAATGCCCTGGCATCCTTTGCCGACTTGTTTACATCAGCTACCTACAGTTCGGAAATGGTTAAAGGAGCAGGACCATACAGATTGGTAAACTACGATTCAGGACAGCGCATTAGCCTCGAGCGAAAGGAAGATTGGTGGGGGGAGGAGATTTTTCGCCCGGGACCTTTGCGCATCCACTATCTTATCATCCCGGACCAGGCGGTTACACTCAGCGGATTGAAGGATGGAAGTATCGACATTGCCAGTGAATTGCCTCCGCGGTATTTCAGAGAGTTGAAGAACGATGATAACTACGCTGACCGTTTCGATTTCCCCACACCGCCTCTATTCCAAATTTACTACTTCGTCCTGAACAATCAGGATCCCATACTGAGAGATAGAAATGTCAGAAGGGCTTTGGCCCACATGACAGACCTCGATTTTGTGATCGATGAAATAATGGGTGGTTTTGCCATCCCTGCCCCTACGGTGGTACACCCTAACAAGGAGGAATTTAATTCGTCACTTAAGCCCATAAAATACAGTATAGCAAAGGCGGATAGCTTGCTCACATTGGCCGGTTGGACCGATTCTGACGGGGACGGAATCCGGGACAAGGAGACAAATTCAGGGCCCATGGACCTGCAACTGACCATAGATGTATCGTCGGGTGAAATTGGACAAAATTTGGCACTCTTAATGAAAGAAACAGGAGAGCGGATAGGTGTGGATTTCAATATCAGAACCCGGGAATTCAGATTGATACGGGAGGATATGATGAACAGGGAATATCAAATGACCCCGCTTGTATTGAGACAAAGCCTGTCATTGCCCGACCTGAAACAAAACTGGCACACGGACTCCAGGGCACCTGCCGGCAACAACCTCTCTCTTTATTCCAATCCGGTTGCTGATTCCCTAATGACCAGGATCAGGATGGAGGAAAACCCGGAGGCCTTAAAGTCGCTCTACCGCGAAGTTCAAGAGATAATTTATGAAGATCAAGCCGTGATTATGCTGGTAGCACCAACCGAGAGAGTGGTGGTAAATTCCCGGCTTAAGCTCATCACCTCCGCAAAAAGACCGGGGTATTTTGAAGGAATGGCACAACTCAGGGAGGTGGATTTTTGAGCAGATTTGATCAATAAAGGCGTCAGCCAAGAAAAAGGACCATGAGGAATTATCTGCTGAAACGGGTTTTGTTGTTCCTGCCGACACTTTTTGTCATTAGCCTGGTGGTTTTTTTCTTGAGTAAAATCATACCCGGAGATCCTGCAGAGCGGTTGACCGGTATTTTAAGCATCGAAGGGGATGAGCATTTCGACCGGGGAGCCATGACCAATTATCAGCGAACTTACCGGCACCTTGGACTGGACAGGCCCCTTTTTTACTTCAGTATACATCCGCGTGCAAGAGAAGCCCACTTCAGGGACATTGAACGACCTGCTATTCGCAAAAACATCAAACAACTGATGTACGAAACGGGCCAGGTTGATTTGGTTCGCAGTTATTTCGAAGCGGGAAAAGCATTGAGCAGAGATATCCAATTTCAGCTGTATGAATGTGATGCAGCAGTGTTCTGGTCGGACTTTGAACACCAATTCAACAGGGCGGGATCGAAAGCGGCAGTTGCAGAAATCACAAAAAATGCACTCCTTTTCATGCCCGCTGAAAAGTGTGGCTTTCATCCGTCTGTGAAGGATGTGGTGAAATACGGTAATGAAATAGCATCTGCAGAACGTCCATTTGGTTGGTGGGTTCCCAAATTGAGCTGGCACGGTACTCAGAACCAATACCACCACTGGCTGGCTGGAATATTTTCGGGAGATTGGGGCTACTCGCTCAGAGATGGTCGCTCAGTGGGTTCAAAAATTCGCAACTCAATCGGTTACACACTGAGTATCTCTTTTTTCAGTCTTTTGCTAACCTTTGCTGTCGGTATTCCCCTCGGAATGTTTCTTGCCACAACTAAGCGAAAAAGATATAAGGAGCTCCTGAGAACAGTGGTTTATGCACTTTACGCAGTGCCACTCTTTTGGCTCGCCACTCTGCTGGTTGTCTTTTTTACTACAGAAGAATACGGAAAATGGACCAACCTTTTTCCCTCTCCAAGTCAAATTATGCTGCATACCATGGATGGTGATGCCGGTTTTTTCCAGGGCATGAGTTACTTGCTGCTGCCTGTACTTTGCCTGGCTTCAGGTGGCGTAGCCTTTGTAGCCCGCCAAATGGAGCAAACGGCCTTGAGGGAAAGCGCATCCCGCTACATCGCCATGTCGCGCCTAAAGGGAAACAGCGAGGTTGTTACCATTTGGAGGCATTTGTTTCCCAATGCAGTATTTCCACTTATCACCTTACTGGGGGCGCTTATTCCCGGCTTGATCTCAGGCTCGGTGGTAATCGAGGTTATCTTTAATATTCCCGGTATGGGAAGGCTGATGTGGGATTCCATATTTGGACAGGATTGGAATGTGGTTTTTGCAATTCTGTTTATCGGTGCTATTCTCACCCTGGTGGGGCAGTTGATGGCCGACATACTCTACGCCAGGGCAAACCCAAAAGTCAGGTATGATTGAGGTATTTCAAAATAGAGGAAAAGCTCGCGGCAAGGTAAAAATGCCGACCTACCTGACTATGGCAATATGCTTCATATGGCTCTTTACTGCACTTTTTGCCGACCAGCTTGCCAATGAACTACCATTGACATGCAAAATAGACGGCCAAAGGCATTTCCCGGCTTTCAGGGAGACCTTTTCAAAGGTAACTGGTCAATCCAGTCCACGCATATATTATTTGGGCAAAAAGGAGAAAATGGAATCGGTAGTGCGTGCCCCAATTCCCTACAGCCCACAAACCATTGACAGGGCCAATGCAGGGTACAAAAGCCCACTCGGTCCACAAAATATAAGCAGCCAGAGATACCGGCACTGGTTGGGAACAGATGGAATGGGGCGAGACGTACTGGCAGGTTTAATCCACGGAAGCAGAGTAGCACTCATTATTGGATTGTTATCTGTTATGGCAGCAATGCTGGTCGGGGTCCTCTTCGGTGCAGCAGCCGGTTTCTTTGGTGACCAAAGATGGCGGTTAAATATACTGGAAATTGCAGGAGGTACAATGATTCTAACTGTGGGTTTATACCTTCTGTACCTGCAACTGGACTACGGGGGAAGCTGGCTATATCTCAGTGGGTGGTTGTTGGCGAGTACAGCACTGGTTTATTTGTGGTCCTCAACCGTCAAAACCAGGATGAGAGCTGCTCTCTCAGGTCTGGGCATTTCCGGTACGATGGGAATTCCACTGGACCTCATCCTTCTCAGACTCATTGAAATCTTCAGAGCAGTACCATCCTTATTTATTTTGTTGGCACTGCTAGCCATTATTGAAAGCCCCGGTATTTTAGAAATGTCGTTGATAATTTCACTGCTTATGTGGCCGGCATTTGCGAGGTACACCAGGGCGGAATTTTTGAGCCTCCGGGAGCAGGAGTTTGTGCAAGCTGCGCAATTGCTCCGTCGCAGTAAGAACTACATAATTTTCAGAGAAATAATGCCCCTGGCTATACCTCCAATAGCAGTTGCAGCAGCATTTGGAGTGAGTTCCGCTATACTGGCGGAATCCACACTTTCCTTCTTGGGAATAGGATTTTCAGCAGAACAGGTGAGTTGGGGGTCCATGCTAAACGAGGCGAGATTATACTTCAGGGCGTGGTGGCTGGCCGTATTTCCGGGAATGGCCATTTTTGCGGTCATTCTATCTATGAATTCCCTGGGAGATTATATTTCAAAGCAAAAAACCACGGGCATAAAAATGTTGGATTAACAGTATTAGTTAATGCACCAAAATAATTCCTTGCCGGGGAGCAAAAAAGAGAAAGTCATCGTCTTGGAAACAATCCGCTGCGCGCGCGATTGCGATCGTGTCTCGGGTCGTCCAGGTCAACTTCTATCTGTTCATTCATCGGACAACCGGTTTTTTTGCTGCAAGAAGAGGAAAAAGTCAATAACCCTCCAAGCAGCATTAAACCTAACAAATATCGAAGCTTCATATACTTAATCATCTGATTATCAATTATTTGATTGTATTATTAAAAGTTAATATTCATAAGACCGGAACCTAAAGGTAGCTGAAATGCAGAAAAGACAATAGTTTCAGCCACTTTTTTTTCTAAAAAAGTTTGTCCGTTCGGTTGATTAAACATACATTTGCAGCAAATTAATTCATTTAAGTAATTAAAACTTGTTGAAATGAACAAAGGAGATTTAATTAACAGCGTTGCTAAGCACAGTGGACTTACAAAAGCTGATTCAACCAGAGCTGTAGATGCAGTTTTGGATTCTATCACTACCAGCCTCCAGAAAGGAGAAAAAGTTACCCTCCCGGGTTTTGGAACTTTCTCAACCAGCAAAAGAGCTGCAAGAACAGGAAGAAACCCTCAAACTGGCAAGGAGATCAAAATCAAGGCCAGAACTGTAGCCAAGTTCAAAGCTGGTAAGAAACTTGCTGAAGCAGTAAACTAATTTGTACACTTGTGCAAAAGAAAAGAAGGGCAGGTGATTCAGTTCATCTGCCTTTTTTTATGCCCCTGTAATAAAATCAGCAATCACAGGCTGTAAGCGTTGGATTCAATCAGTTTCGCTGCCACCAATTCCCGGTTCTCTTTGATATTCGGGTGCGGATATTTGGTAAAGCGATCCACGCCCATGCTCATCACTCTGAGTTCATCCCCACCTGCGAAGGAGTGCAAGGCATCTTTTGCATTTTTGGCAATTCGGTATTGAGCATCTGAAATGGTGGTGCTCAAAATCGCCCGGTATAGTTCTTCATTCTCCTCCCCTACCGACTTTTGGACCCGCAACAACAGCGATTCTGCAACAAACATATCAATTAAGATATCTGCAATGTTGGTAAGAACCATCTGCTCATTGCGCAGGTCGTGTTTGCCATCCATTTGATATTTTACTGCTGCACCGGAAGTGAGTAAAAAGATCTTCTTCATGTTTTCAACAGCGGTGGTTTCTGCTGCCCATTTGCCGGATGGTTTTTCAAAGGAGGGCATTTTAGTGAGTTCTTTTTGCACATCCCAGGCAGGGTCTTTGAGGTTCAGGTCTCCTTTTTCCGCTTTTCGAAGAAGCATATTGACCATTAGCAAACGATTGATTTCGTTGGTGCCCTCATAAATGCGGTTAATTCGGGAGTCCCTGTATATACCCGCGGGCTTGTACTCTTCAGAAAATCCGTATCCACCGTGTATTTGCACAAGTTCATCAACCACATAATCGAGCACTTCGGAGCCCACCACCTTAATTATCGCGCATTCCACAGAATATTCTTCAGCGGACTTTTGGAGGGAAGTGGCGTAGTCCATTCCTTCGGCCACCATCTGTGCGCGCATTTCCTGCATCAGTTGAGATACCCGGTACACGGCTGATTCCAGTGCAAAGATGCGAATGGCCTGTTCGGCGATTTTGTATCTTATGGCTCCAAAAGTAGCAATCGGCTTCCCAAATTGCTGTCTGTCATTGGCGTACTTGATTCCTATTTCGCAGGCGAGCTTGGAACCTCCCATGCACATGGCACCCAGTTTAAACCGCCCGATGTTAAGAACTGCAAAGGCGATGTGGTGACCCTTTCCTATTTCCCCCAGTACATTATCTACCGGGACTTGTACATTTTCAAAAAACACCTGTCTGGTGGAGGAGCCCTTTATTCCCAGTTTATCTTCTTCCTCACCGAGGGTCACTCCATCTGAATCCCGATCTACAATAAATGCCGTAAATTTTTCGCCATCGATTTTTGCAAAAACAATGAAAACCCCTGCAAATCCGGCATTGGAAATCCACATTTTTTGACCATTCAGCTGATAGTGCTTGCCATCCTCAGTAAGTTCGGCATGGGACTTCGCAGCAAGAGCGTCTGATCCACTCCCGGGCTCAGTCAGGCAATAAGCACCGATCAGGCTCCCATCTGACATGGGCGGCAGGTATTTCTTTTTTTGCTCCTCGGTTCCGTAGTAGAGAATGGGAAGCATTCCTATTCCGGTATGCGCAGCGAAGGAAGTGTCGTAAGACCCGCCACCTTTTCCGAGCTCTTCGAGGATCATGGTGTTGGTGTTGGTATCCAGCTCAGTACCTCCGTACTGCTCAGGAATGTGCGCACCCAGGAGTCCAAGTTCAGCTGCAGCTTTGAGCAGGTCGTGTTGATTGGCGATCTCATTGCCTTTTTTTTGTACCTCGGAAAAAACAAAATCCCTGCAAGATTGACGGATCATCTTTTGTTCCTCATTGGTATCTTCCGGTACAAAAAGGTGATCGGGTTCTGAGGAACTGATTACAAATTCTCCCCCTTTCAAAACTTTGGTTTCCTGATCCATGATTATCTCGATTTATTTTACACAATACAGAGTTCAAACAGTTGTGCTTTAAACATAGTTCTATTAAGCTGTTAAGCGGTAATGAAATCGGTTAATCATTGGGTGTTTTTCACTGTAGATATTTCTGGAAAAAGAAAACAGGTCCCGCGTCTCGACACAGAACCTGTTCTGAAAAATTTATTCGCAAAAGACGGGCTGCTGATTATTATTTAGCAGCCAGTTCTTTTCTGATCTTATTGAGGGCTGAACCTGCTCTCACCCAATCGATCTGGGCTTTATTGTATGTGTGCGCCAATTCGAATTCATCTCTGGTTCCATCGACGTGGTTCAAAACCATTTTAAGGTTTTCACCCGACTTCATGGTTTCCAGTCCGAGGATATCGATTTTATCATCTTGTCGAATGAGATCGTAATCATCGGTATTGATAAATGTAAGGGCGAGCATCCCCTGTTTTTTGAGATTGGTCTCGTGGATTCGCGCAAAAGATTTTACGACCACGGCCTTAACTCCGAGGAATCGTGGTTCCATGGCTGCATGTTCACGCGATGAACCCTCTCCGTAATTCTCCTCACCAAAAACAACCGTCGAAATACCGGCTTTTTGATAAGCTCTCGCAGAGTCTGGCACTGCCATATACTCGTTGGTTTCGTAGTTGATCACAGAATTCATCTCCTCATTGAAAAAATTAATTGCTCCGATAAAGCAGTTATCAGAGATATTTTCAAGGTGACCGCGGTATTTCAACCAGGGACCCGCCATGGAAATGTGATCCGTGGTACACTTGCCTTTGGTTTTAATGAGGATTCTCATGTTTTTGAGATCCTCGGGCTTGATCGGCTTAAACGGCTCCAGCAATTGCAATCTGTTGGATTTGGGATCCACAACCACCTCTACATTTTTTCCATTGTCTGCAGGTGGTTGAAAACCCGGATCTTCCACATCAAAACCCTTCACCGGCAACTCCACTCCTGTAGGAGGTTCCAATCTCACTTCTTCCCCATCATCATTCACCAGGGTATCGCTGAGTGGGTTAAAAAGCAGAGAACCGCCGATTGCCATGGCAGTGGTAATCTCCGGAGATGCTACAAAGGCATGTGTCGCGGCATTGCCATCATTCCGCTTGGAAAAGTTCCTGTTGAAGGAAGTGATGATGGAATTCTTTCTATCGGGGTCATCGGTGTGCCTTGCCCACTGTCCGATACATGGACCACAAGCGTTGGCCAGAACCACTCCACCCATTTTTTCAAAATCCTCAAGCAATCCATCTCGCTCCACCGTAAAGCGAATGAGCTCAGAACCAGGAGTGACCGTAAATTCAGATTTGACCTTCAGTTTTTTATCGACAGCTTGCTTGGCAATGGAAGCCGCTCTGGTGAGGTCTTCGTAAGATGAATTGGTACAACTACCAATGAGGCCCACCTCCAATTTTTCCGGATATCCATTTTTCTTAACTTCCTCGGCAAACTCCGATATCGGTCTGGCCAGGTCGGGCGTATAAGGTCCGTTGATATGGGGCTCAAGGGTGGAGAGGTCAATTTCAATCACGCGGTCGAAGTATTTTTCAGGATTATCGTAGCAGGCTTTGTCTCCTGTGAGGTGCTCTTTGTGAGCGTCGGCCAGATCGGCCACTTCTGCCCGGTTAGTAGCGCGCAAATACCTACCCATTGCATCGTCGTAACCAAAAGTCGAGGTGGTTGCTCCGATTTCTGCGCCCATATTACAAATGGTTCCCTTTCCGGTACAGGACATTGACTCGGCCCCTTCTCCAAAATACTCTACTATGGCACCGGTTCCTCCCTTCACAGTGAGAATTCCTGCAACTTTAAGTATCACATCCTTGGGAGAAGTCCATCCCGACAATTTACCCGTCAGTTTAACACCGATTATTTTAGGCATTTTCAATTCCCAGGGCATACCGCTCATCACGTCCACCGCATCGGCGCCACCCACACCAATAGCAACCATTCCGAGACCTCCGGCATTGGGTGTATGGGAATCCGTACCTATCATCATTCCACCGGGGAATGCGTAGTTTTCAAGTACAATTTGGTGAATAATCCCGGCTCCTGGCTTCCAAAATCCTATTCCGTATTTGTTAGAAACACTGGCGAGAAAGTCAAACACCTCTTTGTTGGCTTCGATGGATGTTTTTAAATCTGCTGCTGCCCCGGTTTCAGCCAGAATGAGGTGGTCGCAATGCACTGTGGTCGGCACGGCCACATTTTTCCTCCCGGCCATCATAAACTGAAGCAGGGCCATTTGTGCAGTGGCATCCTGCATAGCTACGCGATCCGGTGCAAAAAAAACATAATCACCTGCCCTTTTGTAATCTTTCAATGGTGATTCAGCATGAAGGTGCGTGAACAATATTTTTTCTGTCAGGGTAAGTGCTCTGTCAATTTTTCCTCTGACCTCATTAAGTTTATCCTCCAGGGAACTGTAGAAATCCCTGATCATGTCTATATCAAATGGCATCATATCTAAAATTTTTTAGCTGAATGGCGGCAAATTTACCGATTATTATTAAATTAACCTCTCAACCGGATAGTCGTTCAACAAAAAAGGGTATTTATGAGATTTGCATCTGCGATTTTACTGGCTGTCTGTCTGTTTTCGTGCAGCGATAAAAAAGCGGAGGATTTTACCGACATGGATGTGGATGAAAAAAATGCGAGGTTGCATGTGATAGCAGCATTTTGTGCGCCTGAAGACTTTCCGGCTTGTAGAGCAGAGGATTTTACCGGCTATGCCGCAGAAGTGGAGTTGTATCTATTTGAGAGTGTGGAGAAGTTGGAATTGGGGAATTATTTTGCCTCCTGCACGACCGGAGAAGATGGCCTGTGTGTTTTTCCGGCCCAGTATCCGGGAAATTATATTCTGTTTTCCAGATACGAGCATTTTGTAGATACACAATTGGTTAGACTTTCCGGATCCAGCACGACCTGGGAATACCTTACCTATCCCGATGTTTTCTGATAGATTCCGGGCATTAAACTTTTAGGGCCCCAATCTATGCTATTCATCCCTTCAATCTGCGGCCTCTTCTTCCAGTCGTTCGATAAGCCGGCCGGAAATTCTCAAAAAGTCATGCTCGGTAATAATTCCAACCAACTCTTTGCCCTTGACCACCGGAAGGCAACCAAACTTGTTTTCATTCATAATCCGCATGGCGTGAAGAATAGTATCAGTCGGTCGCACTGTTTTTACTTTATTCAGCATAAGTTCACCGACTACAGTGGTTTTATTGCTCTTGAGTTTTCTCATTTTTAAGAAATGTCTCAGAATCACTCTTAAGGTCATGAGTCCTTCCAATTCTCCCTTTTCATTCTCCACAGGCAGATACCGAATTTTTCTCCAATTCATCATTTCCGCCACAAGGTCCACAATATCGTCCTTTCGCGCTGTGAATAAGTCTGTGGTCATAAATTCCTCCACCTGTATTTTGGAGGGTTCGTAGATTTCCAGGTCTTTGGCGGAGGGAGCGTGCCATTCGTGAATAGGTAGAGAAGCCATTTGGTTTCTGATGATTGAAGAAGTGAGTACCGAAACCGCCTCATCCCTCGGTATTTTTTCGATAAGGTCGTTGTAAGACCGGAGCATCCACCTCGCGCCGGTTACGTGCTTTTCAGTCCTCTTTTCGATCATCCCCATGTAGTACTCAATATCCTTTTCTTCCACCTCCATTTTTTTCAGCCCGCTTTTGGCCCGTGGAATTATTTCATCTCTAATCAGGTCAACTGCTGAAACCTTGATATCATTGAGCCAGGTAAACTTCGTATCAATTCCGTATCGCGCCGCTTTGATGAAGTTGTCCCTGGCCTCCGGAAAACTGATAAACTGAGTGATGTCCTCAAAAGTTGAAGAATAGTCAACCATGGCCCCCAGCCAGAGAGCAGCATTGGCCACTTCATCAGCAATAGTAGGTCCTGCGGGTAGGACCCTGTTTTCAATCCTGAGATGTGGCTGGCCATTTTCACTGATTCCGTAGCAGGGTCGATTCCAGCGATACACCGTGGAATTATGAACCTGAAGCGCTCTGAGTTTGGGAACCTTACCCTCCTTGATTAACTGGAGCGCATCCTCTTCCTGATCCCCACTTATCAGCATCCGGAACCGCGAAATATCCTCTTTGTAAATATCGAGTATGGAGTTGCGCACCCAATCGTTACCAAAATAGACCCGGGCACTTCGCTCCCGGAGGTGCTCATTGCTGCTTCTTGTATCCAGGGATTGCTGAAACAGAGCAATTCTGCTCTCGTGCCAGAGCCTCTTTCCAAATACAATGGGTGAATTGGCTGAAATAGCCATGACCGGAGCAGTGAGGACCTGTGCAATATTGTACAATTGCACAAAATTGCCCGGATGCACCTGAAGGTGAACCTGAAAACTGGTATTGCAAGCCTCCAGCATGGGGGAGTTGTGCTTGATATTGATTTCATCAATTCCTGTGAGTCTGAGTTCGTAAGCATCTTTGAGCAGTTGGGAATCGATGGCATCCATTAGTGCTTTGTATCGCTTTACCGGGGTCAGATTATCCATCTCCAGGTGGTGCTGTCTCAAGGTAGGTAAAATACCGGTAAGGATAATTTGGGCATTCATTTTATCAGCGCGCTCCTGGATGTACAATATATTGCGGCGGGTTTCACTCTCCATTTGAGAAAAACAATCTCCCTTAAAAACACGGGGATCGAGGTTGATCTCCAGGTTGAATTTTGCCAACTCTGTTTCAGCAAAGTCCACATCTCCAAGCATCTCGAGCAATTCGATGTTCTTGGGCAAAGGTTTGAAAGTAGTTTTATCTACCAGACACATTTCCTGCTCTGCACCTATGCGTACGATATCTTTTTCAAACCAGTCATTTTCGATCATGTGATTGAGGGCTTCAACATCGTTAATCAGATGCCTGGTGAAGCGCTGAAGGCTTCTACCGCCCTTGAGTATTGATACTTTCTGCTCTCCCATTTTGCTCCGTTTTAAAGGTCGATAATTAATTATCTCGAAATATACAGCCTTTTTTTTATCCGGGGTAAAAAATGATGGATTTTCCGGCCAACTGGCCAGGAATATACCTTTTGAGCCGGTTGGGAGGTAAATAAATGTGCCGGAAGTTTGGGATGAGTCCCGGGCAATGATAGAGTATTTTGCATCTAGCAAATTACAATGTAAGTGGGAACGCCAACATCTCAGCAGAACCAACCGTTTGTTAATGTAAGACTATAAAAACTGAATCATCATATAATGGTATCACGTACCAACACCGGTCTCGGGGCTCGTTTATTGATCTGGATTTTAGCCGCTGCGGTTATTACAGGTGGTTTATCATGCAGAAGTGACAGTGCCAGAGCGGTATTTGAAATGCGGTATATTTTTGAAGTGAATGTTCCTGCTGGCCTGAACACATTCAATTTTCATCAATTGGTACTTCAAAACAAGGAGACAGGTATTGACTTTTTTCTGGAACAAAACAACCTTGAGTTTGAAGATATCTCAGCAATCAACACCTCCTTCGCCAGGTTGACCACGCTGCTGGGGGATGAAGACTTGAGCATGATTGATGAAATCGTCATTGATTTATTTAAACCGGACAACAGAGACCTGAATTTTGAGGCCGCTTACACCCTGCAAATTCCGATTAGAGGGATAGACCGGGTCCAACTAATACCCAGTATTACAAATTTGAAGGAGGTGCTGGGTGGACAACAATTTGACGTGGTCATGCACATGCGCTTCAGGTCCATTCCGCCAAGGAATTTCACAGCTGTACTGGAAATGGGATTTGAGGCTTTTAGGGAAGGAAGCTAAACAGAAAAAGGCAGAGTCAAAATAAACCTAAACTGAATGGAATAAGATGAGCTCTATACACCTGAAAAATACGGGGGAAATATTCGGCCTACTGTCCAATCGGATGGGTCGCTTGATGAGGCTTCGATTCAGAAAGGAGCTAAAAAAACTCAAACTGGAGTTGAATGAAAGACACTTTGGTGTATTACTCGACTTGTGGACGCGAGACGGGGTGAAACAGCAAGAGCTGGCAATGACCAACATCAAAGATAAGGCCGCAATCACCAGAAGCCTCGATGAACTGGAGCGCATGAAAGTCATCGTCAGGGTCAGCGATGAAAAAGACCGAAGGAACAAGCTCATCTACCTCACTATCAGCGGAAAAGAACTGAGAGAGGAACTCGTACCACTTATCAACTCCATCACAAACCGGGCGCTTGATGGCATCAGTTCAGAAGAGTATCGGATCTTTCTGCGGGTGTTGAAAAAAATGTATCTAAACCTTCGAAACAGGTGCTGAGAGGCTCAGGGGGTAAAAGACATATATTTTACTCCCTGTCGCGATGCCTTGCTTTCTGCCAAAAAAATCACTGTAAGCCCGTATTAAAAACTTAATTTTGCGCTTGGGCGTTGGCAAGTTATTGAGTCTTATAATTAAAACCACTAAAAACATGAGATTAGCAATTGTAGTACTTTTTGCAGCATTATTGTCCGGGACAGACCTGAAAAGTCAGTCTTCATGCAGTCAGTTTTTCCCCTTTGAGGAATTTGAAAGTATGACCTATGCTCATTACGACAGAAGGGATAGATTGGAGAGCAGACATCAGTGGCAAGTAATGGAACTAAAGCGAGATGGAGACCGCATTGAAGCTAAGGTTGCCCTCACTGTTCGCGAGCCCAATGGTGACATCTTAATGACCAATTCTTTCACTGCCTATTGTGAAGAAGACACTTACTACATCGGCTTAGAAGGTGTGCATATGAATGAATTCAGTGATGCATTTGGCGAGGGTATGGAAATGGAGATAAGTGGTACTCACCTTTCAATACCGGATAATATTTCCGTGGGAGACCGATTGCCGGACGCCCAAATGGAAGCCCGGATTACCTCACCCATTCCCATGACCATCCATATGGAGATAACCGACAGGACGGTGGATGAAAAATCTGAGATCACCACGCCTGCAGGCACTTTTGAAGCTTATAAAATAAGCCAGGAAAATATGGTAAGGGCGGTGATTCGATCAAGGTCACAATCGGTTGAGTACTACAGTCCGCGCTACGGCATGATTCGATCGGAAACGATGAACAGGAGAGGCAGGCTGCAAGCTTACACACAACTGGAAGAAGTGGTGGAAAAGTGATGTAATTCCCAGCTGCGTTTTCCAATAATTTCCACCCTGTACTTCAGAAATGCTAGAAATTGCCGAGGGTCATGTGTTGCTAACCATCATTACCATTGTAGTGGTGGAAATTGTCCTCGGGGTGGACAATCTAATAATTTTGTTTGCTGTGCTGAAAAAGCGCAGCCCCATGTCGCGCCTCAAAATAATCATCCTTGGATTTCTACTCTCCATTGGTCTGCGCGCAGCCATTCTCGGTACAGCACTCACCATTCTCGACAACAGCATTTACCTTTTTTCCATCAACATTGTTGGCTTTGAAATGGATGTGGGCACGCGGGGTCTCATTTTCTTTGTGGCCGGGATATATTTGCTGGCCCATGCATTCGCAGAAATAAGGCGGTATTTTGAAGGTGATGACATCAAAGACGAAAACAAGGTGGTTCTCGTGGACATGGCATTGCCCTACATGATTGTCTGGGTTGCAGTTATAGACCTGGTTTTTTCCTATGACTCCCTGCTTGGTGTGGTCGCCATTTCCACCGACTTTACCTTGTTAATGATTGGAATGATAATATCCAGAATACTGATTGTCCTTTTTCTCAATAAAATATACCGCTTTATTCACAACCACCCCGAACTCATCGTGGTGATGTTCATTTTCCTCGGCTTTATTGGCATATCCCTCTTTATGGAGGGTCTGCACGATATGGAAACCACAATTGGAGGGTTTACTGTCCGGGGTTTCCCCGCTTCCTGGCTTTACAGCATTTTTGTGTTGGGAATCATTTACAGCTTCGTTCACTCCAGGATAAAAATTGCTGGCCGGTAGTTGATGTCAAAAACCAAACCGTCAAAGAAATGCGGAGTTGATCTTCCTCCCAGCATTTCTAAAAGTGGTACTGCAACGAGATAAATCTCACCGGCGTAAAGTCGGTAATCCTGCCTTTGTGTTCCTGACTAATTACCGCGCTATTAAGCTCAGATTTAAACCAGCCAATTCCAAAGGCCGCCTCAGCTCCTATTGAGAAATGCCGGTTCAAATGGTGGCGAAAACCCACAAAAGAGACGATGCTGAAAACCCTCAATTTCCCATCCTCCAGAGTAGAACTCTCAGTAACCACGTACTTACCCGATGCGAACAATGCCCCTTCCTCCGGCATTAAGTACGCACCATCGGTTTTGATTCCGGTACGCACCATCTCCAGGCCGATATAAAAACTGGAATTCCCCCGATACCATCCTCGTTCAAATCCCAACTTCCAGTTATAATTTGTAAATCGCATCTCCAATCCTGTTGAATACTCGTAATTGATCCTGGAAATGGATTCGGTGCCGATTCTCAGATTAAAATAGGATGCGGTATCGTGCGAAAAGTAGCGCTTGTAGTAAATCGATGGAATCTGGTCATTGACAAGACCCATCAATGGGGTTACCATTATACCATTAGAGGGCAAAGGACTGTTGTCATTCTGAGCCTTTGAGCTAAAAATGATTGTACAGATAAAGAGAATAGAAAATACTATTTTCATGATGGAGAGATTTACGCAAAGATAATTATTCCCATCAATCGTAACTTTCGGTTTGTATTGGGAACATGGCGAAGTATGGTGATTTAATGGTTTATACCACTCGTTGGCATTCATTTCGAATGAAATGTTATGGCATGAAAAAGGGGGAAATCAATTTCAGGAGGGAAATTTAACCAAAAAACAATGTTTGCTCATCGAACATTTAAAAGTCAAAACCCATGCTGATGTGCCACCTGGGATCCTGGATTTGGCGGGTCTCGACGCCCCAACCGCGATCCACTCTGAAAAAGTAACCGAACAATTTGGCCCTGAATCCGAAGCCAAATCCCATTACGGCCGGATCTCTGAAATACTCCACTTCAATGGTACTGACGGGGTTGCTGATGGTGGCTGAATTGAGTGGATTGTCGCCGTCAAAGGGATCTGAACCATACCAGGTGTAGCCCAGGTCAAAAAACCCGACTAGTTGGAACGAGTTCAGCAGATTGGACCGGGGTGGTGTTCTCGAGAAATAGTGAAACAGTGGCATTCGCAACTCCGTATTGAGTACCAGGTAAGAGGTCCCGTTGCGAATATTTTGATCAAAACCACGCATATTGAGTGCCATGGCCTGGTAGGCAAACTTTTCGTCCTGTGGTATGGGAATATTTTGATTGAAGCCGGGTGAGAACCAGTTTTCCACTCCGCCCATGTAAAAAAGTATTCGCTCCGACCCGAGTGAAGTGGCTCCGGCACCGCGCACGGCAATGATCGAATGCTTTAGTATCCGCTCGTAATGTCGCGCATCAAATCCGATGACAGTCATAAAGCCCGAGGATGCATCAAACTCCCAGGGTGAAAATTGCACCCTGAATTGATTTACTCCCTCGACATAGAACTTATACCTGGTTCCGTTTTTGATGTTGATAAGTACATCGTAGGTGTTGTCAAAAACATACTCTGCCCTCAATCCAAAACTCTGCCGGTTGAAATCGGGTCTTTCAAGTGACTCTATGGAGGTGGATTGAGAAATAAAGCGATCCAGCCTCAGGGTTCCGGTAAAGCGTACCGACCGGAAAATATCGAAGGGATAAGTCCAGCGGTTTTGAAAAATATGGGTGGTGTTTTTTTCCTGATCAAATGAGCCAAATCTGGCGGGCTCCCGCTCTGTACGCGACCTCCTGTAAATGGCGTAGCGCCTGTTCCATCGCCTTTTGTTATCGTCGAAAATCAGGTAAAACTCCGAGCCGTTGAATGAAGTCGGAATCCTCACACCTCCCTCAAAGATGTAATCCTCGAATATATCAAATGCCCTTGTTCGTATTAGAATACCCACCGGTGGCACGTCAAATCCCTCCTGTATGCCCGAATATGCATCCAGACCGCTGAACAGCAGACTGTTGTCCAAACTCGTCGATACCTCCTCAAACCTGAAGTGCAGACGGGAAGCAATGGCCCGGGCTGACCTAAAACGCTTTACTTCTTTATCCACTGATGCCAATGACTTGCTCACCATGCGACGCTGGTCACCGCGCTGAAGGAGGAAGGGCTCCTCCTTGGTGAAGGGCATCTGCGGTGGATCTTCAAATCGACTTTGAAAACGCTGACCATCGCTTATTTTTTCGGGATCAAATTGTTTAGAAGGAACCGGTTCCAACTCTATACTGATATCTCCGTGTAATTTGGTCCGCAAAATGGTCGGATTGGGTGAAATGGTCTGTACCGCCTGACTTTCCGCCCGGAAAAGTGTGGGTGTACCCCCTTGTATTTTAGTGAATATCAGGGTGCCATTCCGGTAGTCAAAAGTGGTGATGTTTGCAGGCATGCTGGTAAGGGCCCTGCCACTCACTGACACCGGGTAATTTTCATCCTCTTCCCCGGCACCCGGCAATGCCATCCGGTAAATATTATTTACTCCATTATAATTGCTCAAAAAGTGGAAGTGATTTCCACCGGAATGTCTTAGAAGGGTTTCATCCGAGGAAGCTGATTCGGTCAACTGTACTGCGCTGTCTGCCTCTCCCGATATATCCAAATAAAACAGGTTGAAGGGATCAAAGGGCAATATGGTATCTCGCCGCTTTCTCTCGAGGGAGGTAGTCTGCCGGTTGGACGAAAAAAGTATTCCTCTCTCACCGTCCCTTTCAAAAGAGGTTACCCATTTGTGATCGTATATATCGCGGGTCAATCTGTTTGACTGCCGGGTGGGGAGGTCGTACAAATAAAGGTCGGAAAAACCGTCCGTGGTGGCAGCCAGCACCAAAGTCCGCTCATCGAAGTAGTCAAAACTGTACACCCGCTGATAAATGGGGTTGATCTCCTGTTCCTGATACTCCTCAGTACTGAGGTCGTACTCCCTGAAGTAGATAACATCCCGCCTCTCGTACAGTATCATGAGTTTGTCTCCGTCAGGATGCCATCTGACATTGGGGTAATTGTAATCCGGGTCCTGAAAGGGGTTTCTAAAACCCTCGCGAAACAATACCGAGCGATCTCCGGTATTCAGGTCATGTAAAAACACGCGATTGCGGCCAATTTCATTCTCGACATAGACTACCCGGCTGCCATCGGGGCTGATGGCTATGTCGATAATCTCGGCATCATGCCGATTGATAAATCCGCTGACCTCTCTGTGAGAGACGCCTCCGGTAAAGCGTTTGGATTCCTCTTTGTAATTGGATTGGTAGTATTCAAAAAATTCGCGTTTGACCTGGTCAAAAGACTTTCCGATCACAAACCGGAATCCGTTTTCCAAATTCCTGTTGATTCGAGTCAGGTATAGAATATTTGCAATGGTAGCTCTTCCGTAGTGAAGGGTGAGGTAGTGCCAAAATGCCTTGCCGGTAATCCGGGGGTCCCAGTCAATTAAATCTTCAATTTCTTCCGGCTCCTGATTCAAAAACTTATCGCGAAACCGGCTGTCATCTTCGTAATTGAACATTTCTCCCACATGCGCTACCAACCCCTCCTTAAACCAAAACGGGAAGTCCACGGCCAGGGCACTTTGTATCATTTCCTGAAAATTGGAGCCGAACACCATTTGGTCAATAAAAACCCGGGCCAGTCCCTCCCTGATCTGTCTTCGGAGGTCGGAATGGCTGCCGTTGAAATAGACAAATACCTTGTTTTCGACAATTTTTGTCTCCCCTATTTGCACCTCAAAAAGCTCGGTCGAACCAATATTGCTCTGCTTTAGGTCTGTAATATCGGTATAAACGATGACCTCAATTCGCTCATTGATCCTGTGCTGGAGTGCGGCTTGAATTTCCGGGTAGTCGTACTCTGCAATCTGAAAGGCACCTTCGGCAATATTCCGCGCTTTTCCATACCAGAAAACGATGACATTGTCCGCCTCATAGCGCCACCAGTTACTGAAGTCATCGTGGTACTGCACCCTGTTTTTACCAAACTCCTCATCCGCTATCCTTCCCTGGGAGAACAGGGTGGCAGATATGCAGAGAAAGCAGGCCAGTATTCCAATCCGAATCAACATGAGAGTATAACTGATTTAAAAGGGTGGCTGTTGTGAGTTTAGAAGATAATAAAGTTCATTGAAAATGGAATTCTGTATGGTTTCTATGAATGATACCTACATAATCCCTGACCTAAACAAGGGGTTTTCAATTATCGTGCTTTAAAATAGCGGAAGTTTTCAAAAAACCAATACACTCATTGACTGCCGGACTCCCCACCATCATACCGCTTTCCCGGCTCAGTCAAAAAGCGGGACCTCTTCCCCTCCGGTACGAGATAACAACTTTCATTTCTGCCAAACCAACGCAGCCGGTAACGGGCGATCAATTTATAGACAGCGTCGCGCACTGGTCTGGGAACTACCCAAAAAACCATCGCCAGGTTCCATGGAAAACCGAGCAGTTTATACAGTCTGAGAACGGCAGTGGAGCGGTAAGAGAAGCGGCCTTTCGAATACAATATCACACTGTCGGCCCGGCGAATGTGGTCGGGCGCCTGTTCCATTAGAGGGCGAATGGAATCATCCTGAAGGGCGGCGAAATAAATCTTCCCGGCCCTGTCCTTGCGCATTACCCACTGCACCAGCCGGCTGCACATTAGACAGTAGCCGTCGTAAAGAAGTATGTTTTTTTCTCCGTGCTTCATATCTGTACAACAATGTGAGAATAAAATGGGTCATGGCCGGAATTCAGAACCATCAGTGAAGTCACTTTCTCCTCTCAAAAATCTGAAATACAAAGGGAATTTTGTTCCGCTCATCGACTTCTCCCTCTTCTTCACTTGTCAGCTTCCACTCTTCGGCCGGGAGTTCCGGGAAAAAGGTATCCCCCTCGACTTCGGCCTTAACCAGGGTTCTGAACACGCGTTCGGTGATGGGCAGGCAAAGGTTATATATTTCCCCACCTCCGATTATAAAAAACTCATCTTCTCCGGCTTTTCTAGCGATATCGAGCGCTTCATCTACCGAGTGTACCACTACCACGCCATTGGCGGAGAAAAAGGGGTCCCTGGTCAGAACCATATTCACCCTCCGCGGAAGAGGCTTACCGATTGATAGAAAGCTCTTTCGGCCCATGAAGATATGGTGATTGAGAGTTTGTCTCTTAAAGTACTTCAGGTCAGCGGGCAGGTACCATGGGATTTGATTGTCCTTTCCGATGACATTGTTCTTATCTGTAGCTACAATGGCATTGATTCTCATTGACTTTGCTGTTTTTTCCGGAAAAAGCTGGGCGCCACCCACCGGGATTCGACGCAAATATAAGCGCTTTAGGGCGTTGAAAAAATCTGTAACTCAACCTTAAGTGGATCGAAGCAGAAACAAGATCAGGGTATGGTCAGCAAATCGGCCTCCAGCATTCTATTTTCAATCCATTGTCTTCCGCGACTGATCTCCTCATTCAGATATTTTTCGATAATGAGGCCGGCAATGGGTGCTGCGAAAGTACTTCCCCATCCGGCATTCTCCACATACACAGCCACGGCGATTTGTGGATCGTCTTTGGGGGCAAAAGCGTAGAATACCGAGTGGTTGTCACCGTGGGGATTTTGGCTCGTCCCAGTCTTACCGCAAACATCCAGACCGGGTATGTAAGCCATGCGACCCGAACCCGCTCTGACAGCCAGTTCCATACCGGAAGTGACTACGTCAAAATGCTCTGAGGAAACGCCGGTTTCTCGTCGGTCTTTTTCCAGCTTTTCCACCTCTCCATTATCCAAAATTTTCCCTCGTATCAGGTGTGGAGGATAAAAGTAACCACCGTTGGCGATGATCGCCGCGAGATTGGCCATTTGAAGGGTAGTCATTTCTAGTTCACCCTGGCCGATGGCATTGGAAAGAGTATAGGTAGAATACCATCTCCCGCCCTCTGAAGCGTAAAGTCGCCTGTAGAAATCGTCATTGGGGACATGGCCGCTTATCTCTCCGGGAATATCCACTCCCAGCCTGCTTCCCAAACCAAAGCGATCCAGGTATTCGTTGAGCTTCTCAAGCCCGGGTTGGGGATTGGCGAAACCCTCTCTTTCGAGCAAATCCCTGTATATCTGGAAAAAGAAGGAATTGCAGGACTCGTGGACTGCGCGGGTCACATTGCGCGTGCCGGCCCCGGCCACACAACCCCACCTCGAACTTCGGTAGTAATACGCTCCCTGGCAGGTGATGTGTCTTCTGGCATTAAGTACTTCCTCCTCAAGTGCTATAAGCGCAAGTACCGGTTTAAATACAGAGCCCGGTGGATACTTCGCTTGTATAGAGCGGTTGAACAGTGGCTGCAAGCTGTCGCGGACCAGCTCTAAAAAAGCATCTCCACGCCCGCGCTTGATAACGAGATTGTTGGGGTCATAAGTCGGACTGGATGCCATGGCAAGTATTTCACCAGTAGCAGGATCAAGGGCCACCACACTGCCTTTTTTGTTTTTCATGAGCTTTTCCGCATACGCTTGCAATTCAATATCCAGGGTGGATTGCAGGTTTTGGCCAGAAACGGCCGGCGTATCCAAAATACCACCGGAAAAAGATCCCACGTGGCGCCCGAGATTGTCTCTGAGTATCAGTTCCAGTCCCTTGCTTCCGCGAAGCGAAGGTTCGTAGATCAGTTCCAATCCACTGGCCCCTCGGAAATCACCCGGTTGATAAATCCCCGGAAAGCGGTTGATGGTCTCCCGGTTTACCTCACTGATGTAACCCAGCACATGAGCCGCATGCTGGTGCGGGTAGGACCGCACATTCCTGAGGACGAACTCAAACCCCGGGAATTGGTGCAGATGCTCCTGAAATGCCGCGAAAGTTTCCGGGTCTATACGCCCCATGAAAATAGCGGGTACGTGACGACTGTACATCGGGCGAGACCAATCTTTTTGAATATTGTTTTCAAAAGTGGCAAGGTCTATTCCCAGGAGATTGCAAAACTTGAGCGTATCCATATCCGGGTCCACCTTTGAAGCCGTAAAAACAAGGTCGTAAATCGCCTCGTTTTGAACCAATAAGCGATTGTTCCGGTCGTAGAGTAAACCCCGCGCAGGATAGGTGGTCCGCTCCTGAATGGCAGAGGCTTTGGCCCTCTCGATAAACTCCACATCCAGCAACTGGAGCTGAACGAGTTTGAATATCAGTATTGCTGCAGTGATAACTACCGCTGCGATTATGATATTCATTCGTTGTATGCCGTCTTTATTTTGAAAAGCCATTCAATATCCTATATCAGTACCTCGGATTAAAAATAACGCAGAAAATCAGTATAAACAACATGGAAAATATAAAGCTGAATACTGTCCTCAACCAAATATATAGCATTTCATCAAAAGTAAACACCTCCATGGAGAAATAAAACAGGTGGTGCAGGAAAATCATTATGGCAGAATAGCTCAAAAACCAGTTCATCCCAAGGTGGTAAATCGTAGGGCTTGAGTTGACTTTGTAACCACCCCGTGGCTCCAGCAGATTGAGCACCAGAGTCCTGATAAAGGCCATAAAAACAAGGGCGGAACTGTGGATTCCGGGCGAGAGGTAAAACAGGTCGAGAATCAAGCCGAGGAAAAACCCTATGATCATAAGGTAAGTACGTGGGATCTTTATCGGAAGTACCAGTATGAGCGCAGGATATACCAAAATATGCACGTGGTAAAAATCTCCCCATCCGAAGTTCACCTCTCTGAACACCAATATCTGCACCAGAGCCAGTACCACACCCCATCCGATATATTTTCTTACTCTTTCATTCATCATCCAGGTGCATTAGGTGCGATTGTTTTTCTTCGGCAAGCAAGTCATTGATGACATATACGTATTTGGCCTTCGAAATATCATTGATGAGCCTGATTTGTATGTTGTAAAAATTACTGCCTGGAGGTACATCAAAGTCTTCAATGATTCCTATTTCCACTCCGGGGGGGAAAAGAGTAGAATACCCGCTGGTGACTACGGTATCGCCGCGCTCAAATCTCGCGTGTACAGGTACAGCCTCCAAATTCATCCTGGTGGGATTGACCGAATGCCAAACCACTGAACCGAAATAACCCCTATCTTGAATGCGGGCGCTGATCATGGTCTGACTGTGCAAAAGTGATATCAACCTGCAAAAATTCGCAGAGCAGTATCGGGTGATTCCAACCAGCCCAGCGCTACCGTCAATGACTCCCATGCCCCTGTCCACACCGTCGTTGGTCCCGCGATTGATAAGCATATTATTATTTCGTCCGCCGATGCGGTTGTATATTACCTTCGCAGGAACGATGGAGTAGGCCCCTTTACCACCGTGTATAGTCGCCAGTGTATCTGCCGGTTCTTTTTGTTGAGATTCGAAAATTTTTTCAAGCAACAGTGCATTCTCTGAGGCCAGACTGTCCGAAATATGATACAAATCCCAATAATCAAATAAATTGTCGATCCGCTCCTGCAGGCCGGCTGTCACCAGGACTTTGTTGTGCAAAAAAATGGCCCGGTGCGATTCATTGAAGGTGATGAGCATCCAGAAACAAATGCTCTGAAGCAGGATAAAGAGAAACAGGGCGCCGTTTCTCAGAAAAAATCTTATCAAATCGACCATGACACATTGATCTTAAACTTTTCAGATGCTCTTGCGGTCAATGAGGAAAGAGTACCTGTCAGAATTTTTCAATGCCAATCCGGTCCCTCTAACCACAGCCCTGAGGGGATCATCAGCAATGTGAACCATTAATTTGGTCTTCTCTGCAATCCGATGATCAAGCCCGCGAAGTAAGGCACCTCCACCTGTGAGGTAAATCCCGGTCTTGTAAATGTCTGAAGCCAACTCCGGAGGTGTGTTTTCGAGGGCTTTTAATATGGCCTCCTCAATTTTCGAAATGGAATTGTCCAATGCCTCAGCTACCTCGGAATAACCAATGGTAATCTGTTTAGGTATCCCTGTCATCAGGTCCCTTCCGTTTACAGCATAATCATCCGGGGGATTGGGCAAATCGGGATTAGCAGCTCCGATGTTTATCTTAATCTGTTCGGCTGTGCGCTCTCCGATCATAATGTTGTACTGCCGTTTCATGAAGTCCATAATATCCAGGGTGAATTCATCCCCCGCCGTTCTGATGGATTGTTCACAGACAATTCCCGACAGCGCTATAACAGCAATTTCGGTGGTACCCCCACCGATGTCCACGATCATATTTCCCACGGGTTCTTCCACATCCAAACCAATACCCAGTGCGGCTGCCATGGGCTCGTGGATAAGGTAAGTTTCCTTGCTGTCCACGTGATCCGCTGAATCAAAAACCGCACGTTTTTCCACTTCAGTTATGCCTGAGGGGATACAAATGACCATTTTCAGATGAGAGAAAAACCGTCTTCTTCCCCCTATCATATTGATCATGCCCTCAATCATGCTTTCCGCCGCCTGAAAATCAGCAATAACACCATCCTTAAGGGGTCGTACAGTCCTGATTTCCTCGTGGGTTTTCTCGTGCATTTGCATGGCCTTGTGGCCCACCGCTATGGTTTCGCCGGTCTTCCGGTTAATAGCTACGATCGAAGGTTCATCTACTACTATTTCACCATCCTGGATGATGAGTGTATTGGCCGTACCGAGATCGATGGCCAACTCCTGTCTGAAAAAACTAAATAATTTCATTCGCCTTGTATTTGCGATAATCTCTAATCCGGTCTTTTAACCGGTAACCTGGCCGGCGACTGTCCCAACCCCATTTCTCCATTTCACGATCTTCCCAATGATAAATCGATAGACAGCCAAATTGAGGGTTTCAACAAATCTCTAATCCTTTCGCACAGTCAACAATTACTAAGCCAATTGTCCAGAGATCACCCTTATGTAAAATTTTAGATTGCTATTGAACCAACCTTTATCACGCTATTACGAGCGGATTTAACCACTCCGGGAATTTACCCCTATGATAATTTCAGCCGGATGTCATGGACAATTAAAAAGCTAAGTTAGTTATAATAACAAGTACGCCGTATCTGTGGAGGCATAATTTTTTTCTGGCCACCTCATCGCACCAATACTGTCTTCATTTCCTCCACCTTGAAGTACTGCTGTGCCAGTGCAGAAATACGAGCGGCATCCA
>SKLY01000299.1 GCA_007121335.1 Saprospiraceae bacterium | reverse complement strand
GCCGAAAGAGTGGTTCGTTTGCTGAAGTTTGTAGTGCCCAAAAACAGGAAATTAAAAGTCCTCTTCCACAAGACAATCCATATAAAATTTTCCCTTCCGAAGAAGAAGTCAAAGGGAATGAGTATGCAGGTCTCTTACTCCAAAAAGGACGATCAAAAAAAGGAGGCTGAAAAGCCCGCGGGCACTTCATATACTTACACGGTGCATTTATGACTCTGGCTGTTCCACATATTTCTCCAGGATTTTTTCTATCTCTTCAAAACTGAGGTCCATAAGAGGAAAGTCCTCCCAGCGATGGTAGTCAAAGTGCCACCATTCTGTTGGATAGACAGAGAATCCAAAGTGATCCATAATGCCAATTAACAAATCCCGGTTTTCAATCACCTCTTCCGGAAGGTCGGCATACTCCGGGTGTGCTTCCTCTATAAATTCATCGAATCCAGTGGGCATTGGCAGTTTTTCTCCAGTCTCCCCGTCAATGAGTGTGACGTCAACTGCGCAACCCCTGTTGTGTCGAGAACCATATTGGGGATCGGCCAGAAACTCAGGATCAGGGTAAACCTCAAAAAACTTAACCGTCGCCTCATAGGGCCTGTATGCGTCGTAAACAATAAAATCCAGCCCCAGGCTAAAGAGCGAATCCCTGACCTGCTTGAGGGCTTCGGCCACCGGTTTTCTCACATAGGCTTTGGGAGCTGTGTATATTACCTCGCCGGTAAAGTTGTCCTCTCGCGCATACTTAATGTCCAATTCTACCCCATCCAAATAATCCTCCAAATCCACCAGCATCAACTCCGGATTATCCTCCACCTCAGCCAAAAAATCCTCCTTGCAATGAGTGATGTCCAGGCCGTATGGGTTGGGATGCTCTCCGCAGTCATCTTTTTCCTCAGTTTGTGGCTCTCCACAGGAAGCGAATCCGGTTATTAGTCCGATTGCAATTGGGAACAAAATGATGGTTACAAAATTCTTCATGGTCGAATTATTTTTATGCACGAATATTTCTTAAAGCAACTATGTTGGTGGCAAAATTTGCGGTTGAGTGGGACCTGGTTATGATAAAAAACCCTTTGTTTCGTGTGGTGTGGAAAAATTCCGCCACCTGGAGTTGAAAGTCAATTAAACTGACAGTTTCACCTCGAATGGTAAGACCAAGGTAGGATGTTTTTTACGGATGACCAAATCTAGCTTCTATCTCATTATTGTTTAATGGGGATTTGCTCAAAGGAATTCCCTCTTCTATTGTTTTCCCAGGGGAAAGAAATTGCACAAGGCCTGTAAATTTTATAAAAAGTTAACCTTGAGGCATCTTCTCTCCAATACTATTTAGTCTGTATTGGGACAATATGCGAAGTGCCATCTAATTGCTTGAAACTTAAAATGTTGAGTTTTGTACTTTGTCTTCAATTATTTATGCATTAAAAAAATAAATATACTACTATCTTTGCACCGGATTCCTACTGAAGTAAAAAGGCTTTTCCACCGCTTAACTTTAAGGTAATAATTTGGATGTATTTATTTTTTACATATAAGTTTCATTAATAATATATTTCCTTATTTTGGTTATTCTCTTGCTTTACAATGAGATTGGTTGTAAAATTATTACATAAAAATATATAATCATACGTATATGTGTTTGCAATTGTCTTTTGGCCTGAGATAGTTGATGTGGAAAACAGTTTATTTATCCACAGTGAAATTTAATTTATCCACATTATGTTCACAGTACTGTGAATCCTGTTGTATTAAGACTTTTTGGAATGTTAGCTAGTTTTGCATCTCAATGGGAGGTCATTTTTTAGGATTGGATAATTTAAGCAGATTGCAATGGCGGAGAAATCGAGATTAACCACTGGTGGAGCGGAGCGGAGGATTACACCTCTGAGACGGGATGACGACTTTAATAAAATGCTATATGGGAAGGTTCAGCCTCAGGCAGTGCCATTGGAGGAGGTGTTGTTAGGTGCACTGATGATTGATAAGGATGCCTTTCCCATAGTTATCGACATTTTGAGATCTGACAGTTTTTACACAAATGCCCACCGGCTGATTTACAAGGCCATGTTGGGTTTGTTTGAAAAATCTCACCCTATTGACCTTCTCACTGTGAAGGATGCCCTGGAGAAAAGTGGGGAACTGGAAGAGGCCGGAGGTGCTGCTTATTTGGTTGAACTTACGAATAAGGTCGCTTCGGCTGCCAATGTGGAGTACCATGCCAGAATCATATCGCAGAAGTACATTCAGCGCGAGTTGATACGCGTTTCTTCCCAGATAATCACCGACTCTTTTGACGAGACCAAGGATGTCTTTGAGCTATTGGATGAGGCGGAGAAAAACCTGTTTGAGATCACCGAACAAAACCTCAATCGGGGCTTCGAGCAATTGTCTTCGCTGGTTGTTCAGGCGAGGAATCAACTGGAGGAAATTGCCAATAAAGAGGAGGGGCTGACCGGGGTGCCTTCGGGCTTTACCGGACTGGATCGATACACCTCGGGTTGGCATCCATCTGACCTGGTTATTCTCGCGGCCAGGCCGGGTATGGGTAAAACAGCTTTCGCATTATGCCTGGCCAAGAATGCCGCTTCTGATTACAACAAACCCATAGCTGTATTTTCTTTGGAGATGTCTGCATTACAGCTCACCCAGCGTTTGCTATCAATGGAAGCCGGAATTTCCGGTGAAAAATTGAGAAATGGCAATCTCGATGAACTGGAATGGACCAGAATGCATGCCGCTATTGAAAAGTTGGGGAACGTTCCAATTTACATTGATGACACCGCCGGGATTAATATTTTTGCTCTCCGTGCGAAATGCAGAAGGTTGAAAATGCAGCACAACATTCAAATGGTGCTGATCGATTACCTGCAGTTAATGAGTGGTGGTCCCGACAACAAAAAGGGAAATCGCGAACAGGAAATATCATCCATATCCCGAGCTTTGAAAGGAATGGCCAAGGAGTTGAACGTGCCTGTGATTGCACTGTCGCAATTGAGCCGGGCAGTTGAAACGCGGTCAGGCACCAATAAACGGCCGCAGTTGTCAGACCTTAGAGAATCGGGCGCTATTGAGCAAGATGCCGATATCGTGACTTTTCTCTATAGACCGGATTACTACGAACTGGAAGAGTCAGAGCACGAGGACGGCCTTACCGAACTCATACTTGCCAAACACAGAAATGGTGCCCTCGGAACCGTTGAACTCAAGTTTATCAAAGAGCACGTCAAATTCATTGATGGGGGGGGTGATTCCTTCGACGATATCATGGGTAGTGACTTTGCATCTCCCGATGACCCGGACGATCCGGATGGTTTTATTACCCGAAGCTCCCGGATGAACGACGACGAAAATGTACCTTTTTAAAACTTCATTTTCGGCTTTTCAGGAACACCGCTTAGGCAGCCTGATTACCAATTGCATAGTTTGATGGTATCAGTTAAACCCCTTTTTGGAAAAAGCTAATCTACAGCATGAAAACCAGGCTCAACAAGTTTCTCGCAAAGGCAGGTCTGGGCACCCGCCGCGAGATGGAAAAACTGGTCAAGAAGGGACTAGTTGAGGTCAATGGGTCGGTGGAGAAAAACCCGGGCAGGGAAGTCGGGATTGAAGATGTGGTGAAATTTGACGGTAAGCCTGTCAATTTTAGTAAAGAACTGCATTACCTGCTCCTAAATAAACCTCCGGGAAAAAGAGAGGCCGAAGAGCAATTTTTCAGCACCCGCCTGAAAAAAGAACTCGGCACCGCAGCAGCGGATTCAAAATTCATCGGTGCAGACAATCCCCTGTTTTGCGGTCTGGTTTTGGTCACAAATGATACTGATATCCTGGGGAAGTTTGAAGATTCCAAAGGCGGAATATCCGTTGTTTTTCAGATCACCTTTGCTGAACCACTATCCGATGGTGATATTCGGGAATTGCGAAAGGGTTTTTCTCTTCAGGACCAATTTTTTCGCCCTGTTTCAGTCAACAGGGACACTCCTGAATCTACGGGCCGTGTTTTGGTGGAGCTGTTCCACTACCAAAGTCCGCTTTTGATTGCTTCACTGGAAAAAATGGGATTTCCTCCTGGGCGGATGGATCGCGTCTATTTTGCCGGCCTTACCAAAAAAGGTCTTCCCCGGGGCTGGTTTCGACACCTTAGCAGGGAGGAAACCATTCGAATCAAACACTTTAAAAATCTATAGTCCAGATAGGATTTTTCCCTGTGTGTCTCTAAAACTTTTATACCACTTTCCTACTGTTTGATATACAATACACTGAGGATTGATTCACCCTGCCTTAACAAATTTTTCCCAATATTGATCTACATCAAAAATAATAGTATATTTGCGAAAGGTAAATTGAATTAGCAAAAGTGCCTAATTTAATTTGCTTTACATCAAAAAGATCCAGTTGTTTTAACGTTTTATCATTAAGATTATGAATCCAACTTCACCACATTTGGTTAAAATCACACTGGTTTTGACTCTTCTTTTTTCAGCGGGCAATGTGTTTTCACAGATAATTTACGTCAGTACCGCAGGAGACGACGGCAATACAGGTGATTCCTGGGCAGAAGCTTACAGGACACTTACTCATGCTATTGATCAATCTGGCCCGGGTGACGATATTTGGGTCGCTCAGGGCACTTATTACCCTGTGGATTGTGATCCTTGTGCTACAGGCCATCGTGAGCTATCCTTTGACATGCCCAACATGGTCCGCATCTACGGTGGTTTTGACGGCACCGAAAGCAGTCTCTCTGAACGAGATCCCGAAATGAATGAAACCATACTCAGCGGAGATATCAATGGGACCGGCAATCATGATGGGAATAGCTATTCGGTGGTGAATGGGTCAGGAGTAGACAACACGGCGGTACTGGATGGATTTACCATTACGCTGGGAAATGCTGATGGAAGCAGCCCTGACCCAAGTGACCCAAGTAGATCAGGCGGCGGTATTTATATCTCTTTTGGATCACCCACTTTCAGCAACCTGATTGTAAAAGAGAATTTAGCCTCAAATACGGATAACAGAGGTGGAGGTATGCACGTATTCGGTATTTCCTCTGAACCCGTCATGAGCAATTCTGTGTTTTTAAATAACGATGGCTTTTTAGGTGGAGCCATTAATCTTCACGCCAATAGCAATCTCACACTTGTCAATTGCAGTATCGTTGAAAATACAGGAGGGGGGATTTATTTGTGGAGCAATACCATTATAACGATTTCCGACTGTCTGATAGAGGGGAACAGCGGGGGGCCTGCATTGACGACAAGACTTAACAGTATCGCACATATCAACAATTCATCGTTTATCGGGAATACCGCAGGACAGGCTGGAGGAGGTGTATTTAATTGGGACAGCGAGTTGTATGTAAAAAATTCTGTTTTCAGCGAAAATACAGCAGACACGTGGGGGGGAGCTATTTACAATACGGGCGGTTCTGTTTTTGAGGCGACAAACTCATTGTTTTATGGAAATACTGCCGGTACAGAAGGAGGAGCCATTTTCAGGATTAACACTACCCCGGTTAAACTGATAAATTGTGTAATAAGCGGCAACTCAGCCGGCAGTCAGGGGGGTGGAATTTCCAATCCGGATCAATTCGGATCAATCGAAATAGTCAATTCTATTTTGTGGAACAATCAGGCCAACAATCAAAACAATACACTGAGCGCCAGTATATTTAACTCTAATCCTTCTAATGTTGATATTTCTTACAGCCTCATTGCCAACTCCGGAGGCAGCAGCAACTGGAATACCAATACAGGAATAGATTTGGGCAACAATATCGACCTGGACCCTCTGTTTGTAGAAGATGTCGATCTGGGTAATTTGCCAACAAGCGACGGAGATCTCAGGCTCACATCCTGCTCCCCCGCCATCGATGCGGGCAATCCCGATACTACCGGTCTTAACCTTCCCGAGTTGGATTTGGACAACAATCCCCGGATTTTCAATGCAACCGGAACTGCCGGTGATGTTATCGACATGGGTGCATACGAATTTCCGGATAGTATAGTTGGTTCCGGAATAATTTATGTCAATGCATCCAATCCGGCTTCAGGAAGTGGATATTCCTGGGAATGCGCATTTACGGATCTTCAGGATGCACTCGCTATAGCTCAGGCCGGGGACACCATCTGGGTTGCGGCCGGGACCTATTTCCCGACTTTTGATCCTATGGACAGGGAAGCCTCCTTCTTTTTATTGAACGATGTGGCCATTTACGGTGGATTTTTCGGAAATGAAACTGAGCTCTCAGAGCGAACTCCAGGGATCTACGAAACCATACTGAGCGGTGACATCAATAACTCAGGGGATCACGATGGGAATAGCAATTCGGTGGTCAATGGATCAAATACCAATAATTCTGCAGTCCTGGATGGATTTACCATAAGAATGGGGAATGCAGATTTTGGTGGGCCAGGAAGCACATCTGCACCCGATCGGTCAGGGGCCGGAATCTATATTTCAAATGGATCTCCCTTGCTCAATAATTTAATTGTTGAGGAAAATATCACCTTGGGAGGTGGGAATCGTGGAGGCGGGATATATGTCGATGGAGCTTCCGCACATCCTATTATTGAAAACTCCACAATCAGAAACAATGAGGGATCAGAAGGGGGTGGTATAAATGTCAGGGGCGACGGGAATCTCACCATATCAAACAGCGATATTCTGGAAAATACCGGCGGTGGTATATTTGTGCAGCAAAATGTTAACATCTTTATTTCCGGCTGTCTGTTGGAAGGAAATACAGGGCGTTCAGCACTCACAGTTTCGCAAAACAGTTTTGCTCAAATTGAGCATACTACAATTATTGAAAATTCGGGGGTCTTTGCCGGTGGGGCAATATTAAACTACAGCAGTGATATTTTGGTATTGGATTGTATTATTAGTGGAAATGCAGCATCCAGCATTGGAGGTGCAATCTATAATGGTGATCCGTTTTCTTGGGGTGCTCCCAATTTTGAAGCCCGGAATTCTTTGTTTCATGGAAATATCGCTGGCTCTTCCAATGGTGGCGTTTTTTATAATTTGAATAACGCCCAAGTTAGACTGATCAACTGCGTGCTCAGCGGAAATTCAGCTGGGAACCAGGGCGGAGCACTGTTCAATCAGGACGATGCCACTGTGGAACTCATCAATACCATCATATGGAACAACCGGGCAAGTGGTCAGACCAATACGCTTAATGCAAGTATTACCAATGCCGGAAATGCAAGCTGTGATATTTCCTACAGTGTCATCGCCAACTCAGGAGGCAGCAGCAACTGGAATGCCAATGCAGGGACCGATTTAGGCGACAATATTGACTTAGATCCCCTTTTTGTCGAGGATGTGGATTTGGGTAATTTACCCACAAGTGATGGGGATCTCAGACTCACCAACTGCTCACCCGCCATCGACGCCGGAAACCCGGACACTACGGGTCTCAATCTTCCCGAATTCGACCTGGACGGCAATGCACGCATTTTCAATGCTACCGGAATTCCCGGTGATGTTATAGATATGGGTGCTTATGAGTTTCAAAGTACAGTGCCGGTTGATCGACCCAATACTTTATATGTAAATGCCGACAATCCCACCCCTGGAAAGGGGCGATCCTGGGACTGCGCATTTAGTGATCTTCAGCTTGCTC
>SKLY01000129.1 GCA_007121335.1 Saprospiraceae bacterium | reverse complement strand
TGATTACCCCTGCCCGGATTTGAGCCGATTGTTCAGTGCGAATAAGCGCGCAAGGACGTTGTTTAACTCCTGCTTTGAAACGGAAATGCGAGGACCGGATGCGCCCAATCTGGTCGTCAGCGAGGCTGACAAAAGAATTGATTTTACCATTGAAAATAGCTGGCCGGAATCCAACAATGCCAATGAGGACTACAGCGAAAAAGGCACTTTTCTCCCTGATGGAATCGAGGATGATGAATACGTTTTTGAAGGATACAAGGTGTATCAGTTGCGCAATCAACATGTGGAACCCAGTCCTGAAAACCTCAGAAACCCGCATTTGGCGCGTCTGGTTTATCAGACCGATGTGGAAAATGGAATAGGGGATATCTACAACTGGGAACCCAGTGAAAATCCAAATCCACTGGGAAGAAGGATTTTCCGTCCTGCTCTCATGGTGGAGGGTACTGATGCGGGTATTGAACGCAATTTTGCCCTTGAAAATGACGCATTTTCCGAAGGGGGTGCCGGCGAATTTGAGGTTGGCCGGACTTATTATTACACCGCAATTGCATACGCTTACAACAACTACGAGCAGTTTAACTGGCGCGAACCTGAAGTGGGTCAGCGCACGCAGTACATCGCGAGCAGTCGCAATGTGAAAGTTTATTCTGTAAACATATCCTCCTCCCTGGAATCTGATGACCCAGAAGTCGAGGAGGAGATAGCCGGAGATATTGATGAATCGCCTTCAACTTTTGACAAAAAGAACCAATTGAGCCTGCAGATATACGGCAACCCAGTCCAAAACCACCTGCGATTCGAAATAAATGGTGCCGGGAAATCGGCTGTACATCTGAGATTGATAAGCACCCACGGACAGGAAGTTTACTCTGGAAAATACGGCAGTGGTATGCATTCCATCTCCACCTCTAATCTTCCCTCCGGTCTGTATTTTTTGGAGGTTATTGATCCTGAATCGAAAGAAAGGGTGGTGGAGAATTGGGTGAGGCAGTGAGACAGAAGGATATGGTTTAAAATGGTTGTGATGTGTCAAAGAATTGGCACATTTTATTAGAATCAAACTTTTGAAAAAAATCTACAAACAGACGAATTATGACACACATTTACACGAGAGTTACCGGTTGCGTTTTAATATTGGCTTTGCTATTTTCTCAGAGTGAGAATTGTATGGCCGGAGATAGAGGTGAAGTGGGATTGGATGACGAGAATGGTGAATACACCGGACCCGATGCCCCCGACATGGTTGGCATCCCGCTGGATCAAAAGATTGTTTTTCACTTGAGTAACGACCCTGACTTTTCCAATAATGCTGATCTTGATTTTGTAGAGGAGGTACAAAACCTGCCGGATGAAACCGAGGATTCTCTCTACCGGTTTGAAGGTTACCTGGTATATCAGTTGGACAATCCCGATGTCCCTCTGGATTTTAAAAACCTGACCGATCCAAATCTGGCCAGAGTGGTTTTTCAGGCCGATTTGAGAAATGATGTGAGGGAAGCGTACAACTGGTACACGGAAATCGACCCTTTTTCAGGAGATACCATTTATTTCCCGGTACAGATTACCGAAGGAGCCAATGAAGGGTTGAGGCATTCATTTGTAGTGGAGGAGGATGCCTTTGCTCTACCCGGTGATGATCCGGCACTGGTTAATGGAGATAATTACTATTTTACGGTGATTGCATACGCCTACAACAACTTCAGTCAGTTCGATCCTTTTCGACCTGAACGGGGTCAACAATTTACGGCCATACCAAGTACGAGAAATCTCAGGGTCTATGAAGTGGAACCCAGAGAATCTCCTGATACCTTACAGTACAATTCTGACTATGGCGATGGTGTTCAAATAATTCGTATAGAAGGGGCCGGTAATCCCGGGGTGGATTTGATTCCTGATGCCGATTTTCACGAATCTGTTTTGGTGGAGGATTTTGATGGGGAGATTTCCTACCTGGATGGACACGGCCCACTGGATGTGAATATAATTGACCCGGTTAATATCCGGGATGGCGCAGTCGAGGTGAAGTTTTTTGACAGCGATCCAGCCTCAGAGGACTTGCTGGGTGATACCAGGTTTACAGCCACGGATTTGAGCGATGGGACTGAGTTGGTTTCTGCTACAACCATAGATGTTTTGAATGAGGTGTTGCTGGAAGATTTTGGAATCTCGATTTTGTTTGGCCAGCTTGATCCTCCCGGATCTGACCCGTTTTTCGACCGTTCGAATGGATTTGTAAGCTCCGAACTTGTATTTTCCGATCCCGATGGCCCGGAATGGCTCTCCTTTTTGAAAAATCAGCCTACAGACCCGGGAATTCCCGAAGGGCCAATTAATTTTATCAAAAACCAGGAATTTCAAGATGATTATGAAATGGATCCATTTCAGGCTTTTACTGAGGAAAATAGTCTGGGGTTTTACCCTTATTGCTTATTTGATTACCGGCAGAGGGATGATGCTTATATTACCCCCGCCTGGGTTAGTTCTCAAAATGTCGGAGCCTGTGCGGGTAGTGCCGGGGGCATAAAAAGGTCAAATAACGTAGATTTGGTTTTTACGTCAGATACCAGCAAATGGAGCAGGACGGCAGTTGTCCAATCTGCCAGCAGATATTTTACTGATTCCCAATTTTCAACCAATGACTCTTTGATGTTCCAGTTATTACAACGACCGGCAGCGTCTAAGGAAGCTGGACCCGATGGCATGCCACTGGATGACCCCGATCTTCCGAATGGCTATGCCTGGTTCCCTGGCTATGCAGTTGACGTGGAAACGGGCGAGCGACTCAATGTGTTTTTTGGCGAAAATACCATATACCGGCCGGATAACCCCAACGAAGAAATCGCAGAGCTGGACGAGGACTTGCTGAGAGGAAACGACAGGATGTGGAATCCGGGCTCCCAAATTGAAATTGATGCGCCCGGTGTTGCATCCTACTACGCGGGGGGCCAACACAACATCTACATTACCAATCAGAAATACGATGGGGGAGAGGAAATTAGGGAACTTCTGGCTGGTCCGCTACCCAACAGCATCAAACTACCTCAGGTTTTACAAAATGTTACCTGGGCCGGTATTCCGCTGGCAGAAGGATTATTGGGTTACGAGGAGGGCCTTATTCCCAACGACGCTACCTTGCGACTGAGGGTAAATCAACCCTACAGGATATCCGACCGCGACTCTCTGGATGAGAAGGTCTATAACACCTATCAAATAATTATCGAGGGCAAAGAGCCCGGGCCGCCTACCAATGTAATAGAGGAAATACCACCTTCTGTGGAGGCCTCACTGCTGGAAAATCCTGGCCGCAACTATCTGACGGTGGTCGTTGAGGGCGAGCTGCAATCTCCTTTCAATGTCGAGGTTTACTCGCTCAACGGTCAACTCATACACAGAGCTACATCGGGCTACCACCAAAAAGAGATCAATGCATCCTCCTGGTCCTCCGGCATGTACCTGGTTAGGGTTTTTTCAGATGGCCTCAGACCGGTTACCTTGAAATGGGTTAAAGCGGATTGATGGATCAGGAATTTTCTGGATTGTTTTGAAAAATTTGAGGCTGCGGGTTTTGGGTGCAGTGAGGCAATTAGTCAATTGCGTGTGTGGGACGCGTTTTGGCGAGAATTCTAATGACCTGGTTAGAATGAGGAAGTTTGTGGTAATTCTGAAGCTGGAACTTTGGTTTCACCCCCAAAGCTTTCTTGTCCCCCCACCAAAGTTTTGGGGGCAGGCTATGCTTTGGGGAGGGGGCCAAGCCGCAAAGGAAGGCGCAAAGAACCCTTTTTACAGAAAAAATCCTCCAAAATTCAACAATCCCTCCGAATAGATATTCTGCAGGCTACATCAAGGTCGCGGGCTCGCAAACAACTCAAAACTCACAACTAAGAACTCAAAACTCAAACAAGCCATGGACCATCAACCATCGGCCATCAGCCGCTCTTAAGCCCCAACCCAGTATCCCACAACTCCCAAACAGCAGTGAACCAAACCTCCCCACCGGTGTTTCTTCAAAAAAAATAACATATGTCCAGACCACAAAAGGGAGAAAAGGCTCCGCATTTTGAAGGAGTCAATGAGAGAGGTGAAAAAGTTTCCCTGGATGATTTCAGGGGGAAGAAGTTGATCCTGTTTTTTTATCCAAAAGACGACACGCCGGGATGTACTGCCGCGGCCTGTAGCCTGAGAGATGACTACGACAAGCTCAAAAAGCACGGCTTTGAAATGCTGGGTGTAAGCCCGGATAAGCCCGCCAAGCACCAAAAGTTTATCGACAAGTATTCGTTTCCTTTTAGTTTGCTGGCAGACGAGGAAAAGGAAGTGCTTCAGGCTTATGGCGCATGGGGAAGAAAGAAGTTCATGGGTCGGGAGTATGATGGAGTCCTTCGTTCAACCTACATAATCGACGAGGACGGCAAGGTTGAGGAGGTCATTGAAAAGGTAAAGACCAAAACCCATGCCCAGCAAATTGCGGAGCTGCTCGGTTTGGACTGATTACCGATTATAATTTCTTAGGTCAGGAGTTTTTGTAAACCTCCTGATGGCTTACTGCTTGATTGGCTTGCACTCAAGTGGCGTGGAGCAGCTTTCCTAGCGCGTAAACTCCCATTCCCTCACCGTTTTATTGCCGACGGCATCCTCCACCTCAATTTTCAAGTGATGCGTACCCGGTTTCAGGGGCCGTTCAAAATGGTGGGTGATGAGGTCGTTTTTAAGGTCAAATTCAAAAAGGGCCCACTCTCCATTGATCTCGGCGCGGTAGCTGATGCCACCATTGCGCATGGATGCAGGCAGCTCGTCGAATATTTCAAAACTCATGGATGGCAGCCCCCGCATGTCTTTTCTGAATTGTACAGGTTTGATGACCGGCGGGATGGTGTCGATAAACAGAGCGTACTTGCCCGCAGAGCGAATTCTGGCCTCAAAGTCCCTTCCGTTCCAGCGACCCGGAACTAACCTGACATCTCCGTCTTCATCGATTGTACCCATATAGACCTTGTCCCGCAATTCAGACGGGAATGAATAGGTATTGAAACTCAGGGTGGGTCTCCTGAAAAAGGGTATGCCGTCCTGGGCTATTTCGATGACCGGTGAAATGCAATCCTCGCATTCGTCTTGATGCTCTCTGATGTAGAGGGATTCGTTTTTGAAAAAAGCATTGGCGGGAAAGTGAATGCTGCCGCTTGAAAGGTGGACGGTTTTTGCTTTTCCCTCTTCAAAACGGTGGGTGTAGAGTCTGGGTTCGCGCTCGTAAGGTGGCTCGGCTCTGATCACATCAAATTCCACACTGGATTCATTGCCCTGAAAATCGGAGGCCGTTATGCGGATATTTCTCGGTTGCTCCCGGTACGCATTTACAATGCCAAAAGTGGGGCAGTCGCAGTACAGTTTCAATTGATTGCCCTCGTGCTTGTAAAGCAGATGATGGCGCTTGTTTTCCTTTACATTGACGGCGTAATCCACATGGGTTCTGAAAAAGGGACGCTCTGAATACGCCAGTTGGTCAAAGGTGATGTCGTGGTAAAGGCTGTCGTCTATAAAGAGCTGAATGTGGTAAATGCCATTGCGGTTGTTGGTTCCGGTCATGCGGTCGTGTCCCTTCAGTGTAATCCCAAATTGCCAGCCCTCGACTTCAATTTGCGATGGATTTACGACGTATCTGTTGCCTCCTCTGTGCCTCAGTCGGTAATGTGATCTGTCCAATACATTGCCCTTGTCATCCAGGACATGCAGTCCAATTTCACGGAGCACTGGAGCGTGCCTGTCCGCCACATCGTATCCGAAAAGGAGAGGATTGACCGGTCTTTGTCCGTCTGTTTCCCTGATCTCAAAGTGCAGGTGTTTCCCAAATGAAAACCCCGTATTACCCATGGTTCCAAGTACCTCTCCCTCTTCCACAGGAAAGTCTCCGGGGCGCAGGTGGAAATCCACTTCAAAAGATTCTTCTCTGTACTGCCGCTCTCTTATGCGCTCCTCAATTTCAGGGGAAAAGCGGTCCAAATGCGCATAAACCGAGGTGTAGCCCTCCGGGTGGTTGATGTAAACTGCATTCCCGTATCCGCCGGCAGCCACCAACAAACGCGAAATGTATCCGTCCCCTATGGACAAAATGTAATCCTCCTCATCCGTCCACTGGGACCGCAGATCAACGCCGAAGTGAAACCCGCTTCTCCTGATTTCTCCAAAAGTGCCCGACAGCGACATGGGGTAGTCGATGGGCTGGGCGAATTGCGGGAGGTTGTTATTCTGGGCGTTAAGGGGTGCAATGGCAGCCGACAGGGCGAGCAGCACAAAAGCCGTCACACCAGCCGCCAGGCATTTTTGCAAAACCGATTTAAAATGCGTTCTCATGGCCCTCATTTGGCGATCTTTAGTTCGATTTTTTCAATCAATTGATCCACAGCCGTACCGGGGCTAATCTCCGACCGGTACACCTCACTTTTCAACTCTTCCAGCTTCAGTTCTTCTCCACTCAGCAGGGCATTTACTTTCTCCAAAAGCGAGGATTTGAGCAGTTCTTCAAACCAGGTCATCTGCTGTTGCCCCCGTCTTTTTTGCTGAATTTCACGCTCCTCGATAAACGACCAAAATTCCGCTATCTTATCCAGCAGGGCAGTGGTGGTGTCCTTTTGTTCGATGGAGTGCTTCAATACGCGGGCCCTCCAGCCCGATGTTTTGGCAGCCAGCAAATGCAGGGCGTTGCGATAGTCTTTGGCCGATTGATCTGCCAGATTTCCGCGCTCCCCATCGGCCTTGTTGACCACCACCAGGTCCGCCATTTCCACAATTCCCCGCTTGATGCCCTGCAGCTCATCTCCTGCACCCGGAAGCACGAGAAAAACGAACATATCAGTCATGTTGTAAACGGAAATTTCGGATTGTCCCACGCCCACCGTTTCCACCAAAATAAGGTCATAACCAGCCGCCTCACAAATGGCAATGGCTTCGCGCGTGGCCCGTGAAACACCACCCAGCGTTTTGCCTGCCGCACTGGGGCGAATAAACGCCCTGGGCGAGGAAGACAGTTCCAGCATCCGCGTTTTATCCCCCAAAATACTCCCCCCGGATATCGAACTGCTCGGATCCACTGCCAAAACCGCCACTTTGTGCCTCCTTTCAATAGCCTCCAGGCCCAGTTTTTCAATCACCGAACTCTTACCCACACCCGGCGAGCCCGTAACGCCTATCCGCAAACTCCGTTTAGTCTTCGCCCTTACACAGGCATTGATCAGCCGGTTTGCCTCTTTCTTATCACCGGGCTTGTTGCTCTCTATCAGGGAAAAAGCCATGCCCATTTTGACGCGGTCACCCGCCACAATCCCCTCGTAAAGCACTTTCCAATTCCGAACTCTGGCCATACATACCGATTTCAGGCAAAGAAACACCTCTCCACCCATTTTCAGCCGCTAAGATATTAAAAAAAGTTGTAATACAAGGAAGAATTTGAGGTATTGGATTAGAAAAAGTGGGGGTGGGGGCCACCATATGGGATTTTGTATTGATATGAAACATTAAAACATTCAAATATATGACATACAGGCTTGTGATAATATACTGTCAGAAAGTCCACGATTTTCCAGCCAATGCTTCCCAAACCAGTCGACACCACGCCTTCTTTCAAAAATATGCTTACATT
>SKLY01000272.1 GCA_007121335.1 Saprospiraceae bacterium | reverse complement strand
GTGACAGATTCGCTAGGCTGTTCTGCCAGCGCCTCTATTTCCCTGATCCCAATTCAATTGCGCGGAATTTACTTCCCCAATGCTTTCAGTCCCAATGAGGACGGTGTAAACGACGTATTCCGACCCTACTTCCCGGCCGACTTTGAGGGAGAAATCCTTCGATTTGAGATATACGACCGCTGGGGCAACCGGGTTTTTGCCGCTTTGAACAGAGAGGTCACTGACCCGGACAGCGTACCTGCCTGGGACGGCAATTTCAATGGAAGTGAAATGAACCCCGCTGTTTTTGCTTACTATATGGAAATCCAACACGATGATGGATTTGTGGAGGTGCTGCAGGGGGATGTGGTGTTGCTACGCTAGGCGGTTGATGGCCCACCCCCCAATGCTTTGGGGGGGGGCAAGCGGATGGTCGATGGCGGATGGCTGTTTGCGACGTAAGTTCGAGGTATCCTGCATCATATTGGTTATATCGGGGTTATTTATTTGGAGGATTTCCCTGGTGAAATCTGTTTTGATGTTCCCCTCTTTGCGTCTTCCTTTGCGGCTTTGAGGCTTTGCGAGAAACAATTGGCTGATGACCTCATTGGCCCCGCCAAAGGATTGGGGGCAAGCTTATGGTTGATGGTCGATGGCGAATGGCTGTGTAAGCCGTTAGTTCATTGGATCCTGCTTTATATCAGTTTTATCGGGTTATTTTTAAATGAAGGAATTCGCTGGGGCATGTCGTTTCAGGGGTTCACTGGTGGCTGTCATTCATGCCCAGGCCTTTGATAAGGGGTTTCACGCAAAGGGAACAAAGGAGGCAAAGGCCGCAAAGGATTTTGGGGTGAAAATCTGGTAGGGGAAGTATCCAATAGATTTCCGTCAGTTTCAGATATTCTCTATTGTTTACAGTATTTAAAAAGAGATAATTAGCAGCAGAAAAAGCTCAATCGTTTAGTTGCCATCGGAGTTTGAGGCGCCATTGGAAGTCGGGTAGGGGATAGCCGTCAAATTGATAATCGATGCGGTCGGTGAAGATGTAGCCGAAATTTTCAAATCGCAGGATTGCGTCAAAGGATTGGATGCGAATGGCGAGCCAGGGTTCTGCGCGGAAGGTATCGTCCAAATCCCGGTTGGAAAGTGTGAAGTTACCGATGGCGGGAAAGTAACGGCTGGCGCTGTATCCCCGGAAAAGCAATCCATCCAGACCCAGCTGGTATTCAAGCGCTTCCTCAAATAAGGTGCCGGTGACTGCCACGCGCTGTTTAAAATACAGGGACGGCATGGCCAGTTCTCGCCTGCTCTGCTGTTGCCAGGCAAAGTGAGAATGCAGGATAATCGGTCCCAAATCGGGTTTGAAAGCCACTCTCAACTGTGGGATGGCCAGTGTTTCATCTACGTAATTGCTTTTGCCATCTTCCTCAAAAAAGGGAAGATTGAAGAGCAGATGCTGACGAAACCCCGCCTTCAAATTGAGTCTTTTCCATTCTATTCCCCCTCCCAGAACCGTGTGAGTGAAAGCCGGCAGATTGTTGTTGTACACGTATCCCTCCGGGGATGGAAAGCGGGTTTCGATCAGGGAAGGGCCCCTTCGCAGGTAGTCGAGTTCACCGAAAAAGCTCAATTCGGTGCCTTCCAGACCGGCCCTGGCATTTAATTTAGCATCTCCGGCAGCATCTCCAATTACACCGAGTTCACCGGAAGCTTCTATGAAAAAGAGGTCGCCGGGACTCAAACCCGCATTGGCAGAAAGAAACCATTCGCTTGTTCTAAATGATTCGGGGTCAAAGCGGACGTTGTGTCGCGCCCAGCGCAAATTGACGGTCAGGTAGTTGGAGACGCGCTCGCGCTCAAAATTGAAGATGTCCCCAATGGCCACTCCTATCCGCTGCTCAATGGTGCCCACTTCCATAAATCGCCTGAATCCGCCGGGCACCTGAAAAAACTGGCCGTAGTATTCCGGGTCGGGACTGCTGTCCGTGTAGCGAAAAAATCGATTGCCAAAAGACATGTAGTGATTGGCGTAAAGTGGTAATCGGAGTCCGAAAATCTCTGCGTCCCGAATGAGCCGGTAATTGGAGAAATACACTGCGCGGTGTTGTTGCCTGCTCTCTGCGTTTTCTGAAAAAACGGGAATGAGAGTGCGATCGTCCTCAAAAAATTCTTCCCTGAACAGGGTATCTGTGGTGATACCTCCATTTTCCCAGGAGAGAACCGCATTGGATAAAAAGGTGGCGAAGTTGTGCCACTTGCCGTCCTCACTGCTGTTGGAAAGAGAGGCGGAAATGTAGGTTTGAAAATTGCGCTGGCGGTTGTAATTGCCCTCGTGGTTGATCCTCCGGTAATCGATGGATACATTCACCCCATCGTCAAAGCCGGTGCTGAACATCGCCCGGGTGGTGTTTTGGTCCTGAATAGGCCCCTGAGCGTACATGAGGTTGGAATAGGGGCGATACTGATGGTAGTACCGCTGATCCTCTATTTGATTCCAATAAAACCGGTAGTCGTCAATTCCGGTCCTGAATCCTATCTCCCGGTCCGGCTCCAATATCATTGGGCGGGTCGGCCCTCCCAGGTGGCCGGTGGTGGCCTGTTCCCATCCCCCGCTTTGCGCCGGATCAAAGTGCAGGTCCCTGTCGCGGTAGGGATCGTCCAGCAGGTCGTGCCTTTGGAAAGGTTGATCAAAGTAAAAGTACATAATGTACTGGGTATCCGGTTCAACCTGTCGATCCAGGGGAGGAATCGTGTCATTTTCTGTCTCTGTCTCTCTCTCCGGTCCCACAGGGTCCCATGCAGGTGCCTGACGTCTGTCCTGTCCTGTCAAAAGCAAGGGAATGAGCAGCAGGGCCGCCGTTGTACAAAAACAGCGAAACAGGTATTTTGATCTGGTGCGGTTCGGTTTCAGCACATCATGCCCGATTTTAAAACTGCTCAATGGGTCCGGGAATTTACTCAGCGTCATCCATCACGGCGGGATTGATACCCATGGCCGAGTAACCTCCGTCGTGAAACAAATTCTGCATGGTGATTTTTCTGCTGAGGTCTGAGAACAAAAATACGCAGTAATCGGCGCATTCATCCGCGGTGGCATTGCCGAGAGGTGACATTTCCTCTGCGTAGTCAAAAAACTGCTTAAACCCCTTTACGCCACTGCCGGCTGTGGTCCAGGTGGGGGACTGGCTGATGGTATTTACGCGAACCTTTTTGCGGTCGCCAAAGTGATAGCCGAAGCTCCGCGCTATGGATTCCAGCAAGGCTTTAGCCTCCGCCATCTCGTTGTAATCGGGAAAGACGCGCTGTGCGGCGATGTAGCTCAATGCCAGTATGGAACCCCATTCGTTCATGGCGTCTTTTTTCAAAAGAGACTGCATGAGTTTGTGGAATGACAGGGCCGAAATGTCCAGGGTCTTTAACATCCAGTCGTGCTTCAGATTGGTGTATTCCCGCTTTTTTCGCACATTCAGCGACATTCCGATGGAGTGGAGTACGAAGTCGAGTTTCCCTCCGAGCTTTTCGACTGACTGGTCGATGAGTTGATCCAGGTCTTCCATATTGGTCGCATCTGCGGGGATGACCTCTGCATCGAGTTGCTCTCCCAGGGCTTGTATTTTCCCAAATCTGAGGGCGACGGGAGCGTTGGTCAAAGTGATTTTCGCACCTTCTGCCACACAGTGTTCCGCGACTTTCCAGGCGATGGACTGGTCGTCCAAAGCACCGAAAATTATTCCTCTCTTTCCTTCTAATAAGTTGTGAGCCATATTTTATCAATTATTCGTTTCTAATAATTCTCTTGCATTTTGCAGGGCCGCCTGACCTGGTGGATCCGAACTCAGCATCACGGCAATGTGGTGAAGTCGGTCCTCTCCATTTAACTGCTTGAGATGGGTCTGAGTGTGTTTGGTGTCGCTCTTTTTGTAGATGAAAAAGTGATTGGAGCCACATGCAGCTACCTGGGGAGAGTGGGTGATCACGATTACCTGGTGTTCAGAGGCCGTTTTTTTCAAAATGCGCCCCATCTTCAGCGCCACATCACCACTCACTCCTGAATCTATCTCATCAAAAATCAAAGTGGGCAGGTGAACCCTTCCCGCAATGATGGACTTTATCGCGAGATTCAACCTGCTGATCTCACCTCCACTTGCCACATCCCTGAGGTTTTTGAAATCGACCCCCTTGTTGGCTGAAAAGAGGAATTCAACCTCGTCCATGCCATCTGCACGGGGTTCACCGGATGGAGTTAGTGAAATTTTCAGGCGAGCATGAGGCATGGAAAGGGTCTGGAGGATTTTCATGGTTTCCTTTTCCATTTTTCCAGCCGCTTTCTTTCGGTTGTCACTCAGTTTGTCTGCACTGGTCTGTAGTTGCTTTCTGCAGTCCGCCAGTTCTTCCTCCAGAGCCGAAATTTCCTCCGAAACTGAGTCGAAGGACTTGAGTTTTTCCTCCAAATCTGCTTGAAGTACGATCAAATCCTCCTCACTTTCCACCTGGTGCTTGTTCATCAACCGGATCAACTCATCCAGTCGCTGGCGGGTGGTTTCGACTTCACCGGGATTGTGCTCCATTTGCTCGTTCAGCAGGGAGGCCTCTCTGGAAATGTCACTCAACTCAACCGCTGCAGATTCCAGTCTTTCCGCCAGTGATTTTATCTCCTGGTTCATTTCGGAAAAAGCGCGCATTTCCCTGAGCAGTTCGTTCAATTGCGATTCCATGGATGCCGGTGAATTTTCAATCACGGACTCAACCTTGCTGAGGGCGTGTTTGATGCCCTCAAAGTTTTCAAGGGTGTGCAATCGCTCTTCCAGTTCCTCTTTTTCACCTTTTTGTAGTCCGAATTCCTGAAGCTCTTCACATTGAAAAGCCACAAAATCGTGTTCTTTGGTCGCCTCCGCTTCCCGCAGTTTAAGTTTTTCCAGTTCCCTCTTCTTTGATTGCCAGGTGTTGAAAATTTCGCGGTAATCACGGAGCGATTTTTCATTGTCTCCCATGGCATCCACCAGGCCGAGTTGGTAGTTTTGCTGATAGATGTCAAGGCTGGAAAACTGCTGATGCAGATCGACCAGCAGGGAACTTATCTGTTGTAAAAGGCTTAGCCTGGCCGGAGTGTCATTTACAAAAGCCCTTGACTTGCCGGCGGGCAGGATTTCTCGCCTGAGTATCATTTCAGTTGAAAAATCCAGGTCGTTTTCCTCCAGGATGGGCTTTAGTTTGCCATCGGCGAGCTGAAAAATGGCCTCCACCACACATTTTTCCTCAGGATTTCTCAAAACCCCGAGGTCGGCCCGCTGTCCGAGGACGAGACCCAGTGCACCGAGCAAAATGGATTTGCCGGCTCCGGTCTCTCCGGTGAGTACATTGAGGCCCTCCGAAGGCTGGAGTTCCAACCGGTCAATAATGGCGTAATTCTTTATGCTCAGACTCTTCAGCATTTGCGCAGATTGTGGGGCAAAAGTAAGGAAAAAGAATCGATGCGGGCAGTCCGGTGAGGTCTTTCTGCTGCAAATGAGATGAAAGTCCGGTGCTGAGGATATTTTGGAATGCAATCATCCGCCAATTCCTGAGGCTCAAAAGGTCGGTTGGGATAGCAGGTACTGCTGATTGTCAGGCGCTTCGCAAAATCTTTTCCATCTTGCGCCCTTTGGCAAGTTCATCGACCAGTTTGTCCAGGTATCTGACCTGTCGCGTGACCGGGGTCTCGATGTCTTCGATTCGATAACCGCAGATAACCCCTTTGATTAGCGGCGCATTGGGGTGCAGATCGGCCCTTTCAAAAAATGTTTGGAAGGTCACCTTTTCATCGATTAACTCCCGCTGTTTTTCGCTGTCAAATCCGGTGAGCCACTGAATGACCTCTTGCAATTCTTCTTCGGTCCTGCCCTTGCGCTCTACCTTGTTGACGTAGTGCGGATAAACCGAAGCAAAGGTCATTTTTGCCATTTGCTCATCGTGTTTTTTAGTGGTTGTCATACGTTAGTTTTTATTAGTTAAAAATGGCGGCTTGCGGGTTTTATTGCTTTTTTTATTGAAAAAATGAAGTGTTTGGTTGAATTCCCGGGATCATGCAGAATTAAATTGTAAAAAGCTTTATTTGACATTTCTGCAGCGGTGATGGAAAGAACCCATCTTACCGGAATATTTGATTGGTCACTTTACTTCGAATTCAAATAGGTGGGAATCGTGCTCACCGATGGATATTTTCATGCCCTTTGGCAGTGTTTTATTATCGGGTTTAAAGAGGTTGAGCTCTTCAAGTGTGTTATAGAACATCTGGTAGGAGTTTAGTTTGAAGGCATAGGCCAGATCCAAAAGCACTTCATTTTCGCCCACCATTATTTCTCCGAATATTTCATCAACTTCCTCCCATTGAGAAGTTTCCAGTATGCCCCAATAAGGCGTAAAATCAATGTCTGTTTTGATTCCTGCAAGTTTCTCTTCCCAATTTTTAATCCACAGTTCAGCAACGGTGGAATTGGGTTCAAAGTCGTGCTCGATATGCAAGTGATAAGCTCGGTTTGAGTTAAAGTCAATGTGTTTTTTTGCGTTATCAATGGTGCGTATGATGGATTCCTTAAACTCCGGCAAAACACTTTTTAATGCAGTAATTTCATTTAATGTCATAATGACTTCATTGAGCTTGATGACTTCGTTGGCGGTGATTGTTTTAGTCCGTGCTCTTTCGAGTTCAGCCTCAATTTCAGAGGTCATTTTTAAATCCTGCCACATCAAATTGAGTTGATTGTATTCTTCCAAAAGGTAAGCAGCGGGCAAGTGGGGGATGCCTTCCTTAAGTGCCTCTGTGATTCTTTCACATTCTTCTTGCAAGTCCATTGTCTCGATTTCTTACGAATTTTATCTCTAATCGGAGGGGTGAAATTCAGGCCTCCTATAATGTCCCAAAGTTAATCAAATTTCAGCTAACAATTGATGTGACTTTTTCACCGGATTTGTAGTGGTTAGGTTAGGAATAAGGGGAATCTTGTGGTTTTGGTTGAAGCTCCTGGTATAAGCAGAATATCATTTTATGATTAAAAGGCCAAGTTAACATCCAGCTACCTGGTATGCACAGAAATGAATCACAGAAATGAATTTACCACAGACGATCTTTATATGGATTTATACCTGTTTTTCATGAAATACCCCGAAAGATACCCGTTTTTCATGAAATAGAAAGAATTATACCCGTTTTTCATGGAAAATACCCGTTTTTCACTTATCTATGCGAGACCTTTCACAGCCGTATATGGTTAAGATACCTCGTTTTAACTAATCAAAAGTCCCCATAAGCCACCACGGGTTTATGTTCGATAGTGTGTCTAATTTGGGGATTTTAATTTTGTCAAAAGCATTTAAATTAGGCCTATGTTGCTATTGAATGATTCTAATGTTACCGATTTTTCTAAAAAGGTTTCCTTTAGGCAGGTTATTGAAGGAGCCAGGGTAATCGGAGTAGGGGAGAGTGCGCATTTCGTTTCAGAGTTTTCTAACATACGCATGGCCCTTTCCCGGCAGTTGATAGACCATTTTGACTTCAATGTGATTGGTCTTGAATGCAGTGGCTTACAGGGTGAGAAACTCAATGAGTGGTTTAACGACAATTCTTCTGACTCAGATATTGAAAATTTTTCTTCCCCGCTATCCACTGCCCTTTATGGAACGGTGTTAACTGAGCTGAAATCGTATCTGAGGGATAGTGAAAAGCAGATTGAAATTATAGGAGTGGACACTCCAAATACCCTATCCCCACTGGAAGATCTGAAGGTTTTAAT
>SKLY01000024.1 GCA_007121335.1 Saprospiraceae bacterium | reverse complement strand
GAGAGGCAGAATCCATGCAATTGGCTGATCTCAATCGCTCTCTGAGAGATTATTACCGGGTTGGCCGCATTAATTTGGATTCTCTCTTCTACATAGATCCCCACCAGGTCCCTCTTTTGATTGTGGCCAGGCCGACCAAACCATTTAGTGAGAGAAATAAGTTTATACTTGATCAGTATGTGATGAACGGAGGCAGGGTCCTTTGGATGATCAACAAACTCAATGTGACCATTGATTCAGTTCGTAAGCACCGGAATTTTGTACCCTGGGAATACGATTTAAATCTCGAGGATTTACTATTTAACTACGGAGTTCGCATCAATCCCGACCTTGTTCAGGACCTTGAGTGCTCCCGGATACCTATGGTCGTTGGTCGGGTAGGGAGCGGTTCGCAAATGGATCTGTTTCCGTGGTATTACTATCCACTCGTAGCCCCGCGAACCGATCATCCCATTGTGAAAGCACTGGACAGGATCAATTTTTTCTTTCCAAGTTCCATAGATACCATTCGAACACAGGGAAACCTGGATAAAACGGTACTTCTTTCCACCTCGGAATACAGTCGTTTCCAAATGGTTCCAGCCCAGGTTAATTTTGACATCTTGCGGTACGATCCCAAACCAGAGCGGTTCAACCGGCCCCATCTCCCCCTGGCTGTGCTGCTTGAAGGTGAATTTACATCTGCATTTCAACACCGGCTAACTCAGGAAATGGAAGCCACCCTGGATCAATTAGACATGGAGTTCAAGAGCAGAATTCAGGACAATGCCATGATTGTCATTTCTGATGGAGATATCGGTTTGAACACCTTTACGAGTAGGGGTGAGGTCAGACCGGTAGGCCTCAATCAGTATGAGCGCAGGTTGTATGCAAACAAAGATTTTGTCTTGAACTCCATTGAGTATTTGCTGGATGAGGAAGGCATATTGGAGGCGAGAACAAGGGATGTTAAATTGCGGCTAATGAATGAGGTGCGCGCCCGGTCTGAAAGGTTGAGCTGGCAGCTATTTAACATCGGTTTGCCTGTTGTATTTGTAGTGGTCTTTGGGCTGCTGTACAATTTTATAAGAAAACGCAGGTTTTCAATTAAGAGCTGATACCTACCGGTAATCCGGTAGTTAATGCATATTGAAATAGTTTATGAAAGACACATTATTAAACACCACTGAGAAAAAATGATCCAATGAAGAGAACCATACTTTATGTTATTGTTTTGCTGGCTCTTCTCGGCCTTACTTATCACTTTGCAGGCCAGGAATCCAAAGGCGGTTCTTCCATCGATACAAGTGACAGAGAATTTGCCATAAAAGATACAGACCAAATCGGCAAAATTTTTATTGCCAACCGAAACGATGAACCTGTCTTGCTCAATCGAAGAGGTTCGGACTGGTATGTCAACGACAGATACCTCGCGAGTAAAACCTCTATGGAGGAGTTGATGCGCATCATCAGAGATTTGGAGGTGAGGTTCATTCCCCCCAGAGCATCCTATACCAATATTGTCCAAACCATTGCGAGTCTTGGGATAAAAGTCGAAATTTACGACACCCGTGATAACCTTATGAAGTCTTATTACATTGGAGGGGTAACCAATGATGAAAAGGGTACACACTTTTTGATGGAGGGTTCTGAACAGCCTTATGTTATGCATATTCCCTACTGGTCTGGAAGTTTGCGTGCAAGATTTGACCTGCGAGCTGATCACTTTAGGGACAGAGCTATTTTCAACGAAAGAATCCGGGACATTGAAAAAATCGAAGTGGAATACCCCTTTCAACAAGATGAGTCTTTCGTTATTGAGCGAGAAGGGGAGACTTCCTGGGATATCAGACCACTTGATCCGGATATGCCAAGGATAACAAGAACCCGGCATCCCGGTTTAGTGGAGAGTTACCTGAGAAATTACCGTCGTGTTGGAGTTGAGGGTTTTGAAAATCAGCACCCGCAGAAGGATTCCATACTTAGCAGTGATCCGTTTGCGAAGATTAGCTTGACCAGAAACAACGGAGATGAGGTGTCTTATACGCTTTATCAGCGATTCCCCGAATTAATTCCAGGCCCATTTGCAGCTGCAGAATTTGACGCCACAGAATTTCAATTGAGGTTTTACGTCCACAGTGCCCAGCGGGATGATTTTATGTTGGCCCAGTATTTTGTACTCCGGGACATTTTGTGGGGATACAGTTGGTTCTTCCGCACCACCGAGGATGAATTTTTCTAATATGAGAACCTTTATTTGCGCAATTTTCGCGGGCTTGATAGTGTTTTCCTCACTGGGTTTTTACAGTGCTACAATGGCTGAAGAATGGGGGTTTTACGCCCATCGCAAACTAAATCGGCTGGCTGTTTTTACCCTCCCACCTGAAATGATGCCGCTTTTCAAAAAGGAAATAGAATATCTCTCCACGCATGCGGTGGATCCCGACCGCAGAAGGTACGCCACTCCCTTTGAGGGTCCGAGACACTACATTGATTTGGATGTTTATGGTGAATTTCCATATAATAACCTTCCCCGTGAATGGAATAAGGCACTGGCAAAATTTAGTTCAGTGGAAATTATCGACCACTGCAGTGGGGCAGAGGTGCCCGATACTCATTTGATCTATTTCCCCTACATCCACTTCGATGAAGAGGTTCAAAACAAAAACAAGGCCTTCGGTGAATTTGACAGCCTGCTTGCCATGAACTACCAGGAGTTTTTCGATCCCAGGGTGCCCGGTGATTTTTATCGCCCTCCCTGGAAATACCCGCTGAGTGATTGGCCTGAAAAAAAGGCTGTTTTTGGTTGCCCAGGTGAGGATTGCTGCGAAATATTGATTACGGATCACATTTCAAAATACGGCATAATCACCTATTATTTGCCCATTATCCAAAGACAGCTCACCCGCGCTATGCGCAATGGAGACAAAGCGAGGATTCTAAGACATGCTGCTGATATTGGACACTATATTGGTGATGCTCACGTACCATTGCATACGACAGTTAATTACAACGGACAGCTAACCGGGCAAACCGGTATTCACGCCTTTTGGGAGAGCCGAATACCAGAGTTGTTTGCAGAGGATTTCGATCTAATTGTGGGGAAGGCCGAGTACATTGAAGACAAGGAAGATTTTTTCTGGGATGTTGTTCTGTACACCCACCAAAAAGTTGATTCTGTGCTTTCAATCGAGCAGCGGCTTCGTGATTCTTTCCCCGAGGATGCCCAGATGTGCTTTGAAGACAGATTGCAGCAAACCATTCAGCAACCCTGCCGGGAATTTGCTCTGGCCTACGAGCGGGAAATGGATGGCATGGTGGAGCGTCAAATGCGAAAAACCATTTACGCCATTGGCTCCTCATGGTACACCGCCTGGGTAGATGCCGGTAAGCCCGATCTCGGTGAACCAGTTGCCACTGATCAATCTCACCAGATTGAAAGCGACTCCTTGAGGAGGGTTTATCAACGCGGGAGCATTTATGGCCGTGAACAAGTAAATGAATAGACTATTCACCTACCTTTTTCAGAACAGTTAACTTGCTGAAATCTATTACCAATTCCTCATTGGGAAAGGTGTAATAATGGGAGAACTTTTTATTGTAAAAAACAGGGTATCACCCCCAAATCGTCTGGTATAGTACCCGGCCGAATAGCATAACCCCAAATCCAATCAATACCAGTCCGGCAATTTTTCGAATGTAAATGATTCGTCTGGGCGTCAAAAAATAACTAATACGCTTCGCCAGCGCGACCTTGAGCACATCAGTAATTATAATGGTTCCCATCAGGCCTGCAAAGAATGGGAGGGAATTGGAGGGGTCGATTTGCAGACGGTCCAAAATAATACTGATGATCCCAATCCAGAATAAAACGGTGCCGGGATTAAATGTATTCATGAAAAATCCGAGGGTCCAAAGTCCCAGATATGAAGAGCCCGATCGGGGCCTTTTCACCCTGCCATGACGCGCAGGCACTTTACCAAAAATCATCAATCCCAGACCGAAGGCTGTTAAAATAGCGCCCCCAATAAGGCTGACGTAGGTCTCAAAATGGTCAAATGCCATCAAATGGAATAAAAAGGACAGGGCGTATGTGATGACGGTGATAAAGAGTAAATCACTGGTCCAAAACCCGGAGGCTACCGTGACCCCTGCTCTGAACCCTTTTTCAATGCCCGTTTGGATAAGAGTAATGAATATGGGACCGGTCATCACCGAGAGAGTGAGTCCCAAAACAATACCCTGAAACACTATATCCATTTCGGACCTGTTTGTTCAAACTGCAATTAACTAAATTTTCAACAATCAGACCTACTGATTGATTGAAAATTCAGCGCACATTTTGAAAATGCCCGGTGAGATTGATCCTTGTCAAACATTAAACCTGAAATGCATGACATCTCCGTCCTTTACTACGTAGTCTTTTCCTTCTACCCGCTGTTTTCCTGCTTCCTTTACGGCAGCCTCTGATTTGTATTCAACAAAGTCCTTGTAGGCAATTACCTCAGCCCGGATGAATCCCTTTTCAAAATCCGAGTGGATAACTCCTGCTGCCTGAGGTGCCAGGGTGCCCCGTCTGACGGTCCAGGCTCGCACCTCTTTCTCCCCAGCGGTAAAGTAGGTGATCAGGTCAAGAAGTTTGTAAGATTTCTCAATTACTAAATGAACTCCGGGAACTTCCAGTCCCATTTCCTGAAGAAACTCACTTCTCTCTTCTTCACTTTCCAGTTCCGTTAGATCGGCCTCAATGGCTGCAGATATTTTCATGACCTCTGCATTCTCATCAGCAAAAGCCTGCTCGAATCTTTTAGTAAATTCATTGCCATCTACAACGGACTCTTCATCTACATTGCAAACGTACATGACCGGCTTATCGGTGAGCAGCATCATTTCTCGCAAAGCATCAGCAAGAAGACCCTCTCTTTCAATATTTCTGGCCGGATTGCCATCTTCCATTCTGGTTTTGAGGGCTTCCAGGTCGTCGATTAATTTGAGGATTTCCTTGTCTCCGGCTTTAGATTGTTTTCTGGCGCGCTCCAATCTCTTATCAATGGTCTCCAGGTCTTTGAGTATTAGTTCGGTGTCAATGATTTCCTTATCACGAACCGGGTCAATACTGCCATCTACGTGGACCACATTTTCATCTTCAAAGCATCGTACCACGTGAATTATGGCGTCCACTTCGCGAATATTGGCCAGAAATTGATTGCCCAGTCCCTCTCCTTTACTGGCGCCCTTAATTAAACCTGCAATATCCACAATGTCCACAGTGGTGGGTAGGGTTTTCTGGGGCTTTACCAGTTCGGCAAGCTTATCCAATCTTTTATCGGGTACTGTGATGACACCCACATTGGGGTCTTTTGTTGCAAAGGGGTAATTAGCTGCCAGTGCACCGGCAGAGGTCAGACAGTTAAAAAGGGTGGATTTTCCCACGTTGGGAAGTCCTACAATTCCGCATTTCAGGCCCATTTCAGGAGGGTATTTATTTTATAAAAAGAAGGCGCAAATATAGTTACAATTTCAGTTCCGTTGGCGGAATTTTTCGGTGTTCTGTAAAAGACTTTCTGTACACCTTTGAAGTGATTCCAGAAATATTAAGTATTGAGGTATGCAGAAGTGATAGATAATCAATCTCCGTTTTCAACAATTTTCTTGATGTAGTAGGAATTGAGAATACCCAGTGCACCCATGTATTTTAACTTAAAGGTGATCAAATCTCCCACTTTGTAGTCACCTGCAGATTCACCCAAATTGAGAATGAGCATATCTGAACTGGCATTTACAATTTCGATCTCCGGGTCATCTGGTATAAGGTAGTCCGGTGAAATGTCGAGAAGCCCGATGTCAATAATAGCCCGGTAAGTCATTTTACCGTAGTTTTCTTCATCCACCTCGTAAACTTCGCCGGATGGGTTTTCTGCGAGTTCTCCGATAGGTACAACCGGTTTTTCCGTGAGTTCGATGATTTCGGTGTACAGTCGAAATACGTCGTCGTGCATGCCTTCAATGGTTTCTCCTGTGACGAGGTCTGCACCGAAAAACAGAGTTTCTCCTACCCTGAAGTGATTGACAGACATGGGAAGGGTGCCGTTGAGCAACATGGGAATAACCACAGAGGTACCCCCTGTTATCCAGGGAATATTTTTCTCAAACTTTGCATCAATGAGTTGCTTGTAAAGGCTGAGTATAACAAATTTGTCCTGGGAGGGCATGACACCGTGCAGACAATTCAGATTGGATCCGATTCCCACCACCTCTATATTAGGCAATTCAAAGACGGAATCGTAAAAGGAGATCAGGTGTTCACCCATTACCCCCTCGCGCAGGTCACCCAGCTCGATCATAATGATCACCTTGTGCTTTTTACCTTGCTTTACGGCTTCTTTACTGAGCATTTTGATGGTTGTACTCTCAGAGTTGAAACTCACATCCGCGTATTTTACAATGTCCTGTATGCTTCTTTTTGCCGGGGGCTTGATGTACACCGTCTGTACGTCAGGGTTGATTTTTTTTACCTTCCTGAGGTTACTTATTCTTGCATCGCAAACCTCCTTAACACCAAGTTTTAGTACCTCTTTGATGTAGGATTCAGTCCCGCAAAGCAATTTGGTTACAATTGCCCATTCGATGTCTTTTTTGGAAAAAAGATCATCCAGAAATTCATAATTGGATTTCAGTTTCTTTCGGTAAAGTTTAAGATAAGCCATTTGGTAATAATTGTCGATAGGGTAGATCCCATCGCCTGGTTTAATTCAATTAATTCAGTCAATTATTTCTCTCGGTAAATTCTGTGGTAGTCTGGTCAATAACTCGTAGTTAATCTGCTTACTTGCGTCTCCGAAATCTGCTACCGATATCTCCATATTTCCCTGCTTTCCAATTAGTACTACTTCATCTCCCTTTTCTACTCCGGGTATATTGGTAACGTCAATGCTGATGATATTCATATTTACCTTGCCGAGTACAGCGGTTCGAATACCCTTGATAAGTACGCGACCAATATTGCTGAGAGATCGGCTGTAGCCATTTCCGTAGCCGATTGGGATGGTAGCGATTTTCATTTCCTGGCCGGCGAGGTAGATGTTTCCATATCCGATATACTCTCCCCTTCTGACTGTTTTGATATCCATCACAAAACTCTTCCAGGAAATAATGCGGGTCAGTGGATCTATTTTGTCCTCCAGTTCGCTTGAGAACTCAATAAAAGTCTCATAACTGGGCCAAAAACCGTACTGAATAATGCCGATTCTCGATAACTTATCCTTCATCTCAGGGTATCTGATGGCACCTGCTGAGCAAGTGGAGTGGTAATATTTTACATCGATACCACTACTTTTAACCATTTCAGATAGTCTTTGATAATTTGATTTCTGCTTTTCAATTCGAATGAAATTAGCAATACTTTCAGCCCCGGCATAATGTGTGCAAACACCCATGGTTTTAAAATGACTGCCATTTTTTTTAATAATATCAATGGCAGAGAGCAATTCTTCTTCCGGCAGGCCGGTCCTGTTCATTCCGGTCTCCACTTCCAGATGGATTTTTGCTGGTTTGCCAACCCTTTTGGAAGCTTCCAGGGCTGCATTCAACCTAATGAGGTCAAAGATGTAAAACTCCACCTCATTTTGAATGGCCCATTCCATGGCTTCTTCAAGGATTAGACCCATAATCATAATGGTTACTGGCTTTTCACAGCAGTTGAAAACCCGGTAAGCTTCATCGGCACTAAACACGGAAAAGTGATCTATACCACATTCTCTTGCCAGAGGTACAAAAGACT
>SKLY01000168.1 GCA_007121335.1 Saprospiraceae bacterium | reverse complement strand
GATCGTTTATTTGGCAGTTTGGTCAGCGGGCATCTGGTAGAGATCTTCCTGGATGAGATGCGAGCAGAGTACATCATGGAATCGATGAATGTAGAACAATCTCTTTTTATTTATGAAGAGGAGTGCGATGAGCCTGTATTTATTACGGGAACCAATAGAGGTACATTGAGATTGCTTGATCCCGATTTGGATGCTTTTTACAACCTGTGTCAATTTGATATTGGCAGTGCTATTTTTACCGGTATTACCTCCTTCACTGAATATCAAGGTTTCCCGGACTGTCGCGACACCATCGACCTCAACGCAACAGAGGCGGGTTTTGATCATTTTCAACTGGATGAGTGCGGCATTGGTCGTGCCTTTATAGCACACGACTCAGCAGAGGTGTACGGAGACTTTTCGATGGACAGCATCCGGGTGTTTATGGTGGAGGAACCGGAGCCGGGTTCTGGCCGATTGGAGTCGGAGCCACATGCTGGGATTGCAGTGGATGGAGAGGGCACCGCTGAGTTGTTGGCCGGGGGCGTGGTGGATTTTGAAGAGTGGGAGTCCTGGTTGCGTTCGGTGGAGTATGTGGACAGCTCCCCGGAGCCTCTGCCCGGACTGAGGCGAATAGCAGTGGTGGGCTACTTCAATGAAGGAGAGACCACCGATACGGCCTGGTCGGAGATAGAAGTGCTGCAGCCGGACTTTAGTGCCGGAGCAGATGTGGAGGTGGAAGAATGCCCCACCGGCAATGAAATCTCGTTGCACGACTACCTCAGTGGAGCGGACCCGGATGGGACCTGGGTGCCGGAAGTGCCCGGAGGCGTACTGGAATTGCTGCCCGACAACTCAGGTTCCTACTATTACATCGTAGAGCATCCGGACTGTGGCAGCGATACGGCTGTGGTGGAATTGTTTGTCTGGCCCGGTCCCGACGTGGGCATATCCGGTGGAGGGACAATCTGCGAGGGCCGCACCACCACCTTGTCAGCATCGGGCGAATTGGACGATGTGGTTTCCTTCCTGTGGTCGGATGGGACAACCGCTTCATCCATAGAGGTTAGCGAGGCGGGTTTTTACTGGTTGCGGCTGGTCTATGGTGAGGATTGTATCTGGACGGATACTGTGGAAGTGGTGGTTGAACAGACCATTCACATGGAGGAAGAGCTGAGTTTGTGCCCGGGAGAACAAACAGAGTGGCACGGGCAACAGATAGAATCCGCAGGAGAATACGAAACCACCCTTCCCGGTACAGATGAAGCCTGTGATACGCTGCTGGTACTGACGGTGACAGAAGCGGAATATGTCCCAAAGGAAATGGAAGCATTTCTATGTCCCGGCCAGGAACTTGAAATAGAAGGCGAGACCATAGACGCCCCCGGAACCTATGAGTTTGTCCTGGATGCCGAAACGGGCTGCGACACGCTTCTGACGCTGGAAGTTTACGCCCGGGATTTTGAGGGAATGCAGGAGATTATTTCAAAGTGTCCCGGCGAAGTGGTGTGGTACATGGGTGAGCAAATAGAGGATGCCGGTGAGTACGAATTCCTGCTGCCAGCAGCGGATGGATGCGATACGGTAGTTCACCTGCTGGTTGAAACATATTCCCTCCCGGAAGTGGAGGTCACAGGCCCCGATCTGGTATGTGAGGGGCAACAAATAGAACTCCGCGCAAGTCCCGCAGAGCAACTGCAAGAAATAAGGTGGTCGAGCGGCGAGACAACTGAGACCATCCAGGTGAGTGAGGGCGGAATCTACGGTTTTGAAGCCCTCAGCCTCAATGACTGCGAAGTCAGTGCTGAAAAGGAAATCGGAGAATGTCCCTCGCGGCAAATCTATATCCCGAATGCCTTTTCACCAAATGGAGACGGCATCAACGACGAGTGGACCGTCTATCCTGCATCTGACCCTGTCCGCATGGAAGTGCAGATATACGACCGCTGGGGCAGCCGAGTTTTTGAAAGCAGCACTCCTGACTTCGATTGGGACGGCACCTTCCGCGGTGAGGAATCACCTCCCGGGGTCTATGTGTTTCGCCTGACAGTGGAGTTTTCGGATGGGCATGAGGAGGTTATGAGTGGGGATTTTGTGTTGGTGAGATGAATTCAATTTTGAGTTTTGAATTATTAGTTTTGAGTTTTTTGTATGCGTAAGCGCTATGTATCCAGTCACTTATTCCATTTTTTTGGGGATTGTAGATTTTGGAGGATTTTTCCCTGGCGCTTCCTGGCTCATTACATTTTTTTTGAAAAACACTCTGTGCAATCTCCGTGCTCTCTGGCTCTCTGTGGTGGACCATTTCCAGTTGTGAATTGGTGAGTCTGTGAGTTGGTGAGTTGTTTTAAACCCCCCAAAGCATAGGGGGCAGGCTGCTACCTTGATGTTGCCAGCAGTATATCCATTCTTAGGGGATTGTTGACTTCTGAGGATTTTTTTGGACTCTCTGTGATCTCCGTTCCACTGTGGTGTACCATGACACAGTTGTGAGTTGGTGAGTTGGTATGGATGTTCCCTTGTGGTCGCCTCTGGTTCCCGTTCCAGGAGACAGCCCTGGTAGGTCTCCAATGATTAGATTGAGAAAGTGCTTTTCTGCCAGTTGATTATCCGGTCAATAAAATGGAGGTGAGGAACCCTCAATCATACTGATTAATCGACTCCAACAACTCCCCGTCCTTCCATACCTGCACAAATATCTTACAATCGTCCTCGGGATTGGCGGACATGCTGAAGCTGTACTCGCTTCCATCTTGTTGCGCACCAAACAAAATGGAGTAATACGGTCCGAATGCGCCGGCGGGATTGTTGTCGATGCTGATGCTTTTATTGCTGTGGGTTTCCGTGACCCCGTCCCGTTCGGAAGTGCGCTGCTCCGATATGCGTTCGGAATAACTGAATATCCTGTCGGGCTGTGCATTGCAAAAAAGCGCCTCCACATGATAGGGGAATTCAAAACTTTTTGAAGGTCCGTTATCCGGGGTCATGTGTATAGTGTTTCCGCGGATCGTTACACGCATGCCATCCAGGTGAAAAGTGAGAAAGCCGTTGTTATTGGCTCTGATCTCGTGGCAGCAGTCGTTGTCTTCAGTGAAGTGAATTATCCGGCTGTCGGTCTCGTCGATACATATTTCTTCTTCGCATCGCGCACTGTAAATCGAGTTGAAAGTCTTTTTGCCGGGTCCGTGAACGCGAATTTGCTGTTTGGTTTTCATGCGTATGGTGCCGCTTCTATTCATATAAGTGTATTCCGGGTCCATCCAGATTCTTGCAAAAGTGGATTCACGGCAGTGGTCAGGGCAGCCGGTGCTTATTTCAGGAGGGTGGAACTCCAGATCGTAAATCAGGGTGGAAACGCTGTCCGATGTTATTTCCTCGCCCGTGGTTGCATCTACGATTTTCATGGGAGTTACCACGACATCGCTGCAATCACAGGGTGGTGGTGCAGGCTCAAAAACGGGTGGCTCTGGCTCTTCCGGCGGTTCTGCCTCTTCAAAGACATCAGGGGATCGTCCGAGGCCATCCTTGTTTTCTACCTCCTTAAATACTTTGGCCTCTTCACCTACCAGATTAAAGGAATCCCAAAAAGATTCGGCACCGCTCTCAAATTGTTCGCGCATGTCTTCTGGGGCATCTTCCATGTCCGTGCCTATCAATTCGGCAAACTGCTCCTTTAGTTTTTCTCTAAAGTCCCCGTATTCATATTTTGTCCCTGTGATCATGGATGTGAATATCCAAAATGTCTGCTGGATCAGGGCTTCGCGCTCCCTGTCCGGTGTTCCGCTAAAAGGAGTGTTGATGAGCCCCTCTTCTCTGAGGAAATCCACCGATTCCTCTATTTTGGTGATGGCGTCGTAATAGATATCCGCTGCCAGTTGCGGTCTTTTTCCGGGATTGATAAGCACAACCGGTACATCGTTTTGCTCGGTACCCGATTCTCCCAATGTGAATGGAACTCCCGGCTCAACTGATTCAAAAACCTCATCCTGGATATCGCGGGGCAGGGTGTTTCCCGGTATTCTCGCCCTTGTTCCATCCTCAATCATGTCGGTGGCATGACCAATAAAAACTTCATCCGGGTTCACCCGGCTTTGGTCGCCTGTGATCAATCCATCGACGAGATCGGGTACCAGTCCCTCTTCATCAAAAACTTCCATATCCGGTTGCACCCAGCTTTCCGGATCCGTCACCGCTTTCCCATCGGGAACTGGAGGAGTATTGACATCTGCGCAGTATCCTTTTATCGGAATTACAACCACTCTTTTGGCAGGAATATTAACCCTGCGCGAATAAGGAGCAATGTACGATTGATAGCCCTCTGTGGGGGGAATGTAGAAGGGGGGAATGTTTATTAACCGGTCTTCCTCTCCCATATTTCTTATTTGTAAATCCGCAATATGCCCGGTGGTGTTTCCCGTCCCGGTGGCACTGTACTGCAAGTCCCCACCGAAAACCGGCAGACCATTCCCGGCAGCGGTTTCAGGGACCATTGATTTTGCATCTACAGCCCCGAGGTCATTAATCGATGAGTGGCCACCTTCTGCAAGCCCGTATATTCCGAAAAAGACAATGAGTACAAGTAACTTCATATTAGTTGCTTTTAAGCAGTTAGCAATAGTTCATACCGATCCAGTCACTCCAAAGTAGTGCCTCCTACCAAACCAGGCCCTCTCCATATCCTGGCAATTCATCCCATTTGCAATATAGCCATTTTGGTCAAATAACATGCGGTGAATGGAAAAAAATTCCAAACGTTCATTCGCATTGGGGAAAACCGGTGGCGGGTTTTGGTTTTAGCGTAAATGAAGAATACCAAGGTGCTCATTGTCACAACCTGAAGTTTTTTTAGAGTCACCCGTGGTTGTTAGTGTTCCTCCCCAAGAGATCCCAATGGGTTCATACAGCACAGCTACATCCTGACCTAACCCTTTGATGGTTTTGCCCCTTCCATTTTGGTTGAGGCCTCGCCAATGGTTTTGTCACACCCCTTCAGGGTGTAATATGGGGGGGTGGACCCAGGCGTCGGGCGCTACCCGACGCTCTGTTGTTTTGCCCTTTCAGGGCGTTTAACTTAGTGCAAAAAAGGGACCTCCGCGATAACACAGTAACAATTTGTAAGATTTTAGTTCTCGTAGTATTTTATACTGCCTACGCAAAAGACCCCAACGGGGTCATACAACATAACGATAGCTTGCCCCCAACCCTTGTGCGGGGGCAACGCCTCCGAATCCCACAATTCATTCCATTTGCAATATAGCCATTTTGGTCAAATAACATGGTGTGAATGGAAAAAAATTCCAAACGTTCATTCGCATTGGGGAAAACCGGTAGCGGGTTTTGGTTTTGGAGCAAATGACGAATGCCAAGGTGCTCATTGTCACAACCTGAAGGTTTTTTAAGAATCACCTGTAATTGTTATTACCCACCCAATCAGACCCCAACGGGGTCATACAACATAGCGATGGGTATCACCCATCGCGAAAGAAACAAGCAAGAGCTGCACCCTGCAGGGGTGCGACAAAAACGCCAAACATAACCCCAACGGCCTGGGAATAATCTCCCATACCAGGCCCAAAAACAAAAACTCCATTTTTTCGATTACCTAAGAAATTGTATCTTTGTCACAGACCCCAACAGGGCCATAGAATCGCTTAGGAACCCACCAATAAAAGCACCCTGAAGGGGTGCAACACAAAATATTCAATATAAAACCAATCATTATGGGTCAATCACTCGTACAAAACTACATGCACATTATCTGGAGCACAAAAAACAGAGTGCCGTTAATCAAACCCGAGATAGAGAAGAGCCTTCACGCATACCTTGCCGGTATCTGCAGTGAACATGACTCACCTGCTATCAAAGTGGGAGGTTATATTGACCACATTCACATCCTGTGCAGGATTTCCAAGAATATATCTATATCCAATTTCATGGGGCATATCAAAAAAAGTTCATCCAAATGGGCAAAAACAAAGGGTGGTCAGTTTTCAAGTTTCTATTGGCAAGATGGTTATGGCGCTTTTTCTGTTAGCCCCTCAAATGTAGATCGAGTAGTTGCCTACATTGAAAATCAACACGAACACCATAAAACCAAGTCTTTCAAAGAGGAGTTCCGGCTCTTCCTCAAGAAGTATAAGGTAGATTTCGATGAGCGGTACGTGTGGGATTGACTGAGAGCTTATTATTTGTCACACCCCTTGGGTGTGAGGTGGGGGATGGGGTCCTGCGTCAGGAAAGCCCCCCAAAAGGCTAGGGGCAGGACAGACGGCCTTTTGTTCTGCTCTTTCAGGGCGTTTGCTGAGACGCTGGCGATAATTAACTCCACATCCACTGATACAATCTTCAGGTACTTTAATACCTATAATTGTTTTTACCCATCCCAAGAGACCCCAACGGGGTCATACAACAGAACGATGGGCATCGCCCATCGCCAAAGAACTCTGAGAGCTGCACCCTGCAGGGGTGCGACAAAAATCGCCGAACATGAAATCCTTGGCTGGGGGACAATCACTAATGCCAGACTTAAAGACAAGATCTACATAATTTTGTTTTTCCTGAGTTATTACCCAATCCCATCAGACGCTATCAGAATCATAGACAAAAGCTACAGCCCGACCTAACCCTTTGGTGGTTTTGCCCCTCCGTTTTGGTAGAGGCCTCGCCTGTCGGTTTTGTCACACCCCTTCAGGGTGTAATTTGGGGGGGTGGACTTTGGCGCCGGGCGATGCCCGACGCTATATTGTTTTGCCCCTTCAGGGCGTTTATTTTGGCGGAAATGACGGAGGCCAAGGTGCTCATTGTCACAACCTGTATTTTTTTAATCACACCCCCCAAATACCACCCTGAAAAAAATCCATCCTAAAAATTGGCTCAAAAAGGTCTTGGCAAAATCGATTCATTGTTATATCTTCACCGCGATATTGGTGTACCAAAGAAAAAAGCGTTACATGAAAAAGACCACTACAACACTTGCCCTGGCAGGTGTCTGGCTGTTTTTGATTTCCACAATGGCGGTTTTTGCTAACAATGAGTCAGGTGAATTCCTGAAGGCGGAGGAGGTAAAGACTGCCACCACGGATCCCGTATTGTCCGATAATCTGACCGTCAGCGTGCGAGGAACCGGCCAGACCATCGGAGATATCCTGATGCTGGAAGTGAGGAATTACAGCGACAGAAGAACGGAATACCTGACCATCCAGCCTGCCCTGATTCCGGGCTACAGTAGATTTCAGGCATACATGGTTACCGAAACAAAAGAGGTTGCTGTTTCTCCGGGAACCACCATTACAGTGCCGGTAGCAGGCATTTGCCTCGACCCCAACAAGCCCCCTTTGAGCTCCGGCAGGCGTGGAACACCTTATGAACATTGGATTTGGGTGGATACTCTGCGTCAAAACTGGAGGCCAACGCAAAATCAGGGCTGGGTTCCCGATCCGGCTGTGGAGGTTTTGAATCCCATCAGGGAAGAACCCCTGGCCCACCGAATTGATTTTTATCGGGATCCTGAAGGCGTGGCGGATTTTGCTTATACTGCCATTATAAAAATTAAGGAGGCTATAGACAGGCTGCACGCAGAGGACGAGCTGGTGACACCCCTTTCCAAAAACCGGGAACACGATCGCAGTGCAATTTTACAACATACGGTGTGGATGACCATGGCCCCGCTTCTGGGAGAAACCTACTCCAAAGAGGATTTTAAACAGCGACTTGTGGATATGTTGAGCGAAAAAGAAGAGAAACCTGAGGACACCAATATGGACGATGAGGTATCTAATTTGTGGG
>SKLY01000100.1 GCA_007121335.1 Saprospiraceae bacterium | reverse complement strand
TTGTCTCACCCCTTCAGGGTGAATTGGGAGGTAATGTTCGCGTGGGCCTGCCCCCTATGCTTTGGGGGGGTCACGCCAGGGCTTAACCCCACGCTTTGTTGTTATGCCCTTTCAGGGCGTTTTCTAAGGTCTAAGTATTGAGTGTTGCTCAAAGACTAAACCTATAGGCATTTTAAAGCCCCAGGTTATGATTACCCCTACATCAGACCCCAACGGGGTCAGACAACAAAACGATAGCTTGCCACCAATGCTTTGGCGAGGGCATCGCCCATCGACCGAGTATCCCAGAGAAAAGCACCCTGAAGGGGTGCAACAGCTGTGTAGTACGGGAAAAATCCTCCAAAATCAACAATCCCCTTGAATAGATAATATGCCGGCTACATCGAAGTTTCGCACGCTACAAAAACTCAAAACTCACAACTGAGAACGCCTCTGAGTGAAACCTGATACCAGTAGGCTTGGCGTGAAAGAAAGCCACGGGGTTACCACCGAAACGGAATTCATCAGATAAATCCTACCAATAAATAACCTCATAAAACCGATATGATGCAGGATGTTTTGTACTTACGCCGCAAGCAGCCATTAACCATCAGCCATCTGCCATCCGCCAATCCGCAGACTCACCAATCCATAACTATCAAAACACCAAAGATTACAACAGATTGAGGTCAGGAATCCGGATTTTCCGATATTGCGACATAAATTCACCGGATGGATATTTTCTCAGCATTTTCTCCCACACCCCTCCAATGGGTCGATTTTGAATATGAGGGTAAAAAGGTGCGAATCGGACTCAAAAGAGACGATTTGCCCTGTCCTGTGCGAGGTGGCAATAAGTTCAGGAAGTTGCGCTACCATCCGCTTTTCGTTAGTCCTGAATCAGGCAGAGAGGTGGTTTCAGTGGGAGGAGGGCATTCCAATTTTGTGCTGGCACTCACACTCCTGTGCGCCGATGTGGGCTGTAAACCCCATTTTATCACCAACCACAGGGGAGAGGACAGTTGGCTGATGCGATTTTGCAAAAAGGTCGGTGTTTCCTTTTATCCGACTTCCAATTCCCGCTTGAGAGCCTGGCGAAAGGAGGGTTTTAAACCCGGGGAAATATCGGAGGAATTGGACGAGTGCATTCAGATACCGGAGGGCGGGGGTGGTGAGTGGTCCGAAAGGGGAGTGGCTGAAATAGTGGAGGAAATAAAATCTCAGGTCCCCGATCGCAGTATTCACCTCCTTGCTGGCGCGGGCACTGGCACAACCTGTCGGTTCATATTGGAAAACATGCCCCCAACCTGGAAGCTCTCTGCTTATCCGGCGGTGCGCGGAGTTCCCTTCAGAAACTTTTTGAAGAAAATGGCCAAAGTAACTGGCCGGCCTGATTCATTTGCTCTGCTTAGCATAAATTCGGATAGAGGAATCGGGCACATCTCCGAGAAGGACGCCAGACTAATTGAATTGTTTTACAAGCAAACAGGAGTGCTCCTTGATCCCTTCTACAACGGCAAGGCTCTCGCGGCCTGGATTAGGTCAGGAGATAGAGAAAAATCTGCGGTACTAATTCACAGCGGGGGCATTCAAGCCTGGATCGGCCTCGCACAGCGTTCCGACAGCCCAATTATCAATGAACTCGGTGCCATTGCGGAGGAGAAACTGGGGGAGGTTTCTATCTAACGGAATTGATTGCAGGAGGAAATGATGAAAAATTTGTTTCAGACAATGATTGTCAATAAATTACGAATTTCTTTGTTTAATTGACAGTTGATAATTGACAGTGGACAATGTTGTGTTTTGAGCGAAAACTCTTGCACCTCGGTAGAGATAATAATTTTAGCGGATTTTCTGTAAATAGGGAAAAGGTTTCACGCAAAGGGGGCAAAGGAGGCAAAGGTCGCAGAGGGGTTTAGGATGACATATAACATATAACATTAGATCCGTTATTCAGCCACTGCATCTGTAATTATGAAAGCATAGGAATTAACCGCATTTATCTTCATGCAAACCCCTGGTAGAAAAAACCAACCAGCTTTTAAAAATCACCCTACATTCTTGGAGATTACGGAAAAGCCATCTGCCCTCTCCGCGTAGTATCCTATGCAAGATTTGAACTCTTCCATCCTCCTAATTAACGGAAATTCAAAGTAGAACTGAATACAGCCTCTTTTACCTCTGCGTGAACCTCTACCCATAAGCCCAGGGGGTGAAAAAATACCGCCGAGGTGCCAAGGAATAAGTATGCGCCGGACAAAAATCCTCCAAAATCAACAATCCCTCTGAATAGATAATATGCCGGCTACATCGAGGTCGCGGACTCAAAAATAACTCACCAACTCACAGACTCACCAACTCACAGACTCACAGACTCACCAATTCACAACTAAAACCTCTCCCATCCCTGATTTTGAATAAAAACATCGACCACAATAGGGTAGTACTTCAATTCCAGTTGCCGGACCTTTTTTTCGATGGAAGCAGGATCCTCCCCGGGTTCAATGGGAACGGATTTTTGAAAAATCACCCTGCCCCTGTCGTACTCTTCATTGACCAGGTGGATGCTGATGCCCGACCGGTCGCGTTTGGCTTCGCTGACTGCGCGGTGTACATTATGACCGTACATGCCCTTTCCACCGAAGTCCGGTAAAAGAGCGGGGTGGATATTGAGGATGCGGTTGGGGTAGTTTTTCAGGATGTTTTCCGGTATTTTCCTCAAAAAACCAGCCAGGATGATGAGGTCTGTTTGGTGACCTTGTAGAATTACCAACAGTTTATCCGACTTCAATTCTGAATTGGGAATCAGAGTGACAGGAATGTCGTGCTTTTTTCCCCTTTCAAAAATGCCGCTATTTTCATTGTTGGTAACAAAGAGATTGACCTTTGCTTTATCTGATTCGTTGAAGTAATCAGCCAGTGCTGTTGCATTGGAGCCATTACCGGATGCAAAAACGGCAATATTTGTCATGGTTAGCCGGCTTGTCTGATCAGGACCTCAGCGGTCGATAGTTGTTGATGTTGGAGGGGTCGATCCGGGAGAGAATCTGATAAACGGCATTGCGGTCCTCTCTGGGAGCCTTGCTGAAAATTTCAACAATTTCAGTGCCTTTGGCGCGGGTGAAAATTTGAACAATCATGCTGTTGGGATAGGCTCTGTGCACCTCCTCGATGGTTTGCAGAGCTCTCAAAATAGCGGCCCTGCATGCTTCTGTATCTTTGTGGCAAACATCCAGTCCCTTCCTGTGGTACTCATAAATGGCCTCACGGAGAGGAATCACTCTGGGATTTAAAAGATTTTCGACAATCCAGTAGCGGTTTCGATTGCCGTCCATCGCGCGCCAACCACCGAAGTTTTCCGCCTCGGAAGACGGTATGGAATTCACCACGCTCTCAGCTCTTTTCAGATACCGTTCTCCACCCATTGGTACAAATGTCTCGTAGTCCAGCCCCAGAACCAGATAACCGTAGTAAGTCAGCAGGGCGGAAAGGTTGTCCAAATAGCTGTTGGGGGTTATTTGAAGGGTCTGTCCCTCATTGTATATGAATTTGATGTCGCGGTCGAGATGATTGAGGAGGGTGGTCTCGTAATCGCTGTTAAATACAGGTCTGGTTGCCTGAACAGCCAATTCCGCCGTAAAAGTATTGTTTTCCTGTTCTTCCTGAATGGTCAACTGAAAGGTCAGGTTGATGCGCTCCGCTGTTTCGTAGGTCATATCGGTAAACGACCTGTTGTTGAGGAAGTCATTCAGGTCGGATTCCAGGTTTCTGAATATTTGAGGATCAGTAGCTTGTATCTGGGGGGTGGCTACCCTGACCGAGGTGTTGAATTCCTGGGCCTGCATAAAGGGAGTGCAGAGAAATAAAAAAACGGTGCTCAAAAAAGCACTAAGGCTTAGAATGCGATTCATAATTTTCAGCGATAAAATTTACAATTTCTTCGGCAATTTGCGCCTTAGGTTTTAACTCCAAATCCACGCTCTTATTTTCCGTGATAAGTGATACTTTATTGGTGAGGTGGCCAAATCCGGCCCCTTCATCTGCCAGTGAGTTGAGCGCTATCGCATCGAAGTTTTTCTCCCGTAGTTTTTTGGTGGCATTTTCCTGTTCATTGTCTGTCTCGAGGGCAAATCCGAGGTGATATTGACCGTTCTTTTTCCTCTTTCCACAAATGGCTGCAATGTCGGGGTTTCGCTCGAATTCGATGGAAAGATTTTCCTTTCCGCCCTTTTTAATCTTTTTATCGTAGGCAGTCTTAGGCCTGTAATCTGAAACAGCTGCGGTAAATGCCGCAATGTTACAATCCGGGTGCAATTGGTCGCAAATGTGCTCCATTTCTCTCGCAGTATCTACCGGGTAGAGGCTTATGGATGGATTTTTCGGTGGTGGAACTTTAAGCGGACCATGTACCAGTTGTACCGTGGCACCGCTTCGGGCAAATGCGAGCGCGAGTTCGGTGCCCATTCGCCCTGTGCTGTGATTGGTGATAAACCTTACAGGGTCTATTTTTTCTAAGGTCGGCCCAGCTGTAACCAGCACTTTTTTTCCCTTAAAAATTTGACTCCGCTCAAAATGTCCGCAAATCAGCTTGAAAATTTCATCCGGCTCCGACATTCTGCCCGGTCCCCTGAGTCCGCTCGCCAGCTCTCCATCTTCCACATCTATGAGATCAACCCCATCGCTTTGCAATAACTGTAAATTTCTCCGGGTACTGGGGTGCTTCCACATGTCGAGGTCCATTGCCGGTGCGATCAGGCATTTGCACCGGGCGGAAAGGTAGGTTGCCAAAAGCATGTTGTCTGCAATTCCGGAGGCCATTTTGGCAAGGGTAGTGGCGGTGACGGGCGCGACGATGAACAAATCTGCCCAAAGTCCCCACTCCACGTGGTCATTCCACTGGTTGTCGTCCGTGATGGAGACATGGACCGGATTGCGGGACAGGGTGGAAAGAGTGACAGCTGAGATAAAAGTAGTTGCGGTAGGAGTCATCACCACGCGAACACTGGCCCCGGCTTTTACGAACAACCGGCACAAATAGGCTGCTTTGTAGGCTGCAATGCTTCCGCAAATCCCCAGCAGGATTTTTTTTCCGGCCAACTCACCTGTATTTTTCCCTTTGCCGGGATCCATAAGCCGCAATTGATGGGTTAAAGATAGAGCTTAGTCATCCTCATCCCTGAAGCGATAATCCAATTCGCCATTCAGGTACTCGTTGATCGCAATTACAACAGGGTTGGGGAGTTTCTCATAGAACTTACTGATTTCCACCTGCTCCTTGTTTTCCTGTATCTCCTCTATGGTGTCGGGAGTCACAGCGAATTCCTCCAGTTTAGAATGCAGCTCAGATTTCAAATCCTGAGACAGTTGATTGGCCCTTTTGGTAATTACGGCCAGCGTTTCAAACATGTTTTTATTTCGGTTAACCATCTCTCCGAGACTACGTGGGGAGATGTTGGGATCCATATCCTGTACCTTGGTTTTAATATCACTCATTGGTCAAAGCGTTTACTTGTTCACGTGAAATTTGATTAAAATTACTCAGTTCAGCCCGGTATGGACTGTCAGCATGCCTCCTTACAAAATTGTTGTATGCGGTAATGGTTTGTTGGTAACGCTCGGGTTGGCGTGCCAGAATACTGTTCTCGGCCCAGTAAAAACTGGATTTAACAATCATATAGCGCACCTTTTCTATGTCCTGGGTCTCTGGATAATCCTGTAACAAATGCTCAAAACTCTTGATTGCCGCCTGGTAATGTCCCATATTGTAGTAGAGATCAGCCTGATAATACGCCTTTCTCTCCAGTTTTCTTCTCATCTCGTCCATCAAATCGTTGATTTCCGGGATGCGATCACTATTGGGATACCGTGTTACATACCTTTGAAAACTCTCAATGGCTTTGTGTGTGAACTCCTGGTCAAGTCTGAAGGATGGAGAGAGCAGATAATTGGAATAAGCTGCCATGAAGTTGGCTTCCTGCCTTTTGGCGCTTGTTGGAAAACTGCTGGCAAAATTCTCAAAGTAAAATGCAGACAGGATATACTGCTCCATGTGATAATGGGTGTAAGCATAGCGGAAAAAAAGCTCCTCGGCCTGCGACCTTCCCCGGTAGGTGTTCAATACCAGTTCAAAAAGCGTGCGGGCCCTGTCGTATTCCCCTTTGTCGTAATACTCCATTCCCGCATTCAGAATGCGCTCGGGCTCACCGCTCATTCTAATGCGTTCAAATTCACTTCTGCAACTGCTCAAAAGCAGCAGAAGAGTTACTATGGCTATAAAAGGTATGGCCGGTGTTTTTATCATAAGGGCGCAAAATTACTACTTATTTTACAAAGCATTGCAAATCAACAGCCGCAAACTGTCAATTTTATCCGATTGTCGGTGATTTAACTGTCTTTCGAGCAGCTAATTGTAAGCGCAATGACTTTTTTCCAGGTGCAAACAAAGCCTACTAACTTTACCTTGGCATTAAGGGACTCAATGCAAGGACTTTGAATGCTTGAAGAAGAGTTGTATGGAGGTTTTTGAATCATTCCCTTTGAAATAGGATTAAAAAATTGGCCATCTCCCAATTAGATCCGTATTTTGGAATGATTTTCTCCCAAAACTTGTATTTATGTTAGCTTTATGTTAACTTTACATTTGAAGCAATTTTCTATGAAATGAAATATCTACTACCTGTCTTTGCATTGTTATATTTTTTGGGCCTCTCCGTTGACCTTTTAGCAGAGCGAAATCAAAAAGATCTGTTCGGTATTTCAGGAGGACCATTTTATCTTATCTCACAGCAAGACCCATATTGTCAAACTCCTTATTGCAGCTTGTGGGTTGCCCGGAATTATTTTAAATTGTACGAGGTGCTCAGTGATGCCATTTCTAAATCCGCTGAGAAAGGAGTAGTTGAAGACCGATGGAAAAAGGAGCTGCTTATATTTTCATTACTTGAAGATGGCCTTTGTGAAAGCGCCTTAATGTTTTTAGAAGATGAAGTCGATGTCGATGACAAAGACAGTCATTTTTATACCCGGATGGTCCGCGCAAGGATATTTGATTGCATCGGAAATAAGGAAAAAGCATTGAATCAGCTCGATCTGATGACCCGGATGGTTGATATGCATGATCCATGGCAACAGTTTTACCTGCATGAGACCAAGGCCATATTTTACAGGTCTGGCAGCATGTACGACAAAATGGAATCCTCTGTCAGGTCAGCATTAGATTGGGCCAGGGAGATTGGCCAGCCTTACATTCAAATGAGTACATATTACAAGTTGGGTTTCGTACTTGCTGAGTTGAGAGATCCCGCAGAGGCTATTAAATATCTGCAGAAAGGACGTCAAATTGCCAAGGAAATGGAAAGTCCTCATCAACTCTGGCGTTTTTATGCCTGCGAGGGCATCTGTCGTGTTCAGAAGGATGATTTTCAAGGAGGTGTAGAACTTTTGGAATACGCCGGTGAGATCGGAAATGAATATGGTATTATGTTTTGTGGGTCAAATTTTGCATTTCTTGCCAAGGGGCTTTACATGACGGGCCGCAAAGAGGAAGGTCTTGAAGAAGCTGAATACGTCTGGGCCAGCGTGAAGGACTCAGATGATATTAGAGATCGTCGCAATGTCCTCCATGCCCTTTACGATATTTACAAAGCCGACGGCCAGTTTGAAAAAGCCCTGGCGGTAGGTGAGAATCTGACCAAACACAGAGAAGCCCTTTTTGCCCAGGAATACAGTGGTTTGGTGGCAGAGTTGGAGACCCGGTTTCGAATGCGGGAAAACGAACTCATACTGGTAGAG
>SKLY01000290.1 GCA_007121335.1 Saprospiraceae bacterium | reverse complement strand
CGAAACGCTTCCGTAAAACGTCTCCTTCTTCGCTCTTCCATTGTTAATTTCTTTGTCATATCTAACAAATTTACGGAAGTTATCCACATAAAATCTGTCAACGTATTCCATGAGACAGCAAATTGTACACGGTACGAGATTGCGGGCTTAGACCTGTTCAGTTAATCACTTGCAAATCCTGATCACCAACAAAATGGGTGACATCATCGTTATTTTTTTGAATGTCCTAAGAAATGGGGGCTTTTCTTCCATTAAAATAATTGTATGGAATTCAGAAAAATAATACATTTACGTCAAAGTAAATTGTTCTAAGGCAAAACAAATGACCGCAGTAAATAATGTTACGAATCTTATCCGGGAAATAATGGTTAATGTCTCCTTTGACGGGGACATTTCCTTAGAGAAAATGGAGACACGATTAGCGAGTTCGGACTTAATAAGCAGCGAATTTGTTAAAACGTCGATCAATTTAGAATCCGAAGAATCAACATCAAGGACAGGGCGAGTTGGTTTTGTACTGCAATCGAAGAGGGATGAAAGAAAATTACTGCGACTAAAGACCGGGATGTTATCGTACCATATGTTAAGCCACTATGTGTCGAGTGAGGAGTATGCTAAAACGTTTAAAATGTACTGGAATGGCATTGCACAAAACGAAATCATCGCGCCAAGGGAACTTTCCATCCGCTATATTAATTTTATTCCATTGGAGGCAGGAGAGGAGCTATCTGATGTAATTAATTTTAAGGTGGCACATCCCTACGGAGATGTTAAGAATGAGTTTTACCATGCCCAATTTTATATGAATGAATTGCCCGTAAATGTTGTGATTGCCTTTGAGGGAGGAAAAGAAAAGCGAGGAGTTTTTATCGACCACTCCATTAAAAAATTTTTCGACGATAATGATAGTCAATCGACAATCGATTTTGAACAAATAATCAAGCAGTTAAGACCAGTAAAGAACGAAGTTTTTTTTAAAATGCTTACTGATAAGACAAAAAATAGATATTTCAATGGAGAATCTTGATGATTTAAAAAGGTCAAAATCAATATTGATGCCATTTAGCAGTAGTGACTTCTACTCAGCATTTTTCCAAAGTGGGGAAACATCCTCCTCCAGTTTGTCGAATAACAATGAAATAAGTCATTTACTAATTGATGTTAAAAAACAATACGGCAAGAACCTGACCTCCTTTCAACTTTACCATATTGCCAAAATTTTTGAATCTTTCAGTTATATTCAGGATGAAATTGAGCCGGAGCGATTGACTTCTTTTAGCTATTACTTTAATGAAGACGATGAATTTTTAATCTATCGAAAGTCCCGGATTGGACTCACAAATATTATTATCCATGACGAGGAATGTATTGCATTTTCGTTTATTGGCCGAAACACCGGAGACCGGGACCTAATCTTTTATGAGGAAGGTGAAATTGATTACGAAAAATTGGCTTATAAGTTCTTTGCAAAGTAAAACTTCCCAGAATTAATGGAGAATTGTAAGCTCGATTATATTCCGGTACGGCTCCATTCCAATGATCGACCGCCTATCAGAAACTTTAGGGTTGGACATCTATTATATCATCGTGCATCTCCGGAAGAAATTGAGAATCCATACAAAAAAGTTACCATTGCGGAGCTGTCTCATAACTTGGGTGGTGACACTGAAAAGCCCTTGTCGTCTCCAGGAGATGTCTTATTCAGTGTAAAAGAAGATGAAGAAGCCGAAAGATATATTGACAAGGAAGTTTGCACCCTCAGAATCATTAGTTTGAACGAAAAGAATCAATATGAAAAAGAATTTACGCAGGAAAAAAATGGACATTTGGCTACGGCGCGAATAAAATTAATTCACGATCCGGTGCCTTGTATGTATCCTCACTGCATATTCAGAATATGGTTGAATGGAGTTGTAGTGACTTTCGGCAGTTATAAACAAACCCTGAAAAAGTGGAGGAAAATAAGGACTGAACTCAAACAAGAGCTTGCATCCATGATTATTCAAAAAGCGGTAAGTCAGAAATAGTTCTTTTGTAGAGCCGAAGTATTAAACTAATAATACCCCCACCTACTCCACCACCAACTTCCCATACCGAAAACCTCCCTCCCCGTCATACTGCACTCCGATTACATAAAGACCCGAAGGCAGATGGGAAACATCAACTTTGTGGGTTCCCTTGTGGGTTGACACCACTCTTCCCATTTGGTCGTAAACCAGCACTTGTTCGATTCGGCTGTCGGCACCGGTTTTAATTTGGACGATGCCGGTGGCGGGATTGGGGTAGAGGGTGAGCTTGTCCATATTTTCTGCGATGGTTTCATTCACGGAGGTGGTTTGATCGTAGCAGAATTGGTAAACCGTTCCCTCTTCGGGGAAAGAATTCAAAAATGTGGGTTCTTCGTCAAAATCGGGGTCCTCCAGGATTTGCTCAAATTCAGGGTTGGAAGGATCTCCGCTGAGAATCCCAACAAGGTATAACCAATCGTCAACTATATTGGCTCCATCGAACTCTTCATAAAACCAACCAAATAAAGTTCCTACAATCCAGGAGTCCTGGAACTCCTCCTGCAATTGAGGACTTATTACAGAGGGACCGCAGTGGTATTCCAGGCAACGGGTTTCATAGTCAAATTTCATTATAATATTTGCCCGTGAAGTAAGACTTCCATCTCCGAGATATAATTCCACCTCTAAGGCTACATTTTGATACTCTAATTTCAGGACTCCATCCCACTGCGTCAGATAGTTGTACCTGCCGGGGGCAATAAGTCACATAGGGAATAATTTCCGCGATTTGACCCGCCTTAAGTTTGGTTTTAGTGGATACCGTAGAAAAATTATCACTCCGAAAACTCCCCGTAATCCTCTACGGGAATTCGCTCAAAGGCAAATTTGAGCAGGTCGTGGGAGGTGACTATGCCGGCCAGTTTTCCATCTTCCACTATGGGCAGAGAGTGAAACTTATTGCTGAGTACAATATCGGCGGCGAGCCCCACGGAATCAGAGGGGTCCAGGAAGAGCGGGTCCTCTGTCATGGCATCGCTCACAGGGCTTTTTCCGAGGTCGGGGAAAGAGAGTTCATCCGATTTGGCCCTGATAGTTAGGAAGAAGTTCAATATGTCTTTTTTGCTCAATACACCCAGTAGCTTGCCGTCTTTACCATCGGTCACCAGGAGGTGGTGTATGCTGTGGCTCTCAAAGTAATCCAGTGCCTTCGCCAGGCTGTCGGCAGGTCTCAGCGTTATGACCTCCCGGGTCATTATATCTTCAAGTGATTTCAAATGCTTCATGTTGTATCGACTTTTTCTCAAACCCACCGACATCTTCCGGCAAGTGTATTTTTTGTAAAAAACCGCCCGGTAATAAAACTCCCTTGGGCAGCAGTTATTTCCGTCATTGATATTCAATGCGATTCCGAAAGTTAGGCAATTTTTCGGATTCGGTCCCCCTTTCACTCAAATTTTTTGTTCAAAAACCGGTGCAAAGGACAAATAATATGGAGTCGGCATATTGGTAATACCGCAATTTTCCCAAACCCTTAGCGGATTTTTGTAAATTTGGCCTGAAAAAGTGGTTGGATGAAGTACATTAAGTTTGAACCTCAGCTCGCACAAGCCGTCATAGACACGGCAATCGACGGCGTGATCCTGATCGATGCAAGGGGGTGTATTCGTTTGGTCAATCCATCTGTACTAGAATTGTTCGGATACTCGGAAGAAGAACTCATCGGGGAAAAGATCAACAAGCTGATGCCTGAACCGGATAAAAGCCGGCACGATCAGTACCTGAATAATTATATGCAAACTGGTGAGCGTAAGATCATCGAGATCGGCCGGGAGGTGATGGCAAAGCGAAAAAGTGGGGAGGTGTTCCCCATTTTGTTGGCTGTAAGTGAGGTGAAACTTGCGAATGAGCGGTACTTTGCCGGAATTCTTCACGATTTGACCGAATTGTCCAGGGTAAAAGAGCGCCTTGAGGCCAGCGAAGCCAGAATGCTCCACCTCTCTCAAAATCTGCCCGTGGGCGCCGTGTATCGAATTGGCGATGAACTCATTCTCAACGACCGTATTCAGCAAATCACCGGATACACCAATGAGGACATTAAAAGCCTGAAATCCTGGTTCAGGGCCCTGATGGGAAGCGGATGGGAGGATTACTACGAAATGTACCTCCAGGACAAAAGACGGAATTTCAGACTGGTTCGGACCTACAAAATTACGACCAAAGGCGGAGAAGCCCGCTGGGTGGATTTTGCTGCCTTCGCCGATGAGCGTGGTGAAGTTTGGATTCTGCACGATGTGACCAGGAAGGTGCAGGTGGAAAGTGAACTGCTGTCAATCAATGAGGAATTGGAAAACAGGGTGCGGGAGAAAACCGAAAAGCTGAGGCAAACGGTCAGTGCTCTTCAATCCATGAACAACAAACTCACCGAACGGGAATTGGAACTCCAGAGGGCACTTTCCCGTGAAAAGGATCTGAATGAATTGAAAACCCGCTTTGTATCAACGGCCTCTCACGAGTTCCGCACGCCGCTATCGTCCATTCTCTCCTCTGCAGATCTCATCGAAATGTACGAGCGGGAAGACCAAAAGGAAAAGCGGGAGAAGCACATCAACCGAATTAAGTCCTCAGTCAAAATGCTCACCAACATCCTCAACGATTTTCTGTCACTCAGTAAGATAGAAGAGGGAAAGTTTCAGGCTAATTCCGGTGAGTTTGGGATTAGTGATGTTTTTGAAACGGTGGAGGAGGAATTGCGCTACTTCCCCAAATCGGGCCAAAAGGTCATTTTCCGGGAAGAAGATGGCCCCATTGTACTGGTTTCCGATAAAAAAATCGTGGCCAATATCCTCATCAATCTCGTCAACAATGCATTGAAGTACTCCGATGAGGATGTGGAATGCAGAGCCTCCCGGGATGGAGATTTTGTGGTGATTAAGGTTAGCGATAACGGTATCGGCATTCCCGAAGAAGAACAGAGGCACTTATTTACCCGTTTTTTCAGGGCAAAAAACGCGGAAAACATCCAGGGAACCGGGCTGGGCCTGAGTATCGTAAAAAAGTACCTGGAGATGCTGAATGGAAATATTTCTTTTAAAAGCAAACCGGGGGAGGGAACTGAATTTACGGTGTCCATTCCTTTAAATAGTCAATAGACCTAAGTATGGCAAAAATTTTGATCATTGAAGACAATCTCGAAGTGCGAGAGAACCTGGCAGAAATACTCGAACTCTCGGGATATGAAGTGGAACAGGCCGCTGACGGAAAGGAGGGGGTAAATCTAGCCAAAAACTCCAATCCGGATCTTATACTCTGCGACATCATGTTGCCCGTATTGGACGGTTTTGGAATTCTGCAAATCGTATCGCGTGACAGCAAATTGAAAAACATCCCCTTTATTTTTCTCACTGCCAAAACCGAATTGGTGGATATGAGGAAGGGAATGAATCTCGGGGCCGACGACTACATCACAAAGCCCTTTCAAAAGGATGAACTGCTCTCGGTGGTCGAAATGCGATTGAAAAAGGCCGGAGACCTAATTTCCGGCAACCTGAGTGAGAGCAGGTTGAAAAACCTCCAGCGCGCAAACAGTTTGCTCACCGGGTTTTTTGAAGATGCCCCGGAGCGCGAATATCCCGCTCTGTTTGACCTCTACAGTGAGAATGACCGTCCACGCAACGTGTTTCTAATCAAGGAGGGTATTGCCAAGGAGACCCTGGTGACTGATTTCGGTCGCGAGATTATTCTTCGACTGAGTACCCGGGGGCAAATGCCGGGTATATGGGAAGCCTACCAGGAGAGTAGCTATAGCACCAATTGCACCACCATCACCAATTGCAGGGTGTCGATCCTGCCCTCGGATGATTTCAGTGAATGCATTCAAAAAGAACCCTTTGCCGGACTCGCCATCAGGGAAATCGTACACCGGCAGAAAACAGCCCTGGAGCGCAAACTCCTGGCCATGGCTCATTTTTCAGTGAGAAAGAAGGTCAGCCTTATGTTGGAAGAACTCGTCAATCACGAACTGGCGAGCCGAGAAAATCCCCTGGAAATAAACCGTGCCGATCTCGGGGCCCTCTGCGGTACAGCCAAAGAAACCGTCACCAGAACGCTCTCCGATTTTAAGGAAGAGGGCCTCATCGAAGTCAATGGCGGAAAAGTGATCGTCCTCGATATTGAAGGACTGGCTGCCATGCCGGAATGAAATGAGGGTTGGATTTTTTTAACGATGGGGAATGCGACAAAGACTGGTTTACTGGGTTTCAATCCACCCCTTTAATTTTTGTCTCACCCCTTCAGGGTGAATAATGCATTACTCTGGACGCCTGGCGATGCCCCACTTTGGGGCAAGACCGACGTTTTATTGTTTTGCCCTTTCAGGGCGTTTGATTAGACATTAATGACCAGAAGGTTTTACCCATTGAGCCTCCCTGATGAATTTTCGATGTCCTAAGTTATTATTTATCCCTCACAAAAGACCCCAACGGGGTCATACATCAAAACGATGGGCATCGCCCATCGCTCGCGTCCCCCTAGAACAGCACCCTGAAGGGGTGCAACAATAATGTGGCGATGCAGAAGAGCTCTTGAAAATTAACCAACTCCGGGAACCAACCCAGCCAAGTAATCCACAAATTCCGTAGGGGTGACATTGTTGAAGCTCCTGAGAAACCGAAGCGATTGGAAATAAAACTCACAACTAAAAACTGGTACTCCCGCTTTCGCAAACAACATCCGCAAAATCCCCCAACGACCCCATCACCAAAGCCGGCTCGAATTCCTCCCAGCTGCTATTTGCCTCCGCCGGACTGAGAAGAAATACGGATGAAATCCCCATATTTTGTGCCAATTCGAGGTCGGCTGCAGTGTCCCCAACCAACCAACTCTCCCGCAACGAAATTTCCGGGAAGTCCTCCAGTGCCCGGTTGATCATTCCGGGGCGCGGTTTTCTCATAATGCTGTTCTCACTTTCCAGCTGCGGGGCGTGGTATATTTTGTCGATATGCCCACCTTTCGATTCGATGAGTGCCTTCATCTTTTTGTGGATTTTTTCCAGGTCTGATTCGGTCATCAGCCCCTTTCCGATTCCCTGCTGGTTGGTGATTACCAGGGTTTTGCTAAAAAATTTGTTGAGCCTGGAGATTGCATTCTCGGCCTCCGGCAGAAAGGTGAATTCATCCGGTGAGGTGATGTACCCGTTTTGTTTTCGCACATTGATCACACCGTCCCGGTCGAGGAAGAGCGCGGCATTGGGCGATGGGAGTTTTTCGCTCACTTAAAACAAATTTGATTCGACAATTTCGCAGATAATATGACCGGCCAGCAGGTGCATCTCCTGGATTCTGGCTGTGTTATCTGAGGGTATCCGAATGGCGAAATCCGAGAGCTCAAATGCGTCGCCTCCGGTTTGTCCGGTGAATAGCACCGTCGTCATTTTGTGTTCCCGGGCCTCTTTGAGGGCATTGATCACATTCGAGGAATTGCCCGAAGTGGTCATTGCAATGAGGAGGTCTCCGGGCTGTGCCTTAGCGCGAACCAGCCTGCTGAAGACCTTGTCAAAAGAGAGGTCATTGGCAATGGCTGTCAGTTGTCCTGCATTGACGTGGAGGGCTTCGGCATTCAGGGGCGGGCGGTCGAATAGAAACCTGCCGGAGAATTCTGCGGCCAGGTGTTCTGCATCCGTTGAGCTGCCTCCATTTCCACAGATCAGCAACTTTCCGCCGGACTTAAAACTGCCCGTTATTTTTTCTGCTATTCGCTCAATTTCCTTTTGAAAACCTTCATCGGCATGCAATTTTTCAATCAGGGAATTGGCTTCATCCAGCCTTGCTTGTATGGTTTCAGCAGCTGCTGTTTTAGGCTTCATCTTCAAAATTGACTTCTTCTTTGATGGAATAAATATTTCGCCTCGGTGAAACCCGGGAGACCATCTCTGCGAGGAATCCGGTGAGGAAAAGCTGAGCACCGAATATGAAGAACAACAGACCAAAGTGAAACAGGGGCCGGTGAGTCATATCGGTCATGCCATAGACGAATTTCAGGAAGGAGAGGTAGGCTAGAATAAAGAATCCCGTGACAAAGAAAACGATTCCCAGGGTGCCGAAAAAGTGCATGGGTTTTTTGCCAAACTTCCCCACCAGAGTAATGGACATCAGGTCCAAAAATCCATTGACAAAGCGCTCCGGACCGAATTTGGTCTTGCCGTATTTACGGGGTTGGTGTTGCACCACCTTTTCTCCGATTCGTCCAAATCCCGCCCATTTTGCAATAACCGGAATATACCGGTGCATCTCGCCGTACACTTCCACGTTTTTGACCACGTCTTTCTGATAGGCTTTGAGTCCGCAATTGATGTCGTTGAGCCTGACCCCTGAAATAATGCGGGTCGTCCAGTTAAACAGCTTGGTGGGAATGGTTTTGGTGATGGGATCGTACCGCTTTTTCTTCCAACCAGACACCAGATCGTAATCCTCTTCCAAAATCATGCGGTACAGTTCGGGTATTTCCTCGGGACTATCCTGAAGGTCGGCATCCATGGTGATAACCACCTCGCCCTCAGCCCGTTCAAAACATTTTTGGAGACCCGCCGATTTGCCGTAATTGGTCCTGAAACGGATGGCTTTTAGGACCGGGTATTTTTTGATAAGGCCCAGGATGACCTTCCAGGAGGAGTCGGTACTGCCGTCATCCACCATGATTACTTCCCATTCCACATCCATTTTGGACACCACTTCATCTATCCACCGCATAAGTTCAGGCAGGGATTCCTCTTCATTAAAAAGCGGTATCACAATACTCAGGTCCATATCAAAATTCTCCTTTTTTTACAAAGAGGGCAAAAAGTGCCGCAATGGCAAAGCCCGGCAGCAAAGATGGCACAAATTGTCTAAATAAACTGCCCGGACTTACACCGGCTTCTCCTTCCTCCAGACTGCGGCGCATTTCATCGGCTCTTTCATCTCCGAGTATGCCCCTGGTTTCCTCCAGCATTTGCAACTCAATTTCCGCCTGTAACTCAAGCAGACCTGGGTCTATTTGAAAAAACAGCAGGTAGTAAAAGATGTAGTACACTATTTGGGCAATGAAATAAACCAAAAATCCCTCCCTGACCAAATCTCTGAATTCCGCCTCCGGTTTTCTCTCTACGTAGTTTTTTACCCCCAGGAAAACGAGGACAAAATAGGGAATCCAGGTAAAATTAATAATCCACGGATTCCAGAGCAATTTACTGTCCATCTGCCACACCAGCAGAAAGTAAAAAGCAGTGAAAAGTCCCAGTGTCAGGCCTGTTTTTTTGCTGTCATCAAGCATTGAATCCTCCCTGTGGTCCCTCTTTTTTCATAACCAAAGCGCCAATAAGTGAAACGATGGCCGAACCTATGGCATATTGAACAAGCGAAGACAGAAAGATTACGATGGGCGAGCGGAAAAAGTTTATCATCCTTATCGCGAGGTCCCTCTCACTGTCACCCATTCCGGCATCTTCCAGGTCCATTATGGCCTCCTCAATTTGTGCGTCAATCGCTGCGGAGTCGATCATTGTGACGTACAGTGTGGAGTAAAATGCGAGTATGACTCCCGCCGTCAAAAGGGTGATAAAGCTGAGCTTGAATCCCTGTCCAAAGCTTATCAACCCCATGAGTTCGTTGTCCCGGTAATTCCTGATGGTGAAAATAGAAATACCGACCACCAGTGCCAGAAAGGCAAAAAATTGACCAACTCCCAACAAGAAGCTACCTTGTGTTCCCAACAGGTTGAACAGTGTTTGCAAGACTATCATAATCAAAGCAGCTCCGAGTCCGTATCTCAATGCGGTCCCAAAAAGCGGGGCTGGTTGATTCTCAATTGGCTCATTCTCCATTGGCTGATACTCTTCTGGTTGATTTTCCATAATTAGCTTATTTTGTCATGTTAAATGGTGCAAAGTAACACTTTCCGGCGTATAAAATTCGGTTTATTCGATTAAATGAATATTTCCTTCGATAATTGTTCCGTAAATGGAGCCATCAAGGGACTTTCCCATTGCGGGTACCGATTTGGACTTAGACCGTATTGTCTCTGTTTTACGTAATTTGCTAGCGACAGGGTCAAAAAGGGTAATTTCTGCTGTTTTTCCCTCTTCTATTGTCGGTATGTCGAGTCCCATGGCTTTCCTGGGATTGTGACAGAACAGGGCGACCACCTCCTCCACCTTCATGTCATTTCGAAGCGCTGTCCAGGCCATTGGGAAGGCCGTTTCTATGGTAGATGCCCCAAATTCAGCCAATCCGAATTCCACTTTTTTCACCTCCTCTTCCATGGGGTCGTGGTTGCTGAATACAATTTGGATGTGCCCCTCCTTCACGGCTTTAATCAGCGCCTGACGGTCACTTTCACTGCGAAGTGGAGGCAGCACCTTAAAGGAGGTGTCAAATTCGCTGAGTTCGCTGTCTGCATAGAGCAGATTCATAGCAGGAGTGGCGGCAAAAAAGCCCTCTGGCGTACCGGTCAGTAATTTCACCGATTCCGCACTGGTTACTCCGAGTGATATCAGGGCCCCTCCTGAATACCTCAACATTGAAATGTCCTGAAAAAGCGAGATGGTTTCGGCTTCTCCCGGCAATCCCTCCAGCCCCAGCCGGACGCTTATCTCTCCCTCGTGCATTTGTCCAAAGGGATTTACCGCCCTGTTAAGTGGCCTGTTTACAACCGGTTTATTCACCGAGGATGCGTACAGGAAAGCCCTTCCGATGAGGCCTGCGTCTGTAATGGTTTCCCTTCCATTGGAAAAGGCTGCAGCCCCTGATTGAGCCATATCGATAAATTCAGTGAGCTCACTCCCGCTGCAATCTCTGGTGACCGCACCCATCGGATGAATGCGCACAGGCAGGGAGACGGATTTTTTCAACATGGAGTCAATGTCAGCTCTTCTCTGGATTGCGGGCTCGGTATTGGGAGCGACGACCAGTGAAGTGAATCCACCGGCAACAGCGGCATTGGCCAGGGTCTCCAGGGTTTCCCGGTGTTCCAGCCCGGGTTCTCCGGTCTGTGGTCCGATGTCGAGCCAGCCGGGTGAAATATGGAGATTTTCGCGCTCCACCACGGTGGCATTTTTTGCCTCAATGGCGGGCGCGATGGTCTTTATCCGCCCGTTTTCTATCAGTACATCGGATTTGCGGCCGTTGTGGGGGCCTTCGATGTCTGTTATTACTGCTCCTTTTATGAGTACTTCAGACTCCATTCTCTGGTTTGTGTTTTCGTCCCGGCCCGGACAGGCACTCTAAAATAACACCCGCTCGCGCCCGCTGTTTTTCGCCCTCATTCAATGCTGCTATGCGAATAATTGCATCGACTTGCTGCGTCGCACGGCCCGCTTTCTGAGTTTTCCACACCTCAAAGATAAGCCCGGCATTCAAAAGTGCGTACTTTTTGCCGATGAATTCAATTGACAATGGATAATTGACAATGATTTTGGGCGAGAATTCGGGAGTTCCCGTAAGAGTAGTGATTTTTGGGAGATTCGGTGTGTAGGATTTTGGTTTCACGCTAAGCCACGAAGCCGCTAAGTAAGGCGCAAAGGGTTCAGTTGAAAGTAGAAAGTATTGAAAGTACAAAGATCCGAAATATCCCGCCAAAGGGTTGCCTGCCCCCCCAATGCTTTGGGGGGCAAGCGGATAGGGTTTGAATAAATTTTCGTGTAGGGACGCAATGCCTTGTATGTTATTTAATTACGAATTACGAATTACGAATTGGGGGGGTGGCGAGATTTCTGAGGTTTCGGTAATGGCTATTATTTTGGATGAGTCGTTATGTAGGATATCGGTTTCACCCCCAAAGCATTGGGGGCGAAGCTGCAAAGGGAGGCGCAAAGGGGCTACTTCAAGGCTGTATGCGCTAAAAAATTCTCAAAAATCTACAATCCCTGCGCATGGATACCCTGCCGGCTACATCGAGGTCGCGGCCTCGCAAACAACTCACCAACTCACAGACTCACCAATTCAAAACTGAGCCAGCAGACTCACCAATTCGCAACTGGGTTACGGTTCACCGCAGAGCCGCAGAGATCACGGAGAATGCGCAAAGGAATCTTTTTCCAGAGAATAGCCGCAAAATCAACAATCCCTGCAATCAGAAAAACTGCCGGCTACATCGGACTTACGCTATGTAAAACAACTCAAAACTCACAGACTCACCAATTCACAACTAACCAATCACCGGTATCGCGGGTCGGGAAAGTAGGGGAGTTTTTCCAGGTGGCTCAGCTCCAGTGAAGACAGGCCGAAGTCGTCGGTGACTTTCCCTTTCAGCAGGTAGCAGCCCTTGCCCCGGAGCGGGTATTTTTCCCAGACAGGGGGGAAGTGCACACTGTCGAAAAAGTGTCCGTTCCGGTCGATCCAGGTGACAAAGGCCATACGTTTTTTGTTGACTGTGCGCACCGGCTTGTAGGTGACCAGGTATCCGCACATGCGCACATTTTTGCCGGTTTTGTCGCCCATTTGCTCTGCCCCGATGCAGTTTGACGGAGGGTTTTCGATGAGTTCAAAGGGGGAGCAGAGGGGGAATCCCAGCAATTCGAGTTCGTCGTATGCTTGTTCCAGCCGGCTTTCCGTCAGGCAGGGGAGTTGGCTTTGATCGAATTCGTAAACCGGGAACAGTATCTGCTGGCCGGGGTCTCGAAGCAAGCGGTGGTTCCATCCGCAGCGCTCCCACATGAGTTCGTACTTTCCGGTGCTCGTAAACCGGAAGGCGCCGATACGGATGAGGATTTGGACTTGTTCTTTCGGGGGATTCAGTCGCAGCATGAAATTTTCCAGGCTGGAAAAGAGTCCGTTTTGCCTGCGTTCGCGGACAATTTGCCGGGCGAGGTCCCGCTCCAGATTTTTGAGGTGAATAAAGCCCAGGTGAATGACTCTGTCGCGGATTGAGGTCAGGTAGTGGCTGTGATTAACGCAGGGGGCTTCGATCCGGGCCCCGTTCATCCTGGCCTCGTGCACATAGAACTCCGTGCTGTAGAATCCACCGAAGTTGTTGATGACTGCGACGGCAAATTCCAGCGGATAATAAGCTTTGAGATAAAGCGACTGGAAGGATTCCACGGCAAAGCTGGCTGAGTGGGCCTTGCAAAAGGAGTATCCGCTGAAGCTCTCGATCATTCTCCACACTTCGCTGGTCAGGGACTCGCTGTAGCCCCGCTTTTTGCAATTGCGGAAGTATTTTGCCCGCAGCCTCTCAAAGGTGTCGCCCGATTTTTTCTTCCCCGTCATTATGCGCCTCAGTACATCCGATTCATCCAGATCGAGTCCGGCGAAGTGGTGCACTATTTTCATCACATCCTCCTGATAGACCATAATGCCGAAGGTCTCCGACAGTTGCTCCTCAAATGTGGGGTGGAGGTACTCGACCAATTCGGGCCGGTGGAACCGCTTGATGTATTCGCGCATCATGCCCGATTTGGCTACGCCCGGCCTGATAATGGAGCTGGCTGCGACCAGGTGGACGTAGTTGTCGCAGCGCAATTTTTTCAAAAGCCCCCTCATTGCGGGGGATTCGATGTAGAAGCAACCGAGGCAATTGCCCGACCGCAGTTGGTCTTTGACAGCGCGGTCCCTTTTGATTTTTTCCACATTCCGTATGTCCACCTCTGTCTGGTGGTTTTGCCGGATGATGTGTACGGCATCCTTGATGTGTCCGAGGCCCCGCTGGCTGAGAACGTCGTATTTGTGAAAACCCATGTCCTCTGCGTCGTGCATGTCAAAGTGCACAATGGGAAAGCCCTTGGGCATCATTTTCAGGGCGCTGTGGCAAAAAACGGGTCGCTCTGTGATCAGTATGCCGCCGGCGTGAATAGACAGGTAGTTGGGCATGCCATCCATCATCCGGGCGTACTTGAGAATGTAGCGCCCGTAGTCGTGATGACGGTCGGTGGCTTGCGGCTGTTCTGCGATGAGGTCAATATCCGCAGGTGGCAGGCCGAAGACCTTGCCCAACTCCCTGACCACAGAGCGATACCCGAAGGTGTTGTAAGTGGCGAGAAGTGCGGTGTGCTTGTGGCCGTAGCGCTTGAATACATAATCCGTCACCTGGTCGCGCTCGTCCCACGAGAAGTCAATATCAAAATCCGGTGGGGAAGAGCGATGAGGATTGATGAAGCGCTCGAAATACAAATCCAGCTCCAGGGGATCTACATCGGTGATGTAAAGACAGTATGCTGCAATGGAATTGGCCCCGCTGCCACGGCCCACGTGAAAAAAACCGGAGGCTTTTCCGTAGCGCACGATGTCCCAGGTGATGAGGAAATAGGCGGAGTACCCGAGCTTGTCAATGACTGCGAGCTCTTTTTCCAACCTTTCCTGCGCCCGGTGGTTGTCCGGCCCGTAGCGGAGTTTCAGCCCCTCGCGACAAAGCTTGAACAACAGTTGCCGGTCATCGCCGTGGCTGCCCGTAAAGGTCTGCCGGTTTACTTTTTTGCCGGTCTGCAGCTCCATGGTGCAGGAGTCCAGTAAGCGCGCAGTGTTTTGCATTACTCCGGGAAATTGGGCCGAGAATTGTCGCCATACATCGGGGGACAGTATGCGGTCTTCTCCGGCTGCCTGGTCTGCGACAGAGAGTTTCCCGCCCACTATGTTCAGATCAATACAGCGGAGCAAACGGTGGAGTTGGTAGCCCTTTTCATCGCCAAAAGTGAAAAACGGCAGGGCGATAAGTCTGTCGGGCGGGATGTTTTTGTAGTGTTTGTCGCGGCCCCGGCCAACTACCGGAAGGGATACGAATTCATCCGGTCGGAGGGACTGGTGGAGGGGGCGATTGTAAACAAAAATGACCTCGCTGAGTTCCGGAGCGCGAATGGGGCATTGCTTTGCGCTCAAAGACAGATTCGTCGCGTATTCGCACAAATTCTCATAACCCCGACCACTCCGGGCAATACCGGTGAAACAGTGCGCTGTACCCCGCCTGAAATCCAGGCCACCCAAAGGCTTTAAGCCGCGCTCTTCACAGGCTCCGATAAACCGGTACAAACCGGAGCAGGCCGTATCGGAAAGCACCAACACCTCCGCACCCGAAGCAGCCGCCCTGTCTGCCAACTCCCCGGGAGACAAAGTCCCGTAGCGGGGACTGAAATATGTGTGACACCGGTAGTACATGTATGTCCCTGTTTGATGGCAAAGGTAATAAATGTTTTAAAATACATCAAAATAATGTTTGAAAAAAGAACAAACGGTTTTTAAATGGTGAATGGATGTGCCCTGGGTTTGGTCGAAGGGGTGAGTCTGCTGATGGGTTATTGGTTATTGGTCGATGGCCGATAGCTGTTTTCGCCGTTAGTGCAAGGTTTCCTGCATCATATCTATTTTATCGGGTTATTTTATTTGGAGGTTTTCGCTGGCGCATATCGTTTCAGTGGCACCCTGGCCGCTTTTTTCAGGCCTGGCCATTGGGAATGTGGTTTCACGCAGAGGACAAAAAGGCTGTATTCAGTGATTCAATGATTTTCCGTTAATTATGAGAATTGAAGGTTTTTAAATCTTGTGTAGGATTCCACGCGGAGAAGGCGGAAGTTGTGAGTTTGGAGTTGTGTCCTCCAAAAGCTGTAAGTGACTTGTAGCCAAGTGTTAAACGAAGTTTTGGGGTTGTAAATTTTGAAGGATTTTCGGTGATTAATGCAGGGTACTGGGTGGAGGTGTGATCACCTGTACAGGGTACAGCAATTGTCATTGTGTGACAATTGGGATTCTGGGTGCTGACAAAATTTATTAATAAAACATTAAATAGTGTTAAAAGTTTGGTTTTTTAAAAAAATCATCGTATCATTGTAATCAATTGATTAATTATCCGCCTTCGCCCTTAAGATCTGCAAGGTGGATTTTGCCAGCAATGTAATTGTCATCTTGAGATGTCACACTTCCGTGATTAAGGTTTAAGGAAAGTATGGGTTGCTAAAAACACTTATTTTCCTGATGATTCAATTTCAGACGCCAATTATTTTGTAATCAAATTTTTTTAATATGTTTTATTTAAAATTTTATTCGAAAATTCCCCGATTTCCCCAAAATAGCCTGGGACGTTCGGGGGGGGGGGGAGAATAAAGTTCTTCCCAGGAATTCTAAGCTGGATGATTATTCCGGTATTTCTCACACTGAATTCGATGTCCATGCACGGGCAGGATTGTTTTATTATAAACAGATAATTATTAACCGCAATGTAGTGCGAGGGAAGTGTCCTTACCCTCGCACTACATTGTATTAAATCTAACAGAAATGAAACCACTTTACTACATACTGATTTTAGCGAGCCTTTCACTCCCATTTCAATCCTTTGGTCAGATGCAGGATTTTGTTTGGTTTATTGGAGGTGCATGGCACACCGGAAATCAAGAGGAATACCAGGATGGGGTAGTCTGGCTTGATTTTTCAAAAGATGGTTATACAGTTGATACAAATAGGCTTCACTTTCCCCAGCAAGTTCGCAGTGGATCCGGCAGATCCGTAATGGCTGATGAGGAGGGTAATCTTCTTTTTTATTACGACGGATTTGATGTGTATAACCGGCGACATTCTGTCATGAAGAATGGAAATAAAGTGTTTGACATGGCTGATTTAATTGGAGATCACTACAATGCACCCGGGGCAGTTAATATACCAAATTGGACCTTAACCCTGCCAGTACCCGGGCACACCGATAGATACAAGGTAATTTACGTTAATATAACACGAAATTTAGATGAAGATTTTTATGTATCCAATGGTTTATTGTACTCCACTGTAAATATGAGCGGAGATGGTGGGTGGGGAGAGGTTGAAGAAAAAAACCAAAAACTCTACGACGGTCAATTAATGACTGGCAATTTAATTCCCATTCGCCATGCAAACGGCAGGGATTGGTGGATCATTGCCAAGGCATGGGGAGAGGCGAAGTGGAATCTCTTTATGCTCGATCCTGACGGTCTGCGGCTGAGCCATTCAATGAGGGTAGAGGACTACCCGGATTTTCACGGACAGATTGCATTTTACGATTATTCTTCTGATCAGTACGTCGTTATGTCCGGGGAGCATTTTGTGCCGTGGCAGGTATATGAAGATGAGCCCTATGACCACACCTTCCACATATTCGACTTCGACAGGTGTAGCGGCACCTTTAATTTCGATCGAAATTTTGAAATTTATACCTGGAACAATCGCTATGCAACCGATCATTTAACTTTTTGTCCAAGGGGAAGGTTTTTATATGGTAGTTTGGGGGGACACTTTTTTATCCAGTACGACACCTGGGCTGAGGATGTGGACGCCACGGCGGATACGCTACTGAGCAGATTTGAAGATTACCCTTTGCGGTCTTTTTACTCTCCGGCCATCACCCCAAGAGGAGAAATGCTGTTGGGTCAATGGATAGGAGATAATTCCATTATAAAAATTCTCAATCCTGAGTTACCGGCAGAGGAGGTAAATATTTCAGAAGAGCTTATTAAAACCCCAAAAATATATACAGGTGCCTTCCCCAACAACGCCAACTACCGCATCGGTCCCATCGACGGCAGTCCCTGCGACACCCTGGGGATCAACAACGAGCCGGTGGCCTGGTATCGGTACAATGGCATGAACCTTGAGCATCTGGAGCGGCGCTTTACCGACATTTCCTATTTCAGACCGGAGCAGTGGCACTGGGACTTCGACGACGGCACGACCTACGACGGCCAGCATCCGGGGGTACATGAGTTTCCAGGTCCCGGCGAGTACTACGTCTGTCTTACGGTGAGCAATGAGTTTGCAGAGGATACTTATTGTAAGTGGGTGGTGATAGATTCTTTGGTCTCTACCACGGAGTTGATAGTGGGCGAGACTGATTTTCGCCTCTATCCCAACCCCGGCACCGGAGATTTTACCCTGGAGCTCAGCGATCCGCTCACCAGCCCCGCCACCCTGACCGTGGTAGATATGCTGGGAAGGGAAGTTCATCGAGAAACTACATCTGCAGGTTCAGTCGATATCCTGCTATCCCTATCGCGAGACTTGCCTCCCGGCCGCTATGCGATCACTTTGCAGAATGAGGACGGTGTGCTACGGGGGGATTTGGTGTTGGTGAGGTGATTTAGTTGTGAATTGCTTTACCCTGAGCCCAGTCGAAGGGGTGAGTCTGTGTTTTGGTGAGTTGGTATGGATGCTCCCTGGCGGTCGCCTCTTTGGCTTGTTCCGCGGGTTTTGCTCCGGAATTCAGATAGTCGCATCGGTTAGTCAATAGGTCATTGTAACTCCACCTATTTATGAATTTACTGAATCAAAATTATTGATAGGCGATTTTGTTGGTGACCTTCCATATTGGATCATTTTTTTTGAAGGGAAGTATTTTATGGTGAATTTTGGCGTTTCAGAGGGTTGATGGGATGGGCGTAGGATGGAGGGATTGAGTGGTTTGAAAGATTCTGTCGATATTTGCAGAAAATAGTCGTTATGTCGGAAGATACTAAAATCACATTGAGAAACCTTCAGTTGGAGGATTATCTGGGGCTTAAAGAGTCCATGATGGAGGCCTATCCCGGATGGGCGGGTGGATACTGGGAAGAGCGCCAAATAGAGAAGCTGCTGAAGTTGTTTCCGGAGGGTCAGATTTGCGTGGTGGTAAACGACACCATTGCGGGTTGTGCACTGAGCCTGATCGTGGACTACAAAAAATACGGTGACAATCACACCTACGAGCAGATCACTGCCAAGGAGACCTTTGCCACCCACGACCCGAATGGAAATGTACTCTACGGAATTGATTTGTTTGTGCACCCAGATTTTCGGGGCATGCGACTTGGCCGGAGGCTCTATGATGCGCGAAAGGAAATGTGTGAAAACCTCAACCTGAGGTCGATAGTCGCCGGTGGGCGAATTCCCGGTTACACAGAATACGCAGGAAAGATTACTCCGCGGACTTATATTGAGCGGGTGCGCATGAAGGAGATATACGATCCGACCCTGTCTTTTCAGTTGGCCAATGACTTTCACGTAAAAAAAATACTGAAGGGATATATGCCGGATGACCAGGAGTCTCATGAATTTGCCACCTTGCTGGAGTGGAACAATATTTACTACCAGGAGCGACCTGTGCTCGTCAATGAGGAAAAGGATGTGGTGCGGATAGGTCTTGTGCAGTGGCAGATGAGATCATTTCCCTCCATGGAGGCCCTGTGTGAGCAGGTGGAGTTTTTTATCGATGCGGTCAGTGGTTACCAATCCGACTTTATTCTATTCCCGGAGTTTTTCAACGCGCCTCTTATGGCGCCCTACAACCACATGTCTGAGGCAAGCGCAATTCGGGAACTCGCTCAATACACCGAACCGCTGCGCGATAAAATGCAGGAGTTTGCCATCGCCTACAACATCAATATCATCACGGGCAGCATGCCACTGGTGAGTGGCAACAAACTCTACAATGTCGGTTATTTTTGCAGGAGGGACGGAAGCGCTGAGCGGTACACCAAGTTGCACATCACCCCTAATGAAGTTTCTTCCTGGGGTATGACGGGTGGCACCATACTCAAGACATTTGATTCCGATTGCGGGAAAATCGGGGTGCTGATATGCTATGATGTCGAGTTTCCTGAACTTCCCAGGTTGCTCGCTGAGCAGGGCATGAAGCTGCTTTTCGTTCCGTTTTTGACCGATACTCAAAATGGTTATGTGCGGGTGAGAAGATGCGCCCAGGCCAGAGCAATAGAAAACGAGTGCTATGTAGCCATAGCCGGTTGTGTGGGTAATTTACCCCGGGTGAGTAACATGGACATCCAGTACGCCCAATCAGCCGTATTTACGCCCTCCGATTTCGCATTTCCCTCCGATGGTATCAAGGCCCAAACCACGCCCAATACGGAAATGACCCTGCTGGCCGACTGCGACCTGAATTTGCTCAATGAACTCCACAACCACGGTAGTGTTCGCACTTTGAAGGATCGCAGATTAGATTTATTTGAATTGAATTTGAAAAAGAATAAAGGTGATAATGACGATTAGGTTTTGGAACCAATATATCTGTAGATTCGCACGGCCGTGCGTATATTCTAACCCCTAATCGTGGTTTTGGAACCAATATCCGATCACACTCAATGTCTTAAATGCAGCAATGCCATGCAGACACCAAAAAATTAATCCGGTTTTTTGATCAATATCTGCACGGCATTGCGAATACAATATTCCTAAAGTTTCCACCAATCCTAATTGCCACCATCGAACCCACCGGAATTAGTTGCAATTTTTATGATGCTAAAATTCTCAATTCTGAGTGTCAAAAAGATGATCATTGCAGATCATACCTCAGCCCAATATACGCCCTTCGTCCAATGGTCGGCATGTAGGACAGCGATGCGTCAAAATACGGACCGTAGGGATCTTCGCTGGCGAGAATGGGATTGGACATAGTCTTGTCGGTCAGGTTTTCAACGCCCGCATAAAACTCTATCCAGTCAAATCTCCGGGTCACCTGGAAATTGATGATGCTAAAAGGGGAGGGGTCCCCGGAAAAATCGTCTATGACTTCCTGAGGAACTCCGTGCAAATGCGGCAGTCGCCCCGGGCTGGACCAGTGCCAGGTCGCATTGACCATCCAGTTGTTGTCGCTGGATTCCCAATCCACAGCCTTTAAAACATTCCACCGGGCCACTTTTGGAGCCCTGTCCAGTTTCCCGTGCATGGTGGTGTGTACGTCGTTGAATTTCACCCCGGCCTTGGAAGAGAGATTGTCGGTCCATGCAATCTGACCGGCCGCGAGCAGGCTGTTGGCATAGGACTTCCCATCCAGGTTGTACACCCGGATTTCGTTGACGTCTATATCGCGGTCTGCCACGATCTGGTTTTCAAAAAACGAATGGTAGGCGTCGAAGAATAGTGACGCATCTTTGCCCCCTAATTTGAAGTCCATGGCAAAATTAAATCCGAAATTCCACCCCTCCTCGATATTGGGCTCCTCCTGAAGGACGAATTTCCGGTTGGAGGTAAGCATGGCGAGGTTGTCTGTAATGACATTGGGTGTGCGATAGGACCGGCCGGCATTGATTCTGACAACCGTGTGTGGATCCAGGTTGTACTTGGCACTCATGGTAGGGGTGAACAGCCAGTCGTAGTGATTGTGGTGGTCCAATCGAAGGCCTGCCATCAATCCAAAATTCTCGATAAATCCACTTGCACTGTGGTCTCCCCCTGCAGTGGCCGGGTTGAAACTGTACTCCGTAAAAATACCCGCCTTGCGATTGGTGCGCGAGTAATCCACTTCGTCCAGATACTCGTCGATTTCATCTTGCTGAAAGGATACCCCTGAGAAAAACTCGTGGGCGGAGTTGAATACATCCGTTTTAAACAGCGCATTGGCGTACCATTGATCCTGGTTGCCGGCGTGGTTGCGCAAACCAAAGTGGTTTTCGTTTTCGTGCCTCGTGTAACTCCATATAAAGCCGAGGGATTGGGAGGGATTGTCAAAACCCGCATACCCCATCTTTCCAAAAACCTCATACCTCCTGAGGTCGGAATTTATCAGGTAGCGGTTTTCACCAATATCACGGGTTTGTCCACCTCTAATCTCATCGTCCAGAAAAAAGAAATTGAACTGACCGAATACATTTTCGCTTTCGTAAAAGAGCCTGTACAAAAAGGAATAGTGTTCTTTGAGTGGCATGTCCAAAAAGCCATTGTTCGTTTTGTCGATTTCGTTTTGCATGCGATTGGTGTGCATGAGTATTCCGGTACTCCAGTTCTCATTGAGCCTGGTGTTGAGGTGAACATTGGCTTCCATTCTCCCGGTGGTTGCAGCGAACAGGTTGACAAAAAGGGTGGGCTGGTTGAAGGGTTTGATCAACTCGGTATTGATCTTGCCGGTGAGTCCTTCAGTACCCGAAAGCACCGTACTAGCGCCTTTGGCAATTTGAATGCCATCGATCCACGGACCGGGGATGAATTCCAGCGCCCAGGGGTAGGCCAATCCTTCAAAAGCGGGCCGGTTTTCGATTTGCAACTGGGTGTACAGCCCTCTCAGTCCCAACATCTCCATTTCCTTCATGCCTATGAGCGAATTACTCGCGCCCACATTGATAGAGGCGTTGGTCTCAAAGCTCTCGGACAGGTTGCAGCAGGCTGCTTTTTTGAGCTCGCAGGAACTGATGTGCTCTATGTTTTGATTGGACAGGGTGCTGACGCGATTATCTGAGAGCCGCGCCCTCACTTCCACCACTTCAAAATTTTCCCCTTCATTCATGATTATCTCGAGGTAGAAATCATCGGAATCGACTCCCACTGTTATGATTTCGTATCCCACATAGGAGATGACCAGGCTGTCGGTATGTGAATGCCTTTCCAGTTCAAAAAATCCGTCCTCATTGCTGAATGTGCCGTGGTCGTGGTCTTTGCAGCGGATGGTGGCACCGATCAGCGGCTCGCCTTTAGCATCAAATAGCTTTCCGGTGATCTGCTGGGCAGTGAGTTCTGTGCCCAGAAATAGTATTAAAAAACTGAATATTATTGTTCGCATTGTTTAACTTTTTAAGATAAAAAATAGCATTTTGCGCAGTGGCAAATGCCTGAATATCAATCAATAAAGTACAATACGAATTCTAGCAGAGCATTTCGCTGTTCAGGATGTAGCGAAACTGGGGGGTTTTTTCCGGCGGGTGTCCCGGTGACTGTTTGAGAAAAGAATCGGTAGTGGGTAATTTGAGACTGCCGTAGAGAATGTAGAGTGGAAGGGTGAAATTCTGAACATCCCTGTCCGCCTCAAAAACAGAGCTGGAAACCAGGGCGCCATCCAGGTCGATACCAAAATCTATGGTTGCACCCGGTGCGTGGCAATTTTCTTTATCCTGGTTGTGGTCTTCCGCGCTGCAATGATTGGAATCCGAGCAGCAGGATTCACTTTGGAGGATACACTCATCTGCGTCACACTCTTTTTCAGCGGTTAGCGAGAGGTGAATGTCCCCGGTACAGAGGCAGTGAATGGCATACATAGACAGGTGGACCTGCGATAAAAGCAGAAACCCCATCAGTAGTTTGATCAGTGATTTTTGAAAGCCATTCATACGGGTGCAAAGTTACAATTCCCCGACAGTTTAAACAAAAATTCGGTGTCGATTATTTTTTCGCGGCAGCTGTGTACGCAAAAAGATGACAAAAGTGTCAATAATTTGGTGATGGTTGGGCTGTTTTGTTGTAAAAATTGTTGGCAATTCGGGGTTGATTACTATATTTGTCTTGAATTCTTAAACACTGATACTTATGGAGATGATAATTACTTTATCCGCTTTGGTACTTTGGATAAGTGTCCTTATGGTGGTTCGGGATTACTTCACCTCCGGAAAGAGCTTTGGTAAGTATTATTTAACGACCTCAGGGAAAAGTGCCTGGTTTTACCTCGGCTGGGTGCTGTTTGGGTTAAGCAT
>SKLY01000023.1 GCA_007121335.1 Saprospiraceae bacterium | reverse complement strand
CGACCAAAGCATCCGCAAGCACGAGAACTTTATAGCTATCAACTGCGGAGCCATTCCGGAGGGAACCATCAATTCAGAACTTTTCGGACACGAAAAAGGCGCTTTTACAAGTGCTACCGGCGAGCGAAAAGGGTATTTTGAATCGGTGGACGGAGGGACCATTTTCCTGGACGAAATAGCTGAAATGCCCATGGACACCCAGGCATTTTTACTCCGGGTTCTCGAGTCCGGTGAATTCTTTCGTGTGGGCTCCTCCAAAGTCAGGAAAACGGATGTGCGTATTGTGGCTGCAACCAATGTCGATCTGAAGGAAAGAGTTTACAATAAAAAATTCCGGGAAGACCTCTTTTATCGCCTCAATACGGTACCCATTAGAATTCCTCCACTTCGAGAGAGACGGGAGGACATACTGGTGCTCTTCAGGAGATTTACCACCGATTTTGCTGAAAAATACAGGGGCAGGGCCATCAAACTGGATGACAAGGCCTCCATTTTGTTGGAAAACTACGCCTGGCCCGGCAACATCAGAGAGTTGAAAAATCTGGCCGAACAGAGCTCCGTTCTCGCCAAATCTGAAACGGTGACCGCTGAGGAGTTGGTTGGGATTAAGCCGGAGTTGTTAGAGCGCCACTTGCCCGCACCACATCGGAGTGAGCAGGCGGAAAAGGGAAGTTCCACAGAGCGCGAACTGCTCTACAAGGTGCTTTTTGACATGAAAAAAGATCTCACGGAACTCAAGCGCTTCGTAATGGAGCTGGTCAATCGAAATGACCTGAGCTTTCCCGATCAGGGAGAACTGAAGCAATTGGCGCCTCCCGTTGATTACCCCACGGAGGAGGAAATATCTTCAGGGGATGCTTCTTTTGCAGATTACCTGAAAAAATCGCCAACCGACGACCAAAATATCCCCTCCATCGTTATTAATGGCGACAAGTTGAGTTCCGAAGATGAAAACGAGGTGGAAGAGAGCCTGTCGCTGGAGGAAAACGAGAAGGCGCTCATCAGGAAAGCACTGGAGAAACACAGGGGCCGCAGAAAAGATGCAGCGCTGGAACTCGGCATTTCTGAAAGGACCCTCTACAGGAAGATCAAACAATATGAAATCAGTCAGTGATCAGTTGTTGGCGGTAGTTAATTCACCTGCATTCAAGTGTCTGGCCATTGGTCTCGTACTGGTGTCTTCACTGAATTGCTATTCCTTCCGGGGGGTGAGCATTGACCCCAACGTGAATACTTTCTTTGTGGGCGATTTCGATTTGAGTGCTCCCAATGCACCCATTACCCTCAGTCAGGATTTTGCGGAGGCATTGAGGGACAAAATCAGGTTGGAAACACGACTGTCATTGACCGATACCGATCCCGATCTCGAGTTTAGCGGAACCATCACGGCCTACGATGTCACTGCCATGGACCCCCAACCGGGTGAATTTTCCGGCCAGAACCGACTTCAAATAAGGGTTCGGGTGGAGTATCTCAGCAACAAGAACGAAGACGACAAATGGGAGGAGACCTTTTCCTTTTTTGAGGATTTTCCCGCAGATCAAAACCTGATCGACGTGGAGGATACCCTGGTCAATAGTATCTTTGAACAACTGACAGAGGACATTTTTAACCGGGCTTTTTCAAACTGGTAAATCAATTTTTAATGAAAAAAACGTTCAGCGACAATAAACTTCAGGATATCCCACAGGAGGAACTCAGCAAGATGCTGAAAGCCCACCCCTACGCTGCCAATATTCGCTGGGAACTCATAAAGCGGAGATTGGAAAAAGGAGAGATTTCCGATTCCGAACTCGCCACTGAAAGCCTCTTTATGGGAGACCAACAGGCTTTTTTCAGCCAGGTGGAAAAAATTAAGTTCGACAGAGACCACGGCTCTGATGCGGTTGAAGAAACAGTGGATAAAAAAGCTGAAGAAGCACCAGTCCCCAAAACTGACAGCAGGGCAGAGGAAGACAGCCAAAGCGAGCCCGCCGATAATGCGGCAATGGTTACAGAGGAAATTCAGGGTGAAAGTCAGCCTTCAGAACCGGACGAAGAGCCTGAACCATCTTCAGTGCTCCGGGACGATGCTCCCGGTGAGGCTGCGGGAAATAAAGTGGAGGAGGTTTTGGAGGAAAGCCCGGAGGATACCGAATCTGAACCGGAGGAAGTATATAAAGGTGTGCAAGAGGAAGAAGAGGAAAGCTCGATCGAAGAACCCGAAGCCAAAACCGAATCACAGGCAGGGGAAGTGGCTGAAGGTTCCATTTCAAATGGGGAAAGAGCCGAAGAAGCTGAAGGAGAAGAGCAGTTGGAGGAAGAATCGGTTGATGAGGCCGGAGATGCCCTCGAAGACGTTCAGGAGGAAACCGATGCCGGAGAAAAGAAGGAGGCTCAGGAAGAAATTGTTGAACCTCAAACCGCAGTGCATGCTGAAACAGCAACCGAAAAAAGCGGATCCGGGGAGCAGGGTAGTGACATGACTGAATTCATGGTGCGTCCCGCTGCTGATGACTTTGAAAATAGGACCGGGGATGAGGAGCCGAAGTCCGATTTTATAAAATGGCTCAGGGCTCCAAAAGGAGGTGTCAAAACACCCGGAGGTGAGAAAGAAGAATCGGCCGGCATGAAAAGTTCTGAAGAAAGCAGTGAGCCGGAAAATTTTTCAGAAAAAAGTTCAGACGGAAATAAAGAGGTCGAGGCGGGCACCACCGACCAAATAAAAGACGCTGAAAAGCGCGGAGATACTGAGCTCAAGCCCGATATCGTCTCCGAAACACTTGCGGAATTACTAGCCTCCCAGGGACATATTAAAGAAGCCAATGAAATGTATCGCAAGTTGAGTTTGTTATATCCGGAAAAAAGTAGTTACTTTGCGTCCAAAATCAGAAAGACTTAAATTTTTAATGATATGTTGGTAGGATTGACAATTTTAATAGCACTGATTTGTGTGCTGCTCACTTTGGTGGTTTTGATTCAAAACCCCAAGGGTGGAGGAGTGGATTCCACATTCGGAGGCCAGAGTGCCAACCAAATGTTCGGTGCTGCCAAATCCACTGATTTCGTGGAGAAACTAACCTGGGGATTGGCCATTATTCTTTTTGGCCTCTGTTTTTTGGCGACCTTCTTCGTCAGCCCCGGAGCCACAATTTAAGATAAATTACCAAAACCGATGTTTACGAAAGGCCTGGCGCATTACCGCCGGGCCTTTTGTCATTTTGACAATGGTGTGAGCATATATATGGTAGTTTTTGGCAGTGAGAGGTGCAATTTTGGCAGAATACCCGCATTGGCACAGCTTGTGATAGTTACCGCATGTATGTTTAAAATCTTATCTGTTTAACCTAAGTAAAATCATATCGAATTATGAAGCCTATCAGTGATAGAGTAGTTGTAAAACCCTCTCCTGCTGAGGAGAAAACCAAGGGTGGTATTATCATTCCGGACACCGCCAAAGAAAAGCCTCAAAAGGGCGAGGTAGTGGCCGTCGGTCCCGGCAAAGATGGAAACCTCATGACCGTGCAAAAAGGAGATGTAGTTCTCTACGGAAAATACTCCGGTCAGGAAATTAATTTTGAGGGCGAGGATTACCTCATTATGAGAGAGGACGATATTCTGGTTATCCTCTGATCTTTCCGATAACCTCAACCAGTATTATTTATTTCACCAATTAAAAACATGCAAATAAGATGGCAAAAAAAATAAGTTTTGACGCGAATGCAAGAGACGGACTGATCAAAGGTATCGACTCGCTTGCCAACGCCGTAAAAGTAACGCTCGGCCCCAAAGGTCGGAATGTGGTAATCGAAAAGTCTTTCGGCGCACCCCAAATCACCAAGGACGGTGTAACGGTGGCCAAAGAAATCGAATTGGAAGAACCCATCGAAAACATGGGCGCTCAGATGGTTAAGGAAGTCGCTTCCAAAACCGCTGATATCGCCGGTGATGGAACCACTACCGCCACGGTTTTAGCTCAGGCTATGGTTCGTGCCGGTATGAAAAACGTAGTTGCAGGTGCCAATCCCATGGACCTGAAGCGCGGTATCGACAAGGCCATTAAAGTGGTCATCGACAACATCAAGGAACAGAGCGAAATTATTGGAGATGATTTTGAGAAGATTCGTCAGGTGGCTTCAATCTCTGCCAACAACGACAGCGAGATCGGTAAGTTGATCGCCGATGCGATGAAGCGCGTCTCTAAAGACGGTGTAATTACGGTTGAAGAGGCAAAGGGTACGGAGACCTATGTGGACGAAGTACTAGGTATGCAGTTCGACCGCGGTTACCTCTCTCCCTACTTTGTGACGGACAGTGAAAATATGGTTTCTGAATACGAAGATCCATATATCCTGATCCACGACAAGAAAATCTCCAATATGACTGACATCGTTCCGGTTTTGGAGAAAGTAATGAATGCGGGCAAACCTCTTTTGATCATTTCCGAAGATATTGAGAGCCAGGCACTGGGTGTTTTGGTTGTTAACAGACTCAGAGCTCAGTTGAAGGTTGTGGCCGTTAAGGCACCGGGCTTTGGTGACCGCAGAAAGGCAATGCTCGAGGATATCGCAATCCTTACAGGTGGTACGGTAATCTCAGAAGAAAAGGGATACAAGCTCGAAAATGTAGAGCTGGACCACCTCGGTTCTGCTGAGAAAATCAGTGTTGACAAGGACAACACGACCATCGTCAACGGAAGAGGCGACAACCAAATGATCGAAGCCAGAATCAACCAGATCAAGCAGCAAATTGATTCTACCACTTCTGATTACGACAAGGAGAAGTTGCAGGAAAGACTGGCTAAGCTCGCAGGTGGAGTGGCGGTTCTTTACGTAGGTGCTCCTACTGAAGTGGAGATGAAGGAGAAAAAGGACAGAGTTGATGATGCCCTTCACGCTACCCGCGCTGCGGTAGAAGAGGGAATCGTAGTTGGTGGAGGTGTGACTTTCGTCCGCGCCATTAGCGCCCTCGAAAACCTGGAAGCTGAAAATGCCGATCAAAATATCGGTATTAACATCGTCAAAAAAGCGCTGGAAGAGCCCTCCAGAATCATTGCATCCAATGCCGGACAGGAAGCTTCAGTGGTATTTAACGCCATTAGAGACGGCAAGGGAGGATACGGTTACAACGCCCGCACGGGTGAGTTCGAAGACTTACTCAAAGCCGGTGTGATCGATCCGACCAAAGTGGCGCGTATCGCCATTGAAAATGCAGCCTCAATAGCCTCCATGGTACTCACTACGGAATGCGTAATTAACGACATACCCGAGGAGAATGATGGCGGTGGTGCACCGGGTGCAGGAATGGGTGGCGGAATGCCAGGCATGATGTAATATCCTGCAAAATGCCCTTTTTGAGGGTTATGTGAACAAATAGTAAAGCCCGGTTGGATATCCAGCCGGGCTTTTTTAAAGCACTCAACTCCGCAATTTATTGTATCTGGGCCTCAATCCAATTTGGATTTATTAAGCCTGGTTACTTTGGAGGAGAGTTTTATTCTTCAATCCTTTTCATACTCCAAAGATAAAGTAATTTTTTGATACACAAACAATCTATTCATCCATGCATCAAATTTTTTGCTCCTGATATTCCTCAAGGTCAAATTTTTCTCCGCTAAAGCAACCGGATAAAACTCCTCAACTCCACTCATCAGGGACTTTATATTGGGTTTACTTCTTTCCCAACATAAATTTAATGACATCCGTGGTGGTCACAATGCCCGCAAGTACATCGTTCTCGACCACCGGCATGGCGTGAAAGCCCTCTTTGACAAAAATTTCCGCCACTTCAGTCACTGTGTTATTGACATCCACCATTCGAGGCTTACTGGTCATTACCTGTGGTATGCTCAGCATCTCGAGAATGGCCTCATCGCTACTGTCCTGGTTGTCAAAAATCCCCCCGAATGTAAGTCTATTCAGGTCTGTACTGCTGATTATACCCGCAATTTGCTTTCCATCTACCACGGGTAGGTGGCGTATTTTATGCTTTCTGATAAGTCTGATTGCCCTGTGCAGGTCGTCGGTCAATTTTACCGAGTGCACATTGGTGGACATTATCTCGCTCACTTTTTGGTCCATATTCATAACATCCTTTTTTCTACCCCAAATTTATCGCTATTACGGATAAGCGCCATTGATTTATATCAACATCGGAAGTGAAGTACGTCATTTAAGAGGTCGTTCTACCTTCTCTCATGCGCATTTGGGCCAAAACCATATTTTATGAGTAAGTATCCGGCAACTATAATTGTGGGTAACATGAGTAACTCAAAGTAGTGGGCCCTGGTCTCATAAAATAACCACCATACAATTACACCCACCAATCCTATGGTGAACAAGGTCTCTGTGACAAGTCTCAAAATTCTAAATCGAGTCCGGGTCACTTTCCCGGAGGGGGGCAATAGAATTACCTCAGGCTGGAATTAAATTCGCACATCCGAACCATCCTTATCCCCGTCAATCTACTTCCCCCCTCCTAAAATATCTTTTTCTGCCAGGCTCATCCCAAAAAGGGCAAAGTCGTATTTGGCGGGATCTTTGGGGTCAAATTCCCTGAGCCGGGCTGTCAGTTCAAGGGTGGTTTTCCAGTCTCGTTGCTTGCGACTTACCAGCTGGAGTTTTCGGGCAATGCGCTCCACATGCACATCGAAGGGAATGCAGAGTAGGGAAGGGCTGATTTTTCTCCAAATGCCGAAGTCAACTCCTTTGTCATCTCTCCTGACCATCCACCTCAAAAACATATTGAGGCGCTTACAGCTGCTCTTCCTCTCCGGGCTGGCGACGTGCTTCCTGGTGCGGATGGCTGCTTCACTCAACTCCATAAATTTTCGGTGAAAATGAATGAGCGAATTTTCCACGGTGGTATCCTCTTTTGAAATCGGGGATGCAAAAAGGTCCTCGAGACTGTCGTGGGTTCTGTAGTAATTTTGGAAAAAGTTTAAAAAGGCGAGTGCATCCGGGGGCTGGAACGTCCTGTGTTTGAAGTCGAGAAAGGCCTTTCTGTCCTTCTCCCGGTGATTGAGCGCAAAATCGTAGGGTGAATCGCCCATGAGCGCCACAAAGAGATTGGCGTTTTTGATAATGGTTTTGCGCCGCCCCCACGCCAGTGTGGCTGCAATCAAACCGCTTATCTCAATGTCCTGTTTGCGATTGAAACGATGGGGCACGGAGATGGAATCCTCTGGAATAAAATCCCTGCAGTTGTAAAGATCTGCGAAATAGTCCAATTCCTCCTTCAGCTTCATTTCAGTCTGCGAACCTGGGGTGGTTAGTTGGATCAGAGTTCAGCTTTAACCTCGACGACTTCGTAGGCTTCGATCACATCTCCGACTTTGATGTCGTTAAAGTTCTTGATGGTGATACCGCATTCCAGTCCGGATTTGACCTCTTTGACATCGTCTTTGTACCGTTTCAAAGAACTGATCTCCCCGGTCACGCCCTCTTTGGTGGGATAGATCACAATTCCCTCCCGTATAACTCTGACGTTGGAGTTTCTGTGAATTTTTCCATCCGTCACAAAGCAACCGGCAACTGTACCTACCCGGCTGATCTTGTAAACCTCTCGAACTTCGACATTTCCGACGATTTTTTCTTCTCGCACAGGTTCCATCATACCCTGGATTGCGGATTTTATCTCTTCAATCGCCTCGTAAATGATGGAGTAGGTTCGGATTTGAACACCCTCTTTTTCAGCCAACTTTCTCGCCGCCATGGATGGTCTTACCTGGAAGCCAATGATAATGGCGTCCGAGGCCGAGGCGAGAAGTACATCCGATTCGATGATCTGACCCACTGCCTTGTGGATTACATTTACCTGAACGCTTTCAATAGAGAGCTTGATGAGTACATCAGAGAGTGCTTCGATGGATCCGTCCACGTCACCTTTGACAATGAGGTTGAGTTCCTTAAAGGTGCCAAGTGCGAGGCGCCTTCCAATTTCATCCAGACTGATGCGTTTGCTCGCTCTGTTGGATTGCTCTCTGTTGATCTGTGCCCTTTTGTAAGCCAATTCTTTTGCTTCGGATTCCGAGGGCATTACCTTAATCTGTTCACCGGCTTGTGGAGCACCACTGAGACCGAGGATCAAAACCGGCTTCGAGGGGCCGGCTACTTTTATTCGCTTTCCGTGTTCATTGAACATCGCCTTGATACGGCCCTGGAATTCACCTGCTACCACCGGATCACTCATATTCAGAGTTCCGTTTTGAACCAGGATTTTTGTCACATAACCGCGACCTTTATCCAAAGAAGCCTCCAGGACTGTACCAATCGCCCTCCGGCTCGGATTCGCTTGCAATTCTAAAAGGTCAGCCTGTAGGAGAATTTTTTCCAACAATTCATCGACATTGGTTCCCTTGATGGCTGAAATATCCTGTGACTGATAATTTCCTCCCCACTCTTCGATCAGGAGGTTCATATTGGCCAGTTCCTGTTTGATTCTATCAGGGTCTGCACCGGCTTTATCGATTTTGTTTATGGCAAAAACGATGGGTACCCCGGCGGCCTGTGCGTGTGAAATCGCCTCTTTGGTCTGCGGCATTATTTTATCATCCGCAGCAACGATAATTACAGCCACGTCCGTCACCTTGGCACCCCGTGCACGCATCGCAGTAAATGCCTCGTGACCCGGTGTATCCAGGAAGGTAATTTTGCGCTCCTCATCCCCGAGTTTTACCTCGTAAGCTCCAATGTGCTGGGTAATACCACCGGCCTCTCCGGCTGCCACCTTAGTTGATCGGATGTAATCGAGGAGTGAGGTTTTACCGTGGTCCACGTGACCCATTACCGTAACGATGGGAGCGCGTGGTTCGAGCTCTGCCGGATCGTCCTCTATCTCGACTTCTTCGTCGATTTGTTCCTCGGCGCTGATAAATTCGGTTTCGTAGCCAAAATCCTGTGCAACCAATTCAATAATCTCTGCATCCAATCGCTGATTTATTGAGACGATCACACCGAGGTTCATACAATTGGTTATCACATCGGTGGAAGATACATCCATTAAGCTGGCCAGTTCAGATACGGAAATAAACTCCGTAACCTGCAGCTTTTTTGTTTCTTCCTCTGTGCTTTCCACTTCCTCTTTTTCCCTGAGTCGCTCCCTGTTTTCCTTTCTCAGCTTAGGTCTTTTGCTCTTCTTACCACCAGACAATCTGGCCAGAGTAGCCTTGATTTGCTCATCAATTTCCTTTTGAGAAACCTCCTTGACCTCCTCTTTTTTGCCTCTTGCACCTCTTTTCCTTCCTCTATCCCGTCCTCCTGGAGTTCTGGCTGCGACTTTGCGTTTTCTTCGGCGACGTCTTTTCTTGCCCTCGCTATCTTTGTCGTCCTTGTCTTTGGACTTTTTCTTGTCAGATTCGAATTTTTGGGTATCTATCTTGCCGAGAATTTTCAGCCCTTTAAGCTTGGGGACATCCTTTTCGATGTGACCGGTTTCCGTTTCTGCTTCGGAATCTGTGGCCTTATCTCCGGCATCCTCTTTCTTAGACTCACCGCTGGCAGCGGCCGGACTGGGAGCTTCTTCTTTCTCTGGTTTGGCTTTTGACTTTTTCTTCGTGTCTTCTTTTTCCTCCTTTTCCGGAGTGGCTTTGGGTTGCTCTTCTTTGTCAGCTGGAGCTTCCTGGGCTTTCTCAGCATCCTGAGCTTTTTCAGCTTCCTTGTCTTTCTCTTCCTGCTTTTTCTCTGCGGATTTCTTAGACTTTTTGGGCTTGTCCAGTTCGATTTTACCGACCACTTTCAATCCGGGTTTATCCTTATCGGCTTCTTTTTCAGCTGGGGGTTCCTCCTCCGTTGTTTTTGCTTCTATTTCTGCCGGTTTTTCTTCCGCGGTTTCCGGTTTCGGAGGCAGAGGAGGTTTTTCGGGCTTATCGGCCTTTTCTTCAGCAGGGGGTTCAGGCTCTTTTTCCAACTGCGAGGGAAGCGGTGGTGGTTCTTTGGGCGCGGGAAAGTCAGGTCTTCGGCTTTTGGGCCTGGCCGGGTCCTGCCCGGATCGGTGTCCTATCTTCAGACTGTCAGCCTTTTCCTTTATGGACATGGAATTGGCAAACTCGCGGAGGAGTTCTTCGTACATCTCTTCCGTGAGTTTGGCATTCGGCTTGTCTTCCACCTCAAACCCTTTGTTTTTCAGGTGATCGACGATAGTACTCTTACCGACGTTTAACTCCCTTGCTACTTTAATAATCCTTCTTACCATTCAATATTTTAATCTGGTCACTATCTTATTTCATGCCTTAAAAAATGTCCCAAAGCGCCCCGAAAAGTCCGGTGGAATTAACCATTGCCTGAAAATCAGGGGGAATTGCATTTGGTCCGTAAATGCGCCATCCAAACTCGCGGCCCGGGATGTGCGCCGGTCCGGCATTACTTTCTGCTATAAGGTCAATAAAAAATCACAAAAAATAATTCAAAAAACCCGGAATACCTACCTGCAAATGAACCTTTGTTCATCCTTCGGCGGCTTTCTTTATGCAAAATTAATAAAAAGGGGACCTCCCGCCAAAGTCCCCTCATTGTCTTCACTCGCCCTCCTCAAACTCTGACTCGAGTACTTTGAGGACATTTTTTATGGTTTCCTCCTCCAAATCGGTCCTTCGCACAAGTTCATCAATGCTGAGCTTGAGGACGCTTTTAGCAGAGTCACAACCTATATTTTTCAACTGGTCCAATACCCAGTCTTCTATTTCATCTCCGAATTCATCCAAATCCACATCCTCCTCCACTTCGTATTCTTCCGCTTCTCTGAACACATCAATTTCGTAGCCGGTCAGGGCAGATGCGAGCTTGATGTTTGATCCTCCTTTACCGATTGCCAGAGAAACCTGGTCGGCTTTCAGATAGACCGCCACCTTTTTATTCTCCTCGTCGATTTCCATGCTGCTGATGCGCGCAGGTGTGAGCGAGCGTTGTATGTAGAGTTGGAGGTTGGTGGTGTAATTGACGATATCGATGTTTTCGTTCTTCAATTCGCGCACTATGCCGTGAATTCTGGAACCCTTCATACCGACACAGGCGCCCACCGGGTCAATTCTGTCATCGTAAGATTCGACCGCTACTTTTGCACGCTCACCAGGCATGCGGACTATTTTTCTGATCATGATCAAGCCGTCCTCGATCTCCGGGACTTCCTGCTCCATTAGTTTTTCGAGGAAGCGCTCATCGGTTCGGGACATGATAACCACGGGATTGTTGTTCCGCATCTCTACGGACTTAATCACTCCTCTGACCACATCTCCTTTGCGGAAAAAATCTCCGCGGATGGTTTCGCCACGTGGCAGCACCAGTTCATTGCCGGTTGCGTCGTCCAAAATCAGGAATTGCCTCTTCATAATCTGGTGGACTTCACCCACGACCATTTCCCCAAGCCGGTCGTTGTACCTCGCAAATACCTCATCTTTTTCGAGGTCCATAATCCGGGAGATAAGTGTTTGACGGGCAGCCATAATTGCGCGCCGGCCAAAGTCCTCGAGATATATCTGCTCGTAGCACTCCTCACCCACGGTGTAGTCTTCATCTATCAACAGGGCTTCGCTGACCGAAATTTGCTTGTTTTCGTCAGTCACCTCCCCGTCCGGTACGATGGTCCGTATCCGCCACATCTCAAGGTCGCCCTTATCGATGTTTACAATGACATCAAAGTTGTCATCGGAGCCGTATTTTTTCTTGATCAAAGTCCTGAATACGTCCTCCAACACCCTCTGTACAGTGGGCTTGTCAATGTTTTTGTCGGATTTGAACTCCGTAAAGGTCTCAATTAGATTTATCATAACTATTTAAATGATACCAGCACTTTGGCCGATTTTATTGAATCAAAATTAATGGCTTTCCGCTCTGCAGGAGCCTTTTTCTTTCCTCCCGGCTTCACCTCTATAACAATTTGGGCATCCTCCACCTCCACCAACTTGCCGCGAACATCTCCCTCAGTCGTTTTGACATCCAGCTCTCTGCCCATGTGTTTGGGATACTGCTTGAGAAACTTCAACGGCCTGTCAACCCCGGGCGACGAAACTTCAAGTTTGTACTTGGCATCCATCAATCCACCCTCCTCAATCTCAGATTCCAAAAACCGGCTCACGGAACGACAGGTATCGAAGCTCACTCCTTTTACCGAGTCTATGAAAACCGACAGACTGGATGTGCCCTTCAGCTCCATATCCACCAGGAAACAATCCTCAAATCCCTCCTCTGAAAACTTTTCTTCAAGAAAAGAAACCACTTTTTCCTCGGTCAGCATCTGCAAACTTTATTAACTAAAAAAAGGGAACACGCGGTCCCCTTTGAATACCGCCGCAAAGGTAGGAAAAAATTGATTGTGAAACAAATATAAATGACCGCCTTTGCCGTATCAACTGTATTCCACCTCCCCTGATCAACTGCTGCGCCATCTGACGCCTGCCCGGGAAAATTAATTGCCCGATTGGTATGTGTATGGATTGGGTTTTATAAGATTCAGTTGTTTAATGATTAATATATAATGGAGATTTTATATATGTATCTCATCCTCTTTTTTCGCTGATGATGATTGGCCCCGATATCCATAGCCCGACAAATTTCCAGACGCAAAATTTTAATAAATTTTTTATCATTGCAGTTTGTTTCAACCAGGTCTCGGTATATGTGTTCGTAAACCGTGGATGTGTTTTCAGCCTGGTTTCCAATCTGGAGTCAGATATCTGTTTTTCCTGAACGCCGGGAGAATTTGGTTTCTGCCTGAAAAAATGGTACTGGTTGAAGCGTTTTTTATGAAATGGTAAAAGATCAATAATGGAGGATTATTACATTGAAGTTCGGCGAGTGACTGAGTTTATTGAGAAGAAGGTGAATGGCTTTAAGCCCCAAATTGGCTTGATTACGGGTACGGGTCTCAGTGGAATTGTAGATAAGTTTGAGGTAGAATTGGAATTGCCTTATGGCGACATACCGGGCTTTCCGGTTTCGACAGTTCAAAGCCACAAGGGCCAGTTGGTTTTTGCCAATTACCACGGACTTAAGCTGGTGGTCTTACAGGGGCGTTTTCACTACTACGAGGGCTATAGCATGCAGGAACTTACACTGCCAGTGCGGGTTTTAAAGGAATTGGGGTGTGAGCGATTTATTATTTCAAATGTCACGGGCAGCGTCAATCCGGATTACGAAATGGGTGATGTGGTTTTTATCAGGGATCATATAAACCTCATGGGCGCCAACCCTTTGAGGGGCAAAAACTTTGACAAGTGGGGACCCAGGTTTCCCGACATGAAGAACACTTACAATGAAGACTGGAACCGCCGCTGTGTGAAAATTGCTGAGTCGATTGGATTCACGGCACATTTGGGTGTGTATTGTGCATTTGCCGGGCCAAATCTGGAAACTCCTGCCGAATACATATTTTTAAACCGCATTGGCGCAGATTTGGTGGGAATGTCCACCGTGCCGGAAGTGCTGGTGGCCAAACACATGGAAGTTCCCGTTTTGGTGTTTTCACTTGTATCAAACAAGTGCTATCCACCGGAGGCGATCAGAGAAACCAGTGTGGAGGACGTGATCAGTGTGGGGGAGGAGAAAGCCCCTCTGCTTCAGGAAATGCTCTGTAAAATACTCGAATCGCGTGTCCTCCTTGAGGATTGAATGAATTGATAGCTGAGGATTTATCAGCTTACCACTTAATTTTTATGAAAAAAAATGCCCCCCGGATTGTTATAAAAGGTGCTCGAGAACACAACCTTAGAGACATCGATGTCAGCATTCCTCTCAATGCCCTCACGGTGATTACCGGAATCAGTGGCAGTGGAAAGTCCAGCCTGGCTTTCGATACCATTTATGCAGAGGGACAACGCCGCTACATGGAGACCTTTTCTGCCTATGCCCGACAGTTTATAGGCAGTATGGAGCGGCCTGATGTCGAGTCAGTGGACGGTCTGAGCCCCGTGATATCGATCGAACAAAAAACCACGGGTTGGAATCCGCGATCCACAGTTGGAACAGTGACCGAAGTGTATGATTTTCTCCGCCTCCTCTATGCCCGAATTGGGGTAGCGAGATCCTATCTAACGGGCAATGTAATGCAGAAATACTCAGAGGAGCAGATTGTGGACCTGCTCGTTTCCACTTTTTCAGGGGAGGCCATCTCTCTGCTAGCGCCTGTTGTACGAGGACGAAAAGGGCATTACCGGGAACTCTTTGAACAGATCAGAAAACAGGGATACACCAAAGTCAGGGTAAACGGAGAGATCACAGACCTCAAGGTGGGCATGAAACTAGACAGGTATAAAACGCACAATATCGAAGTGGTGATCGACCGGCTGAAAGTGCCGGCTCAGCGGAACAACAGGTTGGTCAGTTCGGTGAGAATTGCCATGGAGATGGGAGAAGACCTCCTTTTTGTACTGAAAAAAGACGGTGATGTGCTGCCCTTTAGCAAAGAACTGGTAGATGCGGAAACTGGTCTGTCCTACGAGGAACCATCGCCCAACTCCTTTTCCTTTAACTCACCCTACGGCGCCTGTCCTGAGTGCAAGGGACTGGGGGAGGTACACCGCGTCGATATTGAAAAAGTCATACCTGATCCGAAAAAATCCATCAGTCAGGGCGGTTTTGCCCCGCTGGGGGAGTACCGCGACAATCTCAACTTCAGGGAACTGCGCGCCCTCGCTAAAAAACACGATTTTTCTCTCTCAAAACCAATCGAAAACATCCCGGAAAAAATGCTGGAATTGTTGCTCAACGGGGAGGGGAGAAGAAAAAAGTCAAAATCCGGCCGGAAAGTGAAGTGGGGAAAGCAAATACGGTCTTTGGGAATCGCGGGAATGATCAACCAATGGCATCAGGATACCGGTTCGGAAAAAATAAGACAGTGGGCAGAATCTTTTATGTCCATTGATGTCTGCCCTGAGTGTGATGGCGCCCGTCTCAGAAAAGAATCCCTCCACTTCTTTCTGGCCGACACCAGAATTTCTGATCTGGCTGAGATGGATTTGGAGCAACTGGGAAAGTGGGTGGATGATCTCCCCGAAGCACTTGCGGACCGCCAGCTCACCATCGCCCGGGATTTAATCAAGGAAATCCAGGACCGCATTGGGTTTTTACGGGAGGTGGGACTGGGGTATCTCACCCTCAACCGAAGAGCAAATACCCTTTCAGGAGGGGAGTCCCAGCGCATCAGGTTGGCTACCCAAATCGGTTCTCAGTTGACCGGAATTACCTACATTTTGGACGAACCCTCAATTGGACTGCACGCCAGCGACAATGAGCGACTTATCAGGTCGCTAAAAAATTTGCGAGATCTGGGGAATACCATCATTGTGGTGGAGCACGACAAGGAGCTCATGCAGGCATCTGATTTTATAGTGGATCTCGGTCCGGGTGCCGGAAAAAACGGTGGCAAGGTCATGGTGACCGGCAACCCCTCCGAAATTGCAAGCACCAACGGCAGTCTCACCGCAGCCTACCTCAAATCGGATGACCCCCAAAAAGGCAAGAGCAAAAACAGAGAGGGAAATGGCAAAAAACTCCAACTGCGCGGTGCGAGCGGAAACAATCTTAAATCTGTCAACCTGGACCTGCCACTGGGCTGTTTTACCTGTGTGACCGGAGTGTCAGGAAGCGGAAAATCCACCCTTATCAACGAAACTCTCTACACCATACTCCGCAAGGAATATCACAAGTCGCTGAAAAAACCGCTTCCTTATAAGTCGATCAAGGGCATTGACAACCTGGACAAGGTCATCGAAATCGATCAATCACCCATCGGGCGGACTCCCCGCTCTAATCCTGCCACTTACACCGGAGTGTTTACCCCCATTCGCCAGCTTTTTTCCGACACCCGGGAGGCTATGATAAGGGGATATAAACCCGGCAGGTTTTCATTCAATGTAAAAGGGGGAAGGTGTGAGACCTGTGGCGGAGCCGGAAAGAAAACCCTGGAGATGAATTTTCTCCCCGATGTGCTCATCGATTGCGAAACCTGCATGGGGCAACGCTATAATCGCGAGACACTGGAGATCATTTACAAAGGCAAGAATATTTCCGAGGTGCTGGATATGACCATCGATGAAGCCAGCGAGTTTTTCAGCAGCATACCCAAAATAAGCCGGATTATCGATACGCTAAAAAGAGTCGGTCTCGGATACATCACCCTCGGTCAACCGGCTCCAACGCTGTCCGGGGGAGAGGCACAGCGTGTGAAATTGGCCGAAGAGCTGGCTAAAAGAGCTACGGGAAACACCCTGTACATCCTGGATGAACCCTCTACAGGCCTGCACTACGAAGACATTTTAAATCTTTTGGACATACTGCACGAACTTGCGGACAAGGGCAACACCGTCCTCGTAATCGAACACCAAACGGACATCATCCACAACGCTGACTACATCGTGGACATGGGACCGGGAGGGGGCAGAAATGGCGGTGAAATCGTTTTCCAGGGGCCGCTCAGTAAGATCAAAAGAAGCCGCAAAAGCCTCACGGCAAAGTTTCTATAAAGGCTCTTTTATTGCTAGTTGGGTTTTATCACTTTATTTTTAATCCATAGCCTGAGCACCACTTCTTTGGATACCCGGATAATAATTTTAAAAATGGATGAAAGGACCATTTAATTGGAGTATATTTTCCAGATTGGGAAAAATTTACTATCTTTGGTTAACCGTTGATTTTTTTGTACAATCAATCCCCTTGCTATGACCTGTTCTCCCGATTTTAAAATACTGACCAGGCTGGTGAACTGGCCCCACATCGCAATTTTATTCGCTATTCTCTTTTTTCAATCAAACCCGGCTTTCTCAGAAAGTGAGAATGCTGATTCCGTATTGTACGATTACTATCACACTGCCTGGGATAAACTTTATGATTCCCAATTTCAGCAGGCCCTGGATATGATTAATAGCGGGATTAAAGAGGTAAAGTCGAGAGATGTAGTGGATTATGAGTGGCTGATTGATTTTTACGGTGTCAAGGCCATTGTTTATGAGGAATTGGGGCACAATCACAGGGTCATTTCCATTTTTGAGAATAATATTCGGCTGAGTGAAAAAGTAGAGGATGAGGATTTTGTAAATTGGGTACTCAGCAGCTCTTACGGTCATATTGCAGTTGCACTGTCGAGATTGCATTTGTTTGAGAGTGCCGTGGATTACTATCGGCGTGCAATTTACATAGACCACAAACACTTTCCCGATAATCACCAATTTCACAGAGCAAATTACCGGAACATCGGATTGGTAAAGTCCGATCTGGGGCTTTTTGAGGAGGCCGTGGCGTATTTTGAAAAGGCAGAATACCACACCAATCTAATGGAGGGAGCCTCTCCCACTTATCTCAGTTCAATAAAAGCCGATTTTGGGAGGGTTTACCTGATGATGGGGAAGACGGAAAAAGCATCGGAAATACTTGAGGAAGCCTATGCTTTAATGGATGATTACGGCGCACATATTGAGAGCTTTGTCAATGTGCACCAGTTGTTGATGCAGGCTGCAATGATGCGTGGGGATACCACAGAAGCTGTTTCTATTCTGAATGATGCCATTGAGTTGATCGATGGCACCCGGCACAGAATGCCCATGGTCCCTTGTCGGGTTTATAATTTCGGAGGGAATCTATACCTCGAAATGGGAAATACCGAAATGGCGGTCCGGATTTTTAGCAAGTGTTTGGAGTTTATGGATTTTAGCCCTGATCTTCCACCGGACAGAGTTCTGGATATTGATGAGGTTTTGCGTGCTAAAACGAATTTGTTGCGAGCAGAATTTGCCATGGTAATGGAGGGAGATTCAGGGGAAAAGGAGGATCAATTGAAGGAAGTTTTAGAAATGGTGGATAGAAACATTCGACTGCTGCGACACTTCATTGCAGGCATTTTGATCCCCCACTCCAAAAACCGTCTGGTGCGGGAGCGAATTGGACTGTTTGAGGTGGGAATCAATGCACTTTACGAACTGTATCAAATGAATCCCGATCCAGCTTATGTTCAAAATGCTCTCTTTATAGCAGATCAATCCCGATCCGCGGTTTTATTGGAGGACATCGTACTGAGAATGACTGAAGAGGAAGCCATTGCTTCTGATTTCAATCGCGATATGGAGCTAAAGGCAAGCTACGACAGTCTTTACCTGGAGTTGAACTACTGGTTGGACTCCACCTCAACCACTGCAGATTCAATGGTGCTGGATTTAAGGAAGCAAATGGCTGCCATTCGCTCTGAGCGGGAGGTGCTCTTCACGGAGGTGTTCAGTGCTCAGCCTCTTTATATCAGGGAGTTGGTTGAGACCGGTCAGCCCGATGAAAGTTTTTTGAATGATATGTTGGAGGAGGGCTATTCGGTGCTAACCCATTTTCCCGGAACCAAAATCCTTTTTACCCTGGGACTGAGTAACCAGGGGGCGGTTTTCATAAGAGACAGCCTGCCGGATGACCTGGCATTCGAGGCCAATCAGCTTAGGAATGAGATCGATGTTTTTCCACACACCATAGGAAATTCCACCAAATTCACTGAACACCTGAACCGGTTGGAAGAAGTCAATAATAAGACCTACAACCGCTTTTTTAAGGGGATGGAAGAGATCGCCACAGACAAGCTGCTAATTATACCTGTGGATGAAATCTCCGCAGTTCCGTTTGCCGCCCTTTCAATTCCTGTGGAGGAGACCGACCGGGGTGCTTATTTGGTGGAGGAATACGAAATATCCTACAGTTATTCCCTCAAGGCGCTCGAATTGCAAACGCAATTAACAAGAGAGCGACAGGGAGGCTTTCTGGTTTTCGCCCCCGAGTATCACAATGAAGTAGTCCAGGTCTTTGGAGTAGATGACGAACTTTCACTTTCTCCCCTCGAATTTAATAAAAGAGAGTCTGAGTTTCTGTCGCGTTTTTACGAGGCTGAAAGCTTTGATGGCCCGACAGCCACCCTGGATAATTTTTATGCAGAAGCTCCTGCGGCGGCCTGGTTGCACCTCAGTGGCCATGCCTTTATTGTCGATGGCCTACCGGAACACTCCTTTTTTGCCTTTTCAAAGTCGGTAGAAAGTGATGGAAGTCAATTACTGACCATAAATGATATTTCACGTTTGCAACTCAATGCCGAAGTGGTTTTTCTGAATGGTTGTCAAACAGGTTATGGGCCGGTTCAACAAGGGGAGGGAGCACTCAGTCTTCAAAGGGCATTTGCATCGGCAGGTGTAAGCACTTTGATTACTACGCTTTGGCCGGTAAATGACGAGGCTGCTTACCATCTAACCAGGGAGTTTTACGACGTCTTACCTTCTGTTAACTCAATACCCTCAGCACTGAGGAAGGCTACCCTGGAATTAATCGATTCAGGGGATCCGGTTTACAGCCATCCCTACAATTGGGCGGGTTATGTATCCTACGGGAATCCCGGCAATCCGATAGCAGTAAGCACCGGTATAGGTTGGTTTGAACGTCTCCTGGTTCTCGGACTGGTTGTTTTGGTTGGTCTTTGGTATCTAAAGAAAAAAAGATGAGTTCTCTTACTGAATGGTGGAATTATCTCAAAGTTAAACTGGGTTTTCAGCCCGACACCGCCTTTGTGGCCCGGCAACTTAAAAAACCCGGCGGCTTTTATGCGAGGAAAATAACTGATCGCATGAATAAGGTCAACCACAGGTTGCTTGAGTTGACTCTATCACAGCTGCAATCCGAAGGCGGAGAGCGATGGTTGGAAATTGGTTTTGGCAGTGGGAAGCATCTCAGCCGGGTTATAAGTGAATGTAACCTCAAATCCCTGCACGGTCTGGATCACTCCTTTGAGATGATAGCTCTGGCTAAGACAGAAAATGCTGAAAAGATTACAGAGGGAAAGTTGGAGTTAAAACTAGGTTGCAGCTCCAAAATCCCCTGGCCGGAGTCCTATTTTGATCGTGTTTATTGCAACAATCTGATCTATTTTTGGCACAATCCACAATTGCACCTGCGGGAAATAAAGAGGGTGTTGAAAAACGGAGGTGAACTGGCCTGCGGATTTCGAACCCGCTCCACTATGAAAAACCTACCCTTCACCAACCACGGATTTATCTTATACGAGCCGGGTGAGTGGGCGGATACTGTGCGCAGAGCCGGCTTTGAGGAGTTGAGACAGCACCTCGTAACCGAACCCAGAGAACTGAATCCGTCCCTTAATATTTCGTTGGAATCGGTATGTTTGGTTGGAAGGAAGCCCGCAGCCGACTGAGCTTTATTACTGAAAGATCAAGTCGCAACCGGTGCGTTCGCAGGCTTTTTCCAGGATCTCGCTGAAGTTTTCGATTATCACGGTTCCTCCGTGTTTCGAACTGATCAACCCACCCTGGGTAAGGAGGGGAAATATTTTCTTGTTCTCTTTGAAGTGCTGGCGAAATTGCTCGGCGAGTTGTGACTCAGTGATGGAGTCTGTAGAACTTTCGTCCTCTACCCAAAACAAGTCGCGGGCATCGGCCCATGCAAATCTCTTAATATTCAAAATGTGATAGGCCAAAAAGCTGCCAATCAACAGTTGTGCAGCCCTGACTTCCACCGGGATTTTTTTGAGGTTCTCCTCCGTCCTCTCTTCAATTAAGTTTTTTATCACGACCAACCGATCGGTTACTTCCGTGGAAAGCTCACGGGTATTCCCCTTCATTCCGGCAATCAATTGATTGTAGTGTTTTTCAATGGAGTCAAATATCTCCCCGCTTTGCTTGCTGCCTTTCAGATAGGCCTCAGCCAGTTCCTTGAACATCTGTCTTTCCATTTGGGTGCCTGAGAAAAATATCACCTTGATGGCGGGTTCTCTTTCGAGCTCAACGTGCATATTGTTACGCCTGTCAACCATTTCATTCAGCGATCTGAAAGCCGGAAGCCAGAGAATTATTTTAGACATATTGGTTAAATGTTTTTCTGGAAAAGGGCAAAATTAAGAAATATAATGCCCCAATTCCCTTTTTGATGGGGTGCTTTTGCAGGAATTAACGAAGAGATGACATCATGTAGCCGCCCGGAAAATACCTAAGGATGCTGCGCTTCACTTCCTCATAATTTAACTCCCGATATTCCATCCGGCTCCTGCCATCAGCCACCGGCCCGGCATTTTGACCCCGGTGATATCAGAATAGGAGCGGTCAAGCAAATTATTGATCTGCAGGTAAAAATGAATCCGTCCATCCAATACTTTTCGCCCCAACCGGCTATTCACTGCGAAATAGCTGGAATTGAGAAATGCATCAATATCGGGGGACCGGTCTTCAGGTCGATTTTTGTACCACGAATTCAGGGAAAAAGTCCAGTCCCGGTTTCTCAGCAAAAGATTCGTATTGACCAGATGTCCGGCCTGACCGGTGATGTATTTAGCCTCTATGTCCTCGCTGGCCCGAATGTTATTTCGACTGTATCCCACTTCGAGAAAACTATTCAAACCCAGGATAGCAGGTCCGCGAATTTCCGCCCTCAGTTCAAAACCTGTGTTTTTTACCTCGCCGATGTTTCGGCTAAAAAAGTACCAGGCACCCTCTTCGAGATTGTCCTGTCCTGGAATTTCTTCCGCAGGGGTTCGGACGTAATCGATGATATTTTTACCCTGACGGTGGAAAAGTGCGCCATGGAATTCCATCCAGGGGAATAGGTCCATGGCAAATCCACCTTCAATTTGCCATGCTCTCTCAGCCTGCAATTGTGGGTTGCCCAGATTTCGCCCACTTGCGAGCGGACCAGGTAGATTGGTTGAAATAAAACGCTCGGTATAATCTGCCGCCCTGATACTTCGACCTCCGGACAACCTGAGTTCGATGCGTTCAAAATTGTGCGCGATGCTCAACTGAGGGCTTAGTTCAAAGCCGAAGTTCTGGTCGCGGTCGGCACTCAAAGCCAGGTGGATATCGCTTCGCTGCCCCAGTTTTTGACGCAATCCTGCAAAAAGGGAAAAGGCGTGGTCGCTGTGATCACCCCGGTCATTGCTCTCAATGGTTCTCAATTGCATCCTTGTGCCAAAGTGGAGATCCCTTCCCCTTCCAAGGGGCAACCATTGATTGAGCTGAAAAAGGCTTAGTGTGGTGAGGTGTTCGTTTGCCGGTGGGAAATCCGGATTGAAAATAAACCGGTCCCTGTTTCTCTTGTGCGAAATGTCAATGGTCGTTCTACCCCTCGCGCCGGTTCTGGTGAGTTGAAGGTGGTTGTAAAGTGCCCGGGTGTACTCCTCTGCTTCATCCAGTGGATTGGCTGTGTAAAAATAGCGGGCTGAAAAATTTCTTCTGTCCGCAGCAAATCGGTAAAAAATACGCCAATCGCCATCTGTTTGATGACGCAGGGCCAGAGTAGTCGATGATATGTCAAACCAGTAAGGTGATCCATCCAGGGCCTTGTGCCCGTCTGCGCTTTGGTGTTCGAGTCCCCCGGAAATGGTGGTATTTTCGCCCGGCTTGAAGTGAAAATTTCCCCTGCCTCCCCAATATCCCTTGCTGCCTGCGGAGAGATTTCCGGTAAATGAATAGACCCCTTCATAACTCCCGGTTGCCGTTTTGGTGATTATATTGATGACCCCACCCATGGCATCTGCACCGTAATGGGCGGAAGCAGGTCCTTTGATTACTTCGATTCGGTCAATTTCTCCAACCGAAACCGGAAGACTGGCGCTGAAGTGACCGGTGAGTGGGTCGTTCCAACGAACTCCATCCACCATAACCAACACCTGCGAAAAAGTACTGCCCCTCAAAGACAGGTCTGACTGCACTCCCGCCGGCCCTCTGGCCTGAATTTCCAGACCGGGAATGTACCGCATGAGCTCATCCGGGCTGGAGGCGGGAAGTGCGGAAATGGTCTCATTGGAAAGTACCTGAATATCTCTGCCTGTTTCATGTAGTTTCATTGGAATAATGTAAGATTCGACCCAGATGGTGTCTCCTGAAAAGACCAGGGTGTCGAGGGGGTGATGGGTAGCACTGATGGCTGCTGTCGCCTGGAGCAGGCAGCTGTTAAACAGGAGTATGATAAGAATATGCCTCATACAGGGTTTTGATTTTTTCCGCAAAAGTAAACCATCCTTCATTTTTTTAAAGGTGAGCAAATGACTTTGACCAAATCATTGCATTGAACTGATTACTTTTGTGGTCTGATAATAATCAGAAAGGTTACGAGTGGGGATTGCTCGATGAAATTGCCACGTTTGTAAATTTAAATGGGTTGTTTCCGGGATAGGTTGAACAAAAACTGCAAGTGCAGAAAATATTGTGAAACCGGGAGGTACGCCTCCGGCATATAAATCGTTTTCAAACCAACACAAACAAGAATTAATGATAAAGAAAATACTCGCCGGGATGCTGGGGCTGATAGCCGTTGTGGTTATCATCGGTATTCTTCAGCCGGCAGAAGTGGCCATTGAAGAGCAGTACATCATAAAAGAACCTGTAGATAAGTTACAGACGCGTCTGTCTGATGATGTCTCCATGGCGCAGTGGTTCTCAGAGGCAACAGGCCGGAGAATCCAAACCGTGGAACAGGAAAATTCACGTGGAAAGGGTCACGGCAGACTCGCAGTGGATGAAGCTGCCATGTCCGAGGTGGCAGCCAGTGTTAATATGCATTTTTACAAGCCCCTGCGGCATTCCGTCCACACTAATTTTTTCCTGACTT
>SKLY01000224.1 GCA_007121335.1 Saprospiraceae bacterium | reverse complement strand
TGAAGCATTCACACAGTTTTAAATGCATCTAAAAAACAATTCATATAAACGCTCGTTTGAAATATCGTTCTTTCCTGTGTAGCATTCAAAAGACATTATTTCTCTGCACAGCTAAAGGGAAATTCACCCTCCGGAGCGAGGGTTATTTTTTTTAATAAAGACAGTGAGAAAAGTATGACAAAGAATTTTGAGACTGAGGTAGAGGCTGTGGATTCAATGGCTTTGGCCTACAACGATCTGAAAAAAGAAATTGGAAAAGTCATCATTGGCCAGGAATCTGTGGTTGAGGGCGTGATTATCTCCCTGTTCGCTAATGGACACAGTTTGCTGGTGGGAGTACCGGGTCTTGCCAAAACACTTTTGGTGAGTACCATTGCAGAGGTACTGGACCTGGACTTTAAGAGAATACAATTTACCCCGGACCTGATGCCTTCGGATATTACCGGTTCGGAGATATTGGGAGAAAACCGGCAATTCCAGTTTAACAAAGGTCCCCTTTTCGCAAACATTGTCCTGGCAGATGAGATAAACAGAACTCCACCCAAAACCCAGGCTGCTCTGCTCGAGGCTATGCAGGAGAGACAGGTGACTACCGGACGGGGCTTTTTCAAGCTCCCCGTACCATTTTTTGTACTGGCTACGCAAAACCCCATTGAGCAGGAGGGTACCTACCCCTTGCCTGAAGCTCAGTTGGATAGGTTTATGTTCAATATTCCATTGGATTACCCCTCCTATAGCGAAGAACTTCAGGTGGTGAAATCAACCACCGGTGAAAAGAAGGCTGAGCTCAAGCATGTGCTTACTGCCGGTCAGATCCTCGAATTCCAGGAACTCATTCGAAAAATTCCCATTACCGACAATGTGCTGGAATACGCAGTGGGATTGGTCAGCAAAACCAGACCAAATACGGAAAAAGCAGATCCCATTGTCAATGATTTTATTGGGTGGGGAGCAGGCCCCAGGGCATCGCAGTATCTCGTACTGGGCGCCAAGTGTCACGCTGCTATCCATGGAAAGTACGCTCCCGACATTGAAGATGTGAAAGCCGTGGCAAAAAATGTACTCAGGCACCGTATTGTTCGAAACTTTAAGGCAGAAGCGGAGGGCATTTCAGAAGATGAAATAATTGATAAGTTGCTCTGATTCCCACTGGGGTAAATTTATTTACTCAGGGCCATAAATTAATGCCGGCTAATAATCTGTGGAAATTCTGCAGATAGTTCAGGTATCATTTTCCCGGATTGTTCTATTCAACCGCATGAAGTAGAAAATCAACTCCAAAGGTTGGTTTGGTCAACCTTTTGGTGGATAACCGGGAATGCGATACGCCAAAAAAACGGCCTCCAACATCTTCTATTCCCGGATTGGTAGTTTGCCGGCCGATGATCAATGCGGCATAACACCAAAATAACCAACCGGCAATTTCCCGGGAATTGCTATATTTGAGTATTAAATTTTCTGCCAATGTACCGCTTGAGTAGTTTCCTTTTGGTTGTTGTTTTCTTGCTTTCGTCCTGTGGAGATAGCCAGGTGACGGATCGCTTCAGAGCACTTCCCACGGCCATAGGTAAAGTGCAGCAGCTCAATCTCATCGTCGATGAGGATATTTGGGAGACTACTTTTGCTGACACCTTTAGTTTTTACTACCAGGGTGCGTATCTGATCCTCCCCCAGCCGGAACCCATTTTCGACCTGCGCGTTTTTTCCGTGGAAGATATTTTGGAAAATCCCGTGAGAAGGGAGTTGAAACTCTTTGTTTTTGCGGTCAATCTCTCGGACGAATACTCCCAGCTCACACAAATGGCCATCAATGACCTCGGTCGCGAACGAATTAATAACACCCTCGAAAACGATGACTTTGGAGTCCAAATAATCCGCGATAAATGGGCCAGGGGCCAAATGGTGGTCTATTTATACGGAAGGGATGCACAAGCATTAACCGCCGGAATATCACGTTCGTTTGATCAGGTTTACTCCCGTATTGACCAGTTTTATGAGACTACTGTACAAGCAGAGGTTTATGGAGGTGGTACCAATCGCGAATTGAGCAATCTGATCCGCCGTAAATTCGGAGCTGAGATTGATATTCCCTCTGATTGGATGCTTGCTGTCGAAGAAGACAACTTCGTATGGTTGCGGGACGAAAGACGGAAAGCCAGTCTGAGTATGATGTTTCATCAGCTTGACTACACTGACGGCAGTCAACTCACTCCTGAGTATCTCAGGGAATTGAGAGATTCCATCACCAGAGAACACATCTCCAGCGGAAAAGAAGGTACCTATATGGAGGTGGAAGACCGTTTTATTCCCATGTTTGATTTTCAACGGACCATCAATGGCAATTTTGCCATCGAACTCCGGGGAATATGGGACATGCGCGAAGACTTTATGGGCGGACCGTTTAAATCTTTTCTCGTACTTAACGAAGCCGAAAACAAACTGCTGTTCGTGGATGTATTTGCCTACGCGCCGGCAGATGACAAGCGAAACCATATGATTCGCCTCAACCACATTGTAAAATCCCTCGAGTTTGCAGTTTCGCAATAAGCGGACCTCTTTGTCCTTATTGAATTAATTGCTACTTTTGCCTGCATCAATAAAGCATACAGGCAATGATTAATAAGGGACTTATCAAACCCTCTTCTATTGCCGTAATAGGCGCATCCGACAAAACCAACAAGCCCGGTGGCAAGGTCATTCAAAACCTGATCGAAGGCGGATACAAGGGTGCACTGTACGGTTTGAATCCCAGAGATATTCAACTGGAGGGGGTAGAGCTGAAAAAGCAGATCGATGAGCTTCCCGAAGTGGATCTAGCCATTTTGGCCATTCCCGCTGAGGCCTCCGTTAGGGCGGTTAAAAAGTTGGCCGAAGCAGGTACTCGTGCCTTTATTATTTTCTCTGCGGGATTCGGAGAGGCGGGTGAACAGGGGGAAGCACTGGAACAGCAACTACTCGAAATTGTGAACGAACACAATGCCAGTTTGATCGGTCCCAATTGCATTGGCATCATCAACAAACATTACAAAGGAGTTTTTACCAGCCCGGTTCCCGAATACCATGAGGATGGGGTGGAATTGGTGTCGAGTTCAGGAGCAACTGCAGTTTTTATTATGGAAGCTGCCTGGTTTTCCGGCCTTCGATTTTCCAATGTGTATTCAATCGGAAATGCGTCTCAGATAGGAGTGGAAGAGATACTGGAGGATATGGACCAAAAATATGTCCACGGTCAGAGTCCGGCAGTTAAATTACTCTATCTGGAAGACATTCGAAACCCTTTTAAATTTTTGCAACACGCATCATCCCTGGTGCGAAAGGGCGCTAAGATCGCCGCCATTAAATCGGGTTTTTCCGAAGCGGGAGGCCGTGCCGCTTCATCGCATACCGGTGCTGTCACAACCCCCGATACAGTTATCAGGTCGCTGTTTCGCAAGGCGGGAATCGTATATTGCAGTGGCAGGGAGGAGTTGATTAGTGCAGCCTGCGTTTGGCAAAACAAGGAACTTCTCGGACCCAATTTGGCAGTGATTACACACGCCGGCGGTTCTGCTGTTATGCTCACGGACACCCTCTCCTCGGAGGGAATGAGTGTGCCTCCGATTCCGGAATCCCAATCCAAAGAGCTATTGAAAAGCCTGCATCCGGGCTCATCGGTCGCCAATCCCATCGACTTTTTAGCCACCGGCACCGCTGATCAGTTGGGAAAAATAATTGACTTTTGCGAAGAATTGGACGAAATTGATGGCATGGTGGTCGTCTTTGGAAGCCCGGGTTTGTTTAAAGTGGGCGATGTGTATGATGTGCTTGACCAAAAAATGAAGTCCTGCTCAAAACCCATTTTTCCGGTACTTCCCTCCCTGATTAATGCAGGTCGCGAAATAAAGGAATTCCTCCAAAGCGGCAATGTCAATTTTTCCTTTGAGGTCACCCTGGGAAAAGCCCTGGCACATACCTACTACTGCCCCAAACCCACTTTTGGACAAACGACTCTGGCCGAAATGGACGTAGCCCGGATACGGGACATTATGAGGAGAGCTTCGGATGGTTTCCTGGGTCCCACAGTGGTCAGGGAATTGTTGGAAGCTGCAGGCATCCAAACTGTCGCGGAAATGGAATGCAAAAGCAAGGGCGATATTGAAAGAGCTACCGAAGGAATTGGATTTCCGGTGGTTGTCAAGGTAGTGGGACCTGTGCATAAGACAGAGGTGGATGGTGTGAAATTAAATATTCAATCCCGCGAGCAATTATTGAAGGAGTTTGACCGGATGATGAAAATAAAAGGGGCCCGCGCCTGTCTTGTTCAGCGAATGGAAAAAGGGATGGAGCTCTTTTGTGGAGCGGTTAAAAAAGACCCCTTTGGTCACCTGGTTGCCTGCGGTCTGGGAGGTATCTTTGTCGAAATAATCAGAGACCTGAGCTACAACCTGGCCCCGATAAGTAAAGAGGAGAGCACAAAAATGGTCCAATCACTTAAAGCCTATCCATTGATAAAAGGCTATCGGAATAAACCGGGTGTCAATGAAGATCTCTTTACCGAATCTATTTTCAGGATATCCTCACTGGTGTATGTTGCCCCGGAAATAGCTGAAATCGATATCAATCCCTTTATCGCCGGAAAGAATTCGGTGGTTGCCGTTGATGCGAGGATACGGGTGGAAAAATAGGACTCTGTCGGGATCTTCTTTTCAGGACGCGGCCAAATTTTTCTTATCATAATAGTTATTTCATATTTTTTCTATCGACCCTTCAACTGATTTCCATGATTTATCGTAATATTGCAATGATATAATTAATCAGTCAAAAATTAGGTGAATGCACAGTGATATTTATCCCCTTATAAGGAAGTATATTGAGGGTCTCGATGAAAATGGCCTGACCAATTTACGCAGGGGAAAGTTGCAGCCGGTAATTGATTACGGGGTAACAGAACTCCGGGAAGGTGGGCAACTGAGCCTCAACTTTATCTGTACACACAATTCGCGGCGAAGTCAGTTTGCACAGGTCTGGGCGGAGTGCATTTCAACCTATTATGGATTATCCGGTGTCAATTGTTACTCGGGAGGAACGGAGGCTACCGCATTGTACGGCAAAGTTTCGGAAGTGTTGAAAGAGCATGGATTCAGGCTGAACTCAAATGGTGGTGGAAAAAACCCACTGTACTTCGTAAGATTTAGTTATTCCGCACCTCCCTCCGTGCTTTTTTCCAAGGAACACGGAGATTTCTACAATCCCGAATCCGGATTTGCAGCTGTTATGGTTTGCTCGGATGCAGACTCCAACTGCCCGCATGTACCGGGTGCTGACAGGCGATTCTCTCTGCCTTATGAAGACCCCGGTGACTACGACGCGACTGAAATACAGCTCCAAAAGTACCGTGAGTGCAGCCGGCTAATCGCCACTGAAATGAAGTATTTGTTTTCATCGATAAAAAATGCCTGAAGATTATTAAACAGGCGACCAAAACACACTTCTTAAAATCAAAGAACCAAAAAATATCACTTCAATGGACCAACCCAAGAAAATACCTTTTTTTGAAAAAAACCTCACCCTATGGGTAGTACTCTGTATAGGAGTTGGAATTTTAGCAGGTTCCTATTTCAGCGACTTCATGGGCTTTCTTGCCGATATAGAGGTTTATCATGTGAATATCCCTATAGCAATTTTGATTTGGTTGATGATCTACCCCATGATGCTTCAGGTAGATTTCACCAGCATAGTAGATGTGGGTAAAGCTCCCAAAGGAATTATCCTGACCCTTATTGTAAATTGGTTGATCAAGCCATTTACCATGGCTTTTTTCGCATGGATTTTCTTTGGAAATCTTTATTCGGCCTGGATAGAGCCGGAATTGGCCGGGGAGTATATTGCCGGGGCCATTTTACTCGGTGTAGCTCCCTGTACGGCTATGGTGTTTGTCTGGTCCTATTTGACCAATGGGGACCCCAATTACACCTTGGTGCAGGTTTCCGTTAATGACCTGGTCCTACTCGTAGCCTTTGTTCCGCTAACGGGATTGTTGTTGGGCATAACGGATATTACGGTGCCATACGACACGCTGGTGACCTCGGTATTCGTATTTGTGGTTATACCGCTGATCGCGGCATTTATTACCAACCAGATTTTGATCAGGAGGCATGGGAAAAAGTGGTTTAAGGAGGTGTTTCTTCCCAGGTTCAGGCCGATAAGTATTTCAGCCCTTCTTTTGACTCTGGTGCTTTTGTTCGCTTTTCAGGGGCCCAATATCATCAACAATCCATACATCATTTTACTGATAGCAGTCCCGCTTATCATACAGTCCTACTTTATTTTTTTCCTGGCCTGGTATGCGGGGAGAAAAATTAATTTACCTCACAATGTATGTTCCCCGGCAGCCATGATAGGTACGAGCAATTTTTTCGAACTGGCAGTGGCAGTGGCAATTGCTCTATTTGGTCTTCACAGTCCGGCGGCCCTTGTAACGGTGGTGGGAGTGCTGGTGGAGGTACCGGTTATGTTGAGCCTTGTAGCTTTGGCCAACAGGTGGAAGTATTGAGGTCATTTTCAATCACCTAGCTACAGATAGTCAGACGAATCACTCACTTTTGCCTTTGCGCACGGTTTTCTCTAATTCGTCCCACATTTCAGATGGGACCTGTCTGAGGAAATTAAACTGGCCGGCTCCCTGCAACCATTCTCCGCCATCAAGTACGATTTGCTCTCCGGTCATAAAGGCAGCGTAGTCTGAAATCATGTAACAGGCGAGATTTGTCAATTCGCGGTGTTCACCAAACCTGCCAAGTGGAACCTTTTTGTCCGGACTAAACAGGGATGCTATTTCATCGGGGAACAATCTGGTCCAGGCACCTTTGGTGGGGAATGGTCCCGGGGCAATGGCGTTGAGTCTGATCCCGTATTTGGCCCATTCCACTGCCAGTGACTGGGTGAGTGCCAAAACACCGGCCTTACCGCAGGCCGAGGGTACGACGTAGGCCGAACCGGTAAAAGTGTAGGTGGTGGTAATGCTCAGCACATTCCCCTTGATTCCATTTTCAATCCAGTATTTTCCAATGGCCAGGGTACTGTTGTAGGAACCCTTGAGTACAATGTCAACCACGGTGTCAAAAGCCCGGTGGGAAAGTCGCTCGGTGGGGCTGATAAAGTTACCCGCAGCATTGTTGACCAGCACATTGATTTTTCCAAAGTGTTTCACTCCTTTTGCAACGGTCGCTTCCACCTGTTCATAATCTCTTATATCGCATTGAAGTGGCAGGATCTTGCCGGGGAATTGTTCATTGAGTTCATCCGCTGTTTTTTGAAGGTTTTCTATCTTCCTGCTCGCAATAATAACGGAAGCCCCAAGTTCCAAAAAGGATGTGGTCATGGATTTACCCAGTCCCGTGCCTCCTCCTGTAACCAATATCACTTTGTCTTCCAGCGAACCATCCCTCAGCATGTTGTTTTTACCATCACTTTTTTCCATATCCTTTGATTGTCTTGAAATGTTTCTGTAAAAGTCCCACAGGTTTAATAATTTCCGGTGGATAAAAGGACCAGAGTACATGCCTGCGTGCAAAGGATTCCGGCCTTTTCGGCTTTTTCACGGAGAAAATCGTTTTCAGCGCCCGGATTGAATATAATTCTTCGGGGATTTAGTTCCAGGATTTTGTCGTACAGTGGTTTTTGGTTGGCGGGATTGAGGTAAATAGTCAGTGTATCGACAGTACTGGGTTTGGGCCATTCTGTTTGAATGTTTATTCCGTGCGCTTCGCCCGTTTTCTTACCCACAGCAATGACCTTATGTCCGTTGGCCTGAAGGGCTTCCATTGCCTTGTTGCTATATCTCGAGGGTTTTCGGGAGGCACCCAGTACCATGTTTAGACTCATTTGGTTGGTATTTGATAAGTTAATTGAAGGCGTTGTTGCGATTGATTCTCGCCTTGCTTTTGAAAAAAAGAGCGCAATCTTTTCATCACCATTTCACGAATCTAACACATGCCGGTTTCGATGGTTTTGTGAGCTGCATCAGGAGGCTTCCTGCTTACTGGCATTGTCCGCCACTTTGAGCGCCTGGATAATTTCCTGTAGTTTTCCACCAATTACCTGATCGAGGTTATAAAGCGTGAGATTGATGCGGTGGTCCGTCACGCGATTTTGGGGAAAGTTGTAGGTACGGATTTTCCCACTTCTGTCTCCGGTGCCAACCAGGTATTTCCGTTGTTCTGCCCTCGATGAAGCCTCCTTTTCCCGCTGCGATTCCAGTATTTTTTGATAGAGACGCTGAAGGGCAAACTCTCTGTTTTTCAACTGAGACCTGCTGTCGGTACTCACCACTGAGACGCCACTTGGAATGTGTGTCATTCTCACCCCGGATTCTGTTTTGTTGACGTGCTGGCCCCCGGCCCCGCTGGAGCGGAAAGTATCCACCCTGATGTCCTCCTTGTTGAGGTCTATTTCATCCATTTCAAATTGAGGCAGTACCGCTACTGTGGCGGCTGAGGTGTGGACGCGGCCCTGAGATTCGGTTTTGGGAACGCGCTGTACGCGGTGGGTGCCCGATTCGTACTTCAACATGCCGTACACATCAGTTCCCTTCACTTCGAGAACTATGCGGGAGTATCCACCCTGGGCACTTTCGTTGAGGTTGATAATCTCGTACTTCCAATCCAGTTGGTCGAAAAACGAAGTGTACATTTTGAATAGGTCCCCGGCAAAAATAGCTGCTTCGTCCCCACCTGTGCCCGCTCTTATTTCGACCATGGCATCGCTGGCATCTTCAGGGTCACGAGGCACTAAAAGCTCTTTCAATTCCGCTTCCAGCTCATCAATTTGGCCTTGCAGCTCCTTGATTTCGTCCCGGGCCATTGTTTTTACGGCTTCATCGGACTCATCCAGGAGCTCATGCGCCTGATGGTATTCCTCCCGGAGTTTTTCCCATTTTTCCAATCCTTTCACGAGTGGGGTTATGCGCTTGTATTCCTTGTGGAGTTTGGTAAACTCTTTTTGGTCGGCTACCACTTCCGGGTCTGACAACCGCTCTTCCAGGACTTTAAAGCGGTCTTTGTATGATTCCAGTTTTTCAATCATCTTGCAAAAATAGGGGGCTTGATTCAACTAAAGTACATTGTGAAACGGAAATAACGACACCTTAGTGAGTTTTCCTGGTATTCGTGATAGAATTCCCCGGAGCTGTTAGAATGTTATTGCTCTATTCACATTGATTGTGAACTTTTTCTGTAATTGTACAAAGAACTTTTCATCACAATTCTCACGAATGGATAGCCTCTATATTTTCTTTAAATGGTTTAAGCGGTATTTTACCTTAGTGTTATTAATTCAGGTATTCTTAAACGTTTACACCTCAAAATCCCGTTTAGCCTAAAAGAAATGTAAATCTTTGAAACTGAACACGGATTGCACCTGTTAAACTGAGGCATGAGGCTTAATAACCAGATTGAAAACAGATAGATCCGAATAAACGACCGAATTTGTCAATATATTCACATTTCCCGCGAATAATCATCTCGCTTTTCGCTGTATTGATACTACTGCCGGACTTTGAGAGCTATGCCGGTGCTGAGCACAGACCGGATTTGCCTCCTTTGACAGAACCTCACGCTTTCCGGGAGAATAAAGGTCAGTGGCCAGACCAGGTTTTGTTCAAGGCAGATTTCGGGTCTCATCAGATTTGGGCAGAAAGGGGTAGACTTTTATGGGTTCAACAGGATGCAACTGACCTTGCAGAAAGAGCCAAATGTAAGTTTGATCCGGATTGTGATTTCATGGAATTTGAGGTAAAAAATCACGCCTTTGCCGTGGAGTTTGCCGGCTCAAATACGGACCACGGTCATCTTGGATACCATCCCTCTTCCGAGTACTTTAATTACATAAGGGGAAATGATCCTTCCAAATGGGCATCGGAAGTCAGGCAATATCAGAAAATTGAATACACCGACCTCTACGATGGTATAGACTACCAGTTGTATATCAGGGACGGGGTGCTAAAGTACGACTTCGTGGTGCATCCCGGAGCGGATCCCGCAGATATAAAGATGGTTTACAAGGGACTGGAAAAGTTGGAGAAAGTGTACAGCAACCTTCGCATGATAACAACACTTACCAGCATATTTGAGCAGAACCCCTACACCTTCCAAATTATAGATGGAACAGAGTATTATGTGCCATCGGAATTTGTCAAAAAAGACAGCGTTGTTTCTTTCACCTTTCCGGAGTCTTATGACAAAAATGCAAAGCTGATTATCGATCCCGTCCTGATTTTCTCTTCTTACAGCGGATCTACAGCGGATAACTGGGGTATGACTGCCACACCGGGTCTGAATGGCGAATTGTTTGGTGCAGGAATTGTCTTTGATGAGGGATACCCAACTACCATGGGTGCGTTCATGTCCAGTTACTCCGGTCCAGGGGGTGCCAACGCAGTAGTGGATATTGGAATCACCAAATTCAGTGAAGATGGATCAGAGCGAATTTATTCCACTTATCTGGGGGGTAACCTCAGTGAAATTCCACACAGTATCATCGTTAATTCTCAAAATGAGTTGGTTATCCTTGGTACTACCAGTTCCAGTAATTTTCCAACCACACCAAACTCTGTCCAGGACCAAAACAGGGGAGGAGACGCAGTAACAGGTGGAATATTTAACAACAGTATTGAGATAAGCGGGACCGATATCATAGTAACGGTTTTGAGCGAAGACGGTACTTCGCTGACGGGTTCCACCTTTTTAGGAGGCAGCAGAAACGATGGGATTAATGATCTTGATAGAAATCTCCTGAGAAACTACGGAGACCAATTCAGGGGCGAGGTGGTCGTGGATGAATTTGACAATATATATGTAGCTTCTGTAACGCGATCCTCTGATTTTCCCGTCACCTCAAATGCTTTTCAGTTGGATATGTCTGGCGGGATGGCCGGTGTGGTATTCAGCGTCAACCGCTTCTGTACTCAGCTCAGATGGTCCACCTTTTTGGGTGGAAGTGCAGCTGATGCCGCATACTCGATAAAATTAAATAGTGAGGGCAATGTATTGGTAGCCGGTGGCACAAGGAGTTCTGATTTTCCGGTTAGAGGTGATGCCTACAAGCCCACCTACCAGGGAGGACCGGCAAATGGTTTTGTAACTATGTTAAACAACAGTGGAAGTGACCTGCTGGCAGGAACTTTTGTCGGCACGAACAGTTATGATCAGGTTTATTTTGTAGAAGTGGATCTGGAGGACAGGGTTTACTTACTGGGTCAATCAACCGGTAATCTCCAACCCACACCCGGGGTTTACAGCAATCCCAACAGCGCACAATTCATAAAAAGACTCGACAGTGATCTGAATGAATTGGAGTTCAGAACCGTATTTGGAACCGGACGTGGTTCCATTGATATTTCTCCCACAGCCCTAATGGTGGATGACTGCAATAGAATTTACACCTCTGGATGGGGAGGTGCTGCAAATCGGAACAATATTCCAACAAGTACTACATCCGGTCTCGTAGTTACCCCGGATGCATTTCAAACCACGACAGATGGAAACGACTTTTACTTTTTTGTACTTGAAGAAGATGCTTCCGAATTGATATTTGCTACTTTTTTTGGTGGGACGGTTCCACCCGGTTCCGGAATAGGATTTGAACATGTGGATGGAGGTACCAGTAGATTTAGCCGGGATGGCACTATTTTTCAAGCAGTTTGCGCCGGATGTGGAGGTGGCAATTTTTTCCCTACCACTGATGGGGTCGTTTCTCCTACCAACCCTTCACAAAATTGTAACCTGGGAGTTATTAAGTATGATTTTGAATTGGACGAAATAATTGCCAGGGCCGATGTGGATCGCGGAACAGAAGGTTGTGCTCCTTTTACTGCCGACTTTCGAAATTTTAGTACCGGTACTATACATTTTGAATGGGATTTTGGTGATGGCAATACCAGTACTGACAGAGCGCCAATTCACCAATATGAAGAACCCGGAGTTTACGAAGTCTCCCTGTTTGCACTTTCAACCAATCAATGCCTGGAACCGGACACAGCTACCCTGACCATTGAGGTAATTCAGGCTGCAGAGAGTGTTGTAGATTCCTTTGAAATATGCGATGGGGAGCCAATTATTCTCGGGTCTCAAATTGAAAACGAGAATGCTGATTTTACCTGGAATACAGGGCAATCAACCCAAAGTATTGCTGCACTGGAATCGGGTCTTTACACAGTGGAGGCTGAGCTTAGCAACTGCATATTCCGGGACAGTTTTACCATAGTCAATTCTTCTCCCTCTGTTTTCATTCAGGACTCCATTGCCTGTGATCAGACTTTTCTGGAGTTAAACCTTGATCCACGTGCAGAGAATATTAGCTGGAGTACGGGACTTACTGACGCTCTTTCAACAGTAGTTGATGAGGCGGGACAGTACTACGTGGAGTACAGTATCAACAATTGCGAATTTTCAGACTCCGCTTTTATCACCTTTCCCATAAGTCCCGAAATAAAAATTATTGGGGATACTGTTTCCTGTGAAGGCGAAGAAGTAACCCTTTCTGTCAGTGAATTCAAGGGAATCACTATTGAGGAGTATGATTGGAATGTTGGTGCCACAGGTATCGATCTGGTAGTAACTGAATCCGGCACTTACAGTGTGATTGCTCTATCCGATGAGGGTTGTACCGATGAAGATGAAATCGATGTCTTTTTCATACCACAGTTACCCCCGGTAACTGATTTTTCAGATACCCTCATTTGTGCCGATGGAAGACTGCGTGTCGATCTCACTGAATACGAAGAGCTGGCGGACTTGAGATGGTCTGATGGAAGTGGCGAATTTATCCGCACCTTTAATGAAAACAGCAATCTCACTTTTGAACTGACCAATGTCTGTGAAGAAGTCACCGGAACGGTCGGACTTGAGGTGTCCCCATTCGAATTTGGTGAATTGCCCATGTTCTTTCCCACTGCCTTCAGCCCTAACGACGATGGAATCAACGATATTTTTAAACCCGAATTTCCACCTGACCTGGAGATTCTGTCTTTTGAGATGAAGGTTTTTGACCGGTGGGGGAACAAAGTGTTTGAGACTAGCAATATAGAATTCGGCTGGAATGGAGTTTTTGATGGTGAGGATATGCAACCGGCTGTTTTTGCCTGGTATGCGGAGATCGAATTTTTCCTTTGCGAGGAACCTGTCACAGTCAAAAGAAGTGGAGATGTAACTATTATGCGTTGAGGTTTTTCCGGCCATCAATCAAGCCCCGGAATTTCAATTCTCTCCCTTTTCTCGTATTGATACAGCCTTTTTTCAACCACTTCACCATTGGAGTAAAGGGTAATTTTCAAAGGTTTATTCATGCGGTCATAAGTTATTTCAACCCTTTTTTCCTCCCCATCAATTCGAAGAATAGCTTTGTGAGGCCTGTTGTGGTCATCGTACTCATATGTTGCCGATCGGATTTTTTGGTTGCGGCCCTCTTCTCCCATTGAATACTCCACTGCGCTCGAGAGCCATCCATCCAGGTACTCTAATTCAATGCGCTTGCCGGTATTTTTCTCCGAAATAAGCTCAATGGATGCCGGCCGGGTTTCACCTTTAAATTCGTAAACCAATTTGAGTCCTTCAGAAGATTCGTACTGCTCCCTGTTGAAAAAATTAACCAGAATTTCACCTGTCTCCAGCGAATCCGGCCTTGTACCTGTGTGCTCAATATGTGTGGTTTTTCGCCGAAGAAACAAATTGTCCATTACGTAAATGTGGTGAAATTCCTCAGTGATGCTTCCCGGTTCACGATTTTCCCAGTCAAAATCACTTTGAGCAATTTGCTCTGTAACAGGCAGTCCGTTGTGGTCCAAAGTCACAGTGGTCATAATTTTTTCTTCTTCCGGGAATTGTATGGTTAGCTCATAAATTCTCAACATCTCATGGGTAGAAAGCCAGTTGTGGTCTTCTCTGAAACTCAGCGGATCATCAAAAAAATAATTCTGGTGAATATTTTGGGAGAGCATGGGGATTCCATTCAGCAAAATGCCGGTGATGCAAAAAAACAGGAACAGCAGATTTCGAAGACCCACCATATAAAGGATAATTTAAAACTTATTTTGCAAACCTAAAGGTAGGGATTTTTAGGCTTTTCACCGGCCGGGCTGTTGTGGTACTTTCAAAGAAGCTGATAAATGTTTATTGACGCATAAAATTTTTAACCGGATCCAGCAAAAAAAAAATACCAGTTTTTGGCAATCATTGATAAGATTGTGACCTCGTGTTAGAGAAATTTTCCCGAATTTTACCTGAATTAATACAAACATAGAAAAAGGTGTTTTAAGCATTGTAAAATGTTCGACAAGTAGAGCTAGAAGGACGCTGACTGCCTTCTTTACGGGATCTGTTTCCGGTAATTAAGTCTTGTACCCCCGTAACAATAAGTCAGCGTATTCAAACATTTTAGCTATTGTAATGTAGTTTCTTAAACAAACTTAGCCATGGCTACAAAAGGAAGTCCACCCCCGCGATTGAAGAAGTCAGTGAAATGGGTTGAGCGAATGATTATTATTGCCCTGATTGGATTGATGTCGCTTCTCTTGCTTATTGCAACAATTGAGTTGTTTTATGCAGTTTATCTGGCTGTAATTGAAGAGAAAGAAGAGACGCTGATTATCAATCTCGATAACATGTTGAATATTTTCGGCATATTTCTGCTTGTATTAATAGGAATAGAGTTGCTGGACACTATTAAGGTGTATTTCAAGGAGAATGTTATTCATGTGGAAGTGGTCATTTTGGTTGCTTTGATTGCTATTGCCAGAAAGGTTATTGTTCTGGACTTCGATTATTATTCCGGTCTTGAGATATTGGGTATCAGTTCTATAATTTTGTCATTGGCAGGAGGGTATTATTTACTGAAAAAGACAGGAAGTACAGCGGTCTATCCTAAGGTAAAAAAGGAGGTGGAAGAAGTCATCATTCAGGATGCAGAAGATGATGAAGAGAAAACCGTAAAAAAAATAAAGAAAAAGGAGATTCAGAAGCCGACGGATAAAGGCGGTGACGAGCCAGGGGATATCAACCCCAAAAAATTATAAGATATAATTATATTTATAATCCTACTATCCTTCCGGAATTTTAGCTTATGCCAAAATTTTAAAAAGGAAATTTGAACGGGATTACTTATTGTGTTCGGAAATAAACCGAATGAGGTCTCGTGAGGTGAAGATACCTACAAGCTGTTCATTTTCCACCACGGGTAGGGCGTGAAAGTTCCCCTTTTCAAATTTTTTAATAGCATTGATAATAGGGTCATCCGGGCCGCAGACCTCGATATTTCGGGTGATGTAGTCGCGCACCGTTTCTCGTGCCTCAAATTCTTCAGACAGGGAGACTTCTCCCAGTTCTAAGACCATGGAAAAACTTCTCAATAGGTCATTGGCAGAAATAATTCCCGTGATTTGGTTGTGGTCATCAACTATGGGCAAATGATGGATTTTCAACTCGTTGAACAGCCGGGTGATGTGGCTCATTGAAAACTCCTCTTTGCCCACCAGTATGTTGGTGGTCATATGGTCACCTATCCGGCTATTTTCCAGCAGATCATTTAAATTTTTTCCCGGGGTCATAGCTCTTCAAAGATTTTATTTTACAATCAATGTGGGAAAGAAATTACCGGTGGCCAGCACACCCTCGGTCACACTTCCCATCAACATAAGTTTGATTTTGGAGTGTCCTTTGGCACCCATGATTATGAAATCAACATTGGAGGCCAGTGCGTATTCGGTCAGGTAATTTGATACCCCGGGCACTCCTCGAGAGATTGCCTTTATCTGTATATTGTCCGTATTATCTCCGATCTGAGATTGGACGAATTTTCGCAGGCTATCCTCGATGTTTTCTCTGATGCCATCCCGGAATTTGCGTTCCGTCATGCTCAACTTGTAGTAACCCATGGCCGGCAATTCGTAAACGTGCAGTGCGGTTATTTTGACTGCTTCATTTTCTCCTCTAAGTTCCAGTGCTTGTTTAAGTGATTTGGCAGAATAGCGCGAGAAATCAATGGGCACCAGGATATGGGATAAATCATCCGGACGGTCATCGGGAACAACCAGTCCGTTACACTTTACATTTCTAACCAGATTCTTGGCCAAAATGCCGTGCTTTTTGACACCGGATTTCTGTCCGATCACGACCAGGTCCGCTTCCCATGAGTGAGCATAGTCCACCAATTCTGATAAAGGATCTCCCTTGCACAGTTGAAACTCAGTATTTTTATCTTTTGGATCAAAAAACCGGCCGACAGACTTCTTGATATTGTCGAGAATATCTTCCATGGCCTTTGGGTTGAGTGGGGACCAAATTTTGTCGTCAGGGTATATGTGGAATTTTTCCGGTAATACGTGGACAAAAGCAATGGGGCCAATCCCAAGTCTTTCTCTGTGGGCCTTAAGGTAGGTCAGCAGTTTTTCATCTACCGCTGAAAGATCGATTGCTACAACAGTTCTTCGCATTTTTCTGGATTTTGTGATTACAAAGTAAGGACATAAAAATTAACGGTCGAATGACAAGTATCATTCTCTTTACTGATTGATGTCAGGTTTTTATTAAAAAAAACCCCTGATTTTTGCTGGTATGAATAAACACCTTGCACATACTGGTATATGGATTGATAGAAGTAAAGCCGTAGTGGTGATGATCGACTCCGGAAAATCCTTTATTATCCCTATATTCTCAAGTATCAGACTCAACCGGGTAAACAATGGCCATAGCCCTGGAAAGGGGGTAAATTCCACTGCTGCGGATTCCCAATTTTTTGATCGCATTTTGGACTACCTTCCGACAGACCATAAAATCATAATATTGGGACCTGATGAGACTAAGTTCGATTTCAGAGAATACCTCCAGAAAAAACGCCCTGAATTATCTTCAGTCCAAACCAAAGTAGCCGGCCATATGGCAACCTATGACGTAGTAGAGACCGTCAGAAACCACTTTTACAGTAACAACCTGGCTTAAGTTTTCCCGTCAAATTATAAGTAAAAGGACTAAGGAAATTATTGTGAGTAAGCAGACAATAAAATCCCTTCAGCAATATCCCCATCTTCGACCTTGCTACCCCCACAAGCCGGGTAAGCTTCACCCCTGAAAACAATTTCCAAATGATGTGACCAAAGGTCTGATTCTTCATCTGTTGCACAAATCATTTCCTCAATGCGCAATTCTATCTCCTCACCGTGAGAACTGGAAATTACTTCCAGAGATTCACCCTGGTGAATTTTTTGAAACTTCTCATCCGGCAATGGAAAATACATCAACCATCCGTAGAGCGGTTTTTGCAAAATGACAGCCGGTACAAAGTAATTGAATTCAATTGTCATTCTCTCTATGGGGTTTACAAAACTCAATATGGGCTTGATGTGATGATCACAGGATGAGGGCAACTCGTCATCGATATGAGTCACTTCTGTCACGTTGATCATTTGAGAGAATTGCTGCTCAAATTCGAGATTGCTGTCGAATTCAGACAAACTGCCATCCATTTCAATGTAAACCGGTTCGTTGAGGGTAATGACACGCTCACCCATAGCATCTCCCACCTTGTGCTGTCCATCGAGGATGCGGTATCTGGTGTTGTCCTTACAGTCGATATAAGTTATTCCAGAACTGGTTATTGTCAACAGTCCTTTGAAGGGTACTCCGGCGTCAGTCTCCCCATCGGTTGCACAGGAAGGTAGGGTGAGGAATGCCAGAATTAAGGCGGCCGCCCCTGCTATTGAAATTAGACTTTTCATATGCTGTTGGAATATTTGAACCCGGTTAAAAGAACAGGTAAGTTCAAATGTACCAGGCTTCATTAGGTCATTAGGCTTTAACCCTGCCAGGGTAGATCCAATACAGAGCGACCGGCTACCCTTCCCAATCTCAATCCTTCATCGGCATCTATCCTGAAGTGTACACCCAAATAGATACGTGAAATGGCATTCTCAACCGCCATATCGTTGAAAGAGTTAAACTCTCTCGGGGTGCCCAAAAACTCAGTTCTACCCTCATGCGTTCGATCAACCATTGGGAAATGACTTCCAAAAGTCTCTTCCAAAACCTCCGCAGCAGAAGCACCAAAACCGGCGTGACCACTGGGATAAGCCGGGAAGTGTGGAGACTTACCCATATCCCCTGTGATGGGGTTAAAACAAATGGTCTCCCACTCCGGATCTTTCAAATCTCTTAGAAAATCAATGGGCCTTTGAAGGTTGTAGTAGTATTTCGAGTGCCAAACAGCAATTCCGGCATCTGCCATGGCCATTCCGAGTTGCGCCATTAACTGAGTGGCTTCTGCCATTGTCAATGGTCTGATTTCCATAGCCTGAAGCGCAATTGAAATCCAGCGACAGGCGGGATCCAGGGTAAGAGAGAAGTTGTCATCGCTCCAAAACTCCCCAATCCACCGCTGCTCATAGGTGAGGTTATTGACAATATTGAAAACTTCCAATGCCTGGGCATAGAAGGGCGAGTTTGGACTTTGGCTCCACTCCATCGGGGGAGGAGATAATTTATCCTCTTCGCTTATGGCAAATTGTCTTACCTGGCCCCAATAAGGGGTCAATCCTGGGGTGAAATCTGGAGGTGTGGGTTGCCACAATCCCGGTCCCGCGGGCGGGTTATAAGGAGGTGTGGGATCCAAAAAGGCGAAATCACCCTCCTCATCCAATTGTGACCAATTGATCACAGCCGAGGCCACACTTTTTCCATATGCCTCAGAACGATTCAAAACCTCATCGTCCAGCTTTTCTGAAAACTTATTGAAATAATGATCGTACATATGGTCCATCATTTGCACGTATTCCTGACTAACATGTGGAAAGTAATATTTAAAGGCAGAGGAATATGCCGAATTTAAAACAGCCGGCCAATAGTAATCCTCGAACTCTTTGATAGCGGGAATTTCCAAATTGTGGAAATGATTGCCCAGCGATTGTTGACCGGGTGTAGCTTGTGCTATCGATTCATAGCCAATTAAACCAATGTAGCCGAGATTCCTCGATGTGATTGGAGGCCTGTAACCATCTGCATATTGGCTCACACTAATAAAGACTTCGTACCAGTCGGTTACCACTTCAGCTCCCAACTCATGAGGCTGGCCGTAATCTGCGGGCTGTGGTATCTCATCGTCCGATCTACAGGCATTGAAAATCAGCACCACAGATATCAGCATAATTCCCAGTAACAATCTATTGTTCATAAGGATTACATTTGTTTGCAGGTCACTTCTTAGCGTCTGCATGGTTTTGATTATAGTGTTTCAACCTGCAAAAGTAAGCAAAAAACTTTTAGCAGCAACTTTTGCGAAAAATTTCTTTCACATGTTGAACATTATTAATAAAACTTATTGATTATATATAATAAAACTGACTAACAATTAAGTATGGTGATTTTGTCTATTGTTCCCGATTTTAATTTTTGCTCGAAATATCTATTATTTTGACTTAAGGCAAAAAAAAATGGGATTGTGTTTTAGCTTACTGGTTAAATATGATTAAATTTTCGTATGCAATAAACCTGCCAAAATCGATCCACTTTGCACTTAACAATTAACTTCATTCAACATTAACAGTGTGTATTGCCATCTTTTTTGCAATGTTTTTGTTGTCCAGTCAGTTAATGAAGGTGGGATTTTTAACCGGAAATCAACTTGAAAATGTCGAACTACGACCAATTGATAAAAAAGCTGGATGACTTCATCCGAAAATACTATCTCAACCAGACCATCAGGGGGCTGTTGTTGAGCTCTGCGCTGGTTTTGGCGCTCTTTCTCATTTACGCATTGCTCGAGCACTTCTTTTACTTTGGTACTGGAGTCAGGAAGCTGATGTACCACTCCTTTATCGGAGTGGCCGGTCTGTCCTTTTTAGGGTGGGTTGCGTTTCCATTGCTGAAGTTGTTCCGTTTGGGCAAGGTGATCTCTCATGAGGAGGCCGCCCGAATCATTGGGAAGCATTTTTCCGAAGTGGAGGATAAATTACTCAATATCCTTCAGTTGAGAAAGCAGGCTGACAAGAATAAATCCGCCCTGGTACTGGCCGGTATTGAACAGAAGACGGTCCAATTGAAACCGGTTCCTTTTCTGACGGCCATTGATTTGGGAGAAAACAAAAAGTACGCCAGATATGTCGTCCCACCGGTTTTTGTAATTGCCGGCTTGTTGATACTGTCTCCGACACTGATCCCTGATAGTACAAACCGTATTTTGCAAAACCATATGCAGTTTGAACGCCCAGCACCTTTTCACTTCAAAGTACTCAATGATGAGATGAGCGTGATGCAGTTTGAAAATTTCCAGGTCGAGGTTACCACCGAGGGCGATATCAGACCCGCTGAAGCCTACGTGGACATCGGGGGTTATCAGTATCGGATGAGAAAGGGCAGCGATGGAATTTTCACCTATACATTTAATAATATTCAGTCAGACACCGATTTTCGCCTTGTTTCCGGACCGGTAAAATCCCGTTCATACACGGTGGATGTCGTTCGAAAACCGAGAATGTCTGATATGCTGGTGGAACTGGATTTTCCATCCTACACGGGCAGAGAATCTACCAGTCTCTCGAATGTCGGCGATCTTACAGTACCTGAGGGCACCAAAATCAACTGGACCTTTTACACAGAGTCCTCAACTGAAGTGGAAATGAGGTTTTTGGATCCGGAGGAGTTGATTTCTGCTGAAGTCAGACGACCCAATCACTTTGAGCACAGTGATCAGTTTACCGCTACGCGACCCTACGTAATTTACGTATCCGGAGAGAATCTGCATCGTGTTGATTCCGTGGGCTACACCGTCAACGTCATTCCCGACCGATATCCCGTTATTTCCGTGGAGGAATTTATCGATAAAGACGATGAGAAAATACGATTTTTTGCCGGGGAGGCATCGGATGATTACGGGCTCAGGGAGATATCTTTTTACTATCAATTGACAAGGGCTGATGGTGTAGAGGAAGCCGAACAAAGAATACTGGTGGAAACCCCAGGCTCTCGCAACAGTGAATTTGTCTTCAACTGGGACATAATGGACCTTGATTTGAAGCCGGGAGATGAGGTGACTTATTTCTTCGAAGCGGCTGACAACGACGCCATCAATGGCAGCAAAAGAACACGAACCGGCTTGATGACCTACCGTATCAAGAGCCTGGAGGAAATGGAGGAAATCGCCAGTGAAAATACTGAGAGCATACGGGAAAACCTGGACCGTTCTGTACAGGAAACTCAGGACATTGAGGAGGAAATCCGCCGAATGCAGGAGCGCCTTTTAGATAAAAAGGACCTCGACTGGCAGGATAGGAGAGATATCGAGCAACTTCTGGAAAAGCGGGAGGAAATGCTCAAGCAACTTGAGGAATCCAGAGAAAAGCACAGGGAAAACCTCCAAAATCAGGAAGAATTTCTTGAAATGGATCCTGAGTTGATGGAAAAGCAGAAGCAATTCCAGGAGCTCTTCGACCAGATGGTGGATGACGACATGAGAGACCTGATGGATAAGCTTCGGGATATGTTGGATGAAATGAGCCGTGATGATGCCCTCGATATGTTGCGCGAAATGGAGCTTTCAGAGCAAAACATGAAGATGAACATTGACCGGATGAATGAGCTGTTTAAATCTCTTGAGGTTGAGCAGCAAATGAACCGCAATCGCGAGGAACTCGAAAAGCTCGCTGATCAATTGGATGAATTGAGCGAAGAAACTGCCAGCGGTGAGACAGCTCAGGAAGAATTGCAGCAAAAGCAGGAAGAAATTCAGGAGAAATTTGAGGACCTCAAAGAGAAGCTGAAAGAAATGAGGGAAAAGAATGAAGAACTGGCTCGACCTCATAATCTTGGAGACCAGGAACAAATGGAAGACGATATAAGTAACCAACTGGACCAGGGTTCTGAACAACTAGATGAGGGAGATAACGAAGGCGCTTCTGAATCTCAACAAGAGGCCGGTGACAAAATGCGTGAAATGGCCCAGAGTATGCAGAGCAGTATGCAGGGCGGACAAATGGAACAAATGCAGGAGGACATGGCCTCGCTCCGAAAGCTTTTGGACAACCTGATATCCATTTCCTTTGATCAGGAAGACCTGATAGGAGATTTTAATCGCACCAGCATCAACACCCCCAGATATGTGGACTTGCTCCGCGATCAATTCAGACTGCAGAGTGACTTCCGCGTGGTGGAGGACAGTCTCGTCGCTCTATCTAAGCGCGTCCTACAACTCGAGTCTTTTATTCTGAGTAAGGTGACTGATATCAACAGGCATTTTGACAGGGGAATTCACAATCTGGAGGAGCGCAGAAAATCCCAGGCATCTGATGACCAGCGAAGGGTCATGACTTATGTTAATGATCTGGCGCTCATGCTTAGCCAGACCATGGAACAAATGCAGCAACAGATGGCCGGAATGATGAGTGGTACCCAAATGTGCGAAAGCATGGGAGAAGGCGAGGGTGATGAATCCGAGGGGCCGGTCGATAAAATAACAGAAGGTCAGGAGCAGCTGGGGGATCAGATGGAACAGATGCAACAGCGAATGCAGGAAGGTGAAAATGGCTCGGCCGAAGATTTTGCCCGAATGGCCCGGGACCAGGCCAAACTACGAAAAATGTTGGAAGAATTGCGCCAGCGACAAGCCGAACAGGGAATTGGGGCACAAGAATTGCAGGAGATCATTGATAAAATGAACGAGATTGAGAGAGATCTTGTTAATAAACAGTTGAATAGAGAATTGCTGGAAAGGCAGCAGGACATTATTTCCAGATTGCTGCAGGCCGAAAGGGCTGACAGGGAACAAGACCTGGACGATGAGCGACGTGGTGAAGTTGCTCAGGAGAGAACCAGAGAGTTCCCGCCGGAATTGGAGGAGTATCTCAGAAAAAGAGAATCCGAAATCCATTTCTACCGCTCTGTGGCACCGGGACTGTCGCCGTACTATCAATTCCTGGTGGACGAGTACTACCGCTCGCTCCGCTCCAATTAAACCGGAGTAGAATTGCTGGTCTAACATTTTTGAAATGATTGAACTTGAATCGAGGCCCGAGGCTGTTTCCAGGCTGGAGGCCTTTGTCGATGAACTGGTTTGCAAGTATCAGTTGGATGATGGTCTCAAAGCGGATATCCTCCTCACCCTTACCGAAGCGGTCAACAACGCCATCGTACATGGCAACAAAAAAGACTGCGGTAAATCAGTGAAAATTCAGATAGAAAAATACTCCAACGAACTCCACATCTTTGTGAGGGACCAGGGCTGTGGGTTTGATCCGGATTGCCTGGACGACCCCCGGAAATCTGAGAATCTCGAAAAATGCGGCGGTCGCGGGGTTTTCCTCATTAAGCAAATCTGCCATTCCGTGCAGTTCCACAACAACGGCACCACCGTGGAGATGTGTTTTGAACTATGAGCAACGAGCCGGTTGAAAGCAGGGTTGAATTCTTTTCAGAGGACATTTCCCCTCCTACCCTGCCTGAAGAAAACACTGCCCAGTGGCTCATTTCCACCGCAATCACTGAGGGTGCACACACCGCCAATCTCACGGTTGTCTTTTGCTCGGATGAATACCTGCTCGAGATGAACAAGGAGCATCTGGGACACGACTACTACACCGATATTATCACCTTTCCCTTTGGAGATATGCCGAATATTGCGGGGGATTTATTCATTTCAATCGACCGTGTGTACGAAAATGCAGACGACTTAAATCT
>SKLY01000060.1 GCA_007121335.1 Saprospiraceae bacterium | reverse complement strand
TTAGATGAGGAAAAAATACTCTTAGAATGGACTGAAAAAGAGCATCCTGAAACGTACTTTAATGCCAATCATTTATCTGATGGTAGTTTACGGTTTATTGCATTAGTTACCTTATTAATGCAACCCAAACTGCCAAAAGTTATCATTATTGATGAACCTGAATTGGGTTTACATCCAACAGCCATAAATAAACTATCAGGTCTAATAAAATCTGCAGCAGCAAAGGATTGTCAAGTTATTGTTTCTACACAATCCGTAACACTACTTAATAATTTTGAAGCCGAAGACACTATTACGGTTGATAAGGAAAATAATCAATCAGTTTTCAGAAGGTTGGACAAGGAAGTGTTAAGCAATTGGATAGAAGATTATTCAATTGGGGAATTATGGACAAAAAGTATCATTAAAGGACAGCCACAATGAAAAGATTAATAATAGTAGTAGAGGGCGATACTGAAAAAGAATTTGTTGATAAAGTATTAAGTCCTTATTTGTATGCAAAAGGCTTGCTAAGTGTGAATTGTTTTAAAATAAAACATACCAAAGGCGGATTGACAAAATACCAGCATCTGAAAACAGATTTAATAAACTGTGTTTATGAAAGCAATGTTTTGGTTTCGACCTTAATTGATTTTTACGCATTGCCTAAGGACTTCCCTAAGTATGAAGAAGCAAAGACAATTGTTAACAGAACAGATAGATTGGCTTTTTTAGAAAAAGCAATAGTAGAAGATATTGAAGCAGAAAAAGAAAATTCCTTTCCAAATTTGTTGCCATACATCCAACTTCACGAATTTGAAGCCTTAGTTTTTTCTTCAATTGAAGCAATCAAATCGCTATACTCAAATGAAGATGCAAAATTCAATGAGTTGGAACAAATTATAGCTGCATATCCGAATCCAGAAGACATTAACGACAGTCCAAGAACAGCCCCCTCAAAAAGGCTCAAGAATAGCCAGTTAATAATAGGGTACAATAAAGTTAATGATGGAATTATGATTATTGAAGAAGCTGGAATTGACACTGTTCTACGTAAATGTCCGAGATTAAATAATTGGGTAGAAACCTTAATTAGAAAAGTAAAAGAATGAAATTAACCTTTTAATCTAATCACCAATGCACAACAGAAAAACAAATGGACGAAAAAGAACACCGAAGCGATAACAGCACCTAAGAAAACATGGTGCGGCCAGTGGTTTCCGCAAGGTTTATTCTTCGTGGGCACCTTTGTCACTGGCGTACAGAAAAAGCTTCGAAAGCCCCACGTTTCTTAGCTGCAAAACATTGACCCGCACCCTACCAAAATCCTGCACATCCCGACTCCACCTAGAATCACCACACCCCCCACAAAACAATCCCCCCACCCCCAATTCCAGCTTTACTGAAAATTCCGTAGCTTTGGGGATTAAAATTACGGATGCCGGTGAATCAACCACTGGCATAGTGCGTAGCTGCAATTATCGAATAAAAGAAAGCGAATGTTTGAACAGACTTTTAAAAATATAGATGATATTCTGTACAAGGACGCGGGGGCGGACAGCGAGCTGGATTATATAGAGCAGACGTCCTGGGTCCTGTTTTTGCGATATCTCGAACATCTGGAAAGTGAGAAGGCGGATGAGGCCTCTTTGCGGGGGAAGGAGTATTCGTACATTTTGGATGAGGAATACCGCTGGCCCAACTGGGCAATGCCCAAAACAGCCGACGGGAAACTGGATCACCATAAAACACTTACCGGTCCCGATCTGGTGAGGTTCGTGGATTATAAACTCTTTCCCTATCTCGCTGAATTCAAGCAAAAATCCATTGACAACCCCAGGTCCATTGAATACAAAATCGGGGAGATTTTCAGCGAGTTGAGCAACAAGGTGAAGAGTGGTTACAATTTGCGTGAAATTATTGAAATGTTAGATGGCTTGCCCTTTGGCAGGTCAAAGGACAAGCACGAACTCAGCCACCTGTACGAGACGAAAATCAAGAACATGGGCAATGCCGGCCGAAATGGAGGGCAGTACTATACGCCACGTCCATTGATTCGCGCTATGATTGAGGTGGTTGATCCTAAGATCGGAGAGAAAATTTACGATGCAGCCTGTGGCAGTGCGGGCTTTTTGTGCGAGGCTTATGAGTACATGTACCAGCGCATGGAGAATACCACCACCAATTTCAAAAAACTGCAGGAGGAAACTTTTTATGGCAAGGAGAAAAAGAACCTGGCTTATATCTCATTGGGGTAATGAATATGATTTTGCACGGCATTGAAGCGCCCAATATCATACACACCAACACGCTGACTGAAAATATTCGCGACATTCAGGAGAAAGACCGGTATCATGTCATTCTGGCCAATCCACCCTTTGGCGGAAAGGAGCGCAAAGAAGTGCAACAGAACTTCGATATCAAAACCGGTGAGACCGCTTCCCTGTTCCTGCAGCATTTTGTCAAAAGCCTTAAAGCAGGGGGCAGGGCCGCCATTGTTATAAAAAACACCTTCCTCAGTAATGCCGACAACGCATCCATCTCACTGCGCAAGCAATTACTGGAGAGCTGTAACTTACAGACCATCCTGGATATGCCGGCAGGCACGTTTTTGGGTGCCGGGGTGAAAACGGTGGTGTTGTTTTTCACCAAAGGGGAACCCACCCAAAAGATATGGTACTACCAGCTCGACCCGGGAAGGAAATTGGGGAAGACCAACCCTTTGAATGATGAGGATATGCGGGATTTTGTCTCCCGGCAAAAAACCTCTAAAGACAGCGATAATTCCTGGACCGTAGAGGTCTCAGACATTAACCGGGACACCTTTGATCTAAGTGTCAAAAATCCCAATACTCCCGAAGAGCCTCCCCTTCGCGAACCGGAGGAGATTCTGCATGAAATTCAGGATTTGGACGAAGAAAGTGCCGAGATTCTAAACACCATTTCGGAATTGATATGAAAAGTGAAATCATTTTATATCGACCTAATGAAACAGCCGAGCATATTGAAGTACGGCTTGAGGATGAAACGGTTTGGTTGTCGCAACAGCAAATGGCGACCTTATTTAATCAAACAAAGCAAAATGTCAGTTTGCACATCAATAATTGTTACAGGGAAGGTGAGTTAGAAAGGGAATCAACCGTCAAGGAATCCTTGACAGTTCAAAAAGAGGGTAGCAGGAGGGTCAAGCGAAAGATAGATTATTACAATCTGGACGTCATAATATCAGTGGGTTACAGGGTGAGATCAAAAGAGGGTACCCAGTTTAGAATCTGGGCTACAGGGGTTTTGAAAGATTACTTGCTGAAAGGCAATCAAATGAAAGTAGGCTTTAAAAAAGCCAATGAACAATACGGCAACTTTGAAGTAGAACCATTCATCCACAGCCACGACCGCTTTTTGATAGTTGATGAGAAAGAGGTTTATCACCTGGGTGCTTCGCTGAAAGATTTAGGGAAGAAGTGGTTTGCGTTCTCAAAGTTGGAGAAAAAATCAGTTCAGAACATTACAAACACCATTTCGGAATTGATATGAAAAATGAGATAGTTTTATATCAGGCTGAAGATTTAGCGGAACATCTGGAGGTGCGGATAGATGCCGAAACAGTTTGGTTGACGCAGGAGCAACTGACTCAACTTTTCCAAAGAGACCAATCGGTTATATCCCGCCACATTCGGAATGTTTTTAAAGAAGGTGAATTAGAGCCAAAAAGCAATATGCAAAAAATGCATATTCCAAATTCTGATAAACCTGTTGCCTTCTACAGTCTTGATGTAATTATTTCTGTAGGCTATCGCGTGAAATCCAAACAAGGGACTCAATTCCGAATCTGGGCAAGCCGTGTGTTGCGAGACTATTTGCTCAAAGGTTATGCCTTGAACCAACGGATGAACCGCATTGAAAATAAGGTGGAAACACTTACTGAAGATGTGCATGAAATCTCTCTGCAACTAAAAACACAAGAACTACCTACCCAGGGCGTATTTTTTGATGGCCAGGTGTTTGATGCCTACGAATTGGCCTCACGTATCATCCGCTCAGCAAAGAAAAACATTGTGCTCATTGACAATTACATCGATGAAAACACCCTTACGCATTTAGCCAAAAAGGGGAAAGGAATAAAAGTACATCTGCTCACCAAAGCCATCAGCAAGCAACTGAAACTAGACCTGCAAAAAGCCAACGCACAATACGGCAACTTTGAAGCAACAGTTTTTACCCACAGCCATGACCGCTTTTTAATCATTGACGGCAAAGAAGTCTATCACTTAGGCGCTTCGCTGAAAGATTTAGGCAAGAAGTGGTTTGCATTCTCAAAAATGGAACCGAAATCCGTAGTGGGTATTATGAACGAAATAAGGGAATTGATATGAAGAAAAGAGAGGCTCAGTTGCCGGAAGGGTGGGAAGTAAAGAAGCTGGGGGAGGTGTGTACAATAAAACCTCCAAAAAAGGAGGCGAAGTTAAAAGTACGCGATGATGAATTTGTTTCTTTTCTTTCTATGAAAGATTTAGGGGTTTTGGAGAAAGAAATCAACCCAGTTAAAGAAAGGCTATTCAAAGAAGTATCAGGAAACTACACTTACTTTGCTAATAGGGATGTATTGCTTGCTAAGATTACACCTTGTTTTGAGAATGGGAAACTGGGTATAGCTCGAAATTTGACAAATGGCATTGGTTTTGGATCCAGTGAGTATATTGTTTTTAGAGGTAAGGGACAGATAGCAGAAGAGTATTTGTTCTACTTTCTTTCTCAGGAGCAATTTAGAGAAGAAGGTAAGGACCGAATGACTGGTGCAGTTGGTCACAAAAGGGTTTCAAAAGAATTTATAGAAAATTACAAGATACCACTCCCACCCCTCTCCGAGCAAAAACGCATCGTATCCATTTTGGACCGAGCTTTTGCCGCCATTGACCAGGCCAAAGCCAATGCCGGGAAAAACCTGCAAAACGCCGGGGAGCTTTTTGAGAGTTATTTGCAGGGGGTGTTTGAGGAGGGTGACTGGGAGTGGAAAACGCTGAATGAAATTGCGGAAAATCTCGATAGGAAAAGAATTCCAATAGCCAAGAATAAAAGAACGGCAGGTGAAATTCCATATTACGGAGCTTCTGGGATTGTTGATTATGTAGATGATTATATTTTTGATGAGGACTTACTCTGTATTTCCGAGGATGGTGCAAATCTTCTCGCTAGAACTTATCCGATTGCATTCTCAATTAGTGGAAAGACATGGGTGAACAATCACGCTCATGTTTTAAGATTTCAGAACTTTACAAGTCAAAAATTTATTGAGTATTACATCAACTCAATATCCATTGATGATTACGTCACCGGAATGGCACAACCTAAGTTGAATCAGAGAAACCTGAATCGCATATCTGCGCCATTTCCACCATTGGAAGAGCAGAGAAAAATTCTTGATAAAATAAATGGGATTCAATCCCAGACTCAAATACTCGAAACTCTTTACCAAAATAAAATAACGGCTTTAGAAGAATTGAAGAAAAGTATTTTGGCTAAAGCATTTGATGGAGAATTGGCAACCGAAAAAGTGGAAATGGTGTAATTATGGCAAAAACGCATAGATCAATAATGACAGGTTCATCCTCAGATCATCGCACCCAAAATGGTGCGCGATTTATCTTTGATGATGAATGCAATAAGTCCACGCAACACGCACTAAAACAACTCAAACCTCTTTTCGGCATTGAAATTGATGTTGTAAGTGATACTGTAAATGATGCTCTAATTGATGCTGAAAATGCCATTGTGAAAATTATAGAAGATGAGCCGGAACGTTAATCGAGGAAATATGCCAGCTATATACCATATTGGGCCTGAAATCTTATGTGATGGTTATGTGATAGGGATAGCTGTGAAAAACTATAACACCCTGGGAAACAATGGTTTTTTGTGTGATAGTCATGTGATACGCGGCCCATTTTTTATAAATCGCCTTTTGAACAACTGATCAAATGAACGAAACCGAAACAAGAGCTGAATATATCGACCCTGCTTTAAAGGCAGCGGGGTGGGGTGTGGTGGAAGGCAGCCGGATTCGGATGGAGTTCCCAATAAATAAAGGTCGCCTGATCGGCCAGGGTCAAAGGAGAATTCCCGATAAGGCAGATTACATACTTCAGTACAACAACAGGAACCTCGCGGTAATTGAAGCCAAAGCAAAGGAGAAGTTTTACACAGAAGGCGTTGCTCAGGCCAAAGATTACGCAGCCCGGTTGCAGGTTCGGTTTACCTACAGCACCAATGGTTTGCGAATCTATGAGATGGATTTACAAACCGGAAAGGAAGGAGATGTAAGTAGATATCCCACACCTGACGAACTGTGGGAGTTGACCTTTCCCAAATCAGATGAGCCCGATGCGGAAATTGTCGAAGCCTGGAGAGAAAAACTATTGGCGGTCCCTTTTGAAGACAGAAGCGGAACGTGGCAGCCGCGCTATTATCAGGAAAACGCCATTACAAAAGTACTGGAAGGGATTGCGGATGGCAAAAAACGCCTTTTGCTAACCCTGGCAACCGGAACAGGCAAAACCGCTATTGCATTTCAAATCGCATGGAAACTTTTTCACGCAAGATGGACAGTTCGTCAGGCCGGTCAACCCGCATCGGAAGCCGAGAGAAGCCCGAGGATTTTATTCTTAGCGGATAGAAACATACTGGCCGACCAGGCATTTAATTCATTTTCCGCCTTTGAGGAAGATGCAATGGTGCGAATCAAGCCAGCCGACATCAAGAAAAAGGGCAGAGTACCGAAAAATGGCAATGTGTTTTTCACCATTTTTCAGACTTTTATGTGTGGCCCCAATGACTCGCCCTATTTCGGCGAATACCCGGAGGACTTCTTTGATTTCATCGTAATCGACGAGTGTCACCGCGGCGGGGCCAATGACGAAAGCAGTTGGCGCGCCATTATGGACTATTTCAGCCCCGCTGTTCAGTTGGGGTTGACCGCCACTCCCAAAAGGACCATTAATGTCGATACCTATGAGTATTTTGGTGAGCCGGTTTATGTCTATTCCCTGAAGGAGGGCATCAACGACGGTTTCTTAACACCTTTTAAGGTCAAACAAATAAACACCACCATAGACGAGTACTTATACACGGATGATGACACGGTCATTGAAGGTGAAATAGAAGAGGGCAAACGCTACACTGAAGCCGAAATGAACCGCATCATTGAAATCAAAGAGCGCGAAGAATACCGGGTGAAGGTTTTCATGAGAATGATGGACCAAAGGCAGAAGACACTGGTTTTCTGCGCTACACAGTTACACGCCTTGGCAGTCAGAGATTTAATCAATCAATTTGCAGAATCCAAAAACCCCAATTACTGTCACCGGGTTACCGCAGATGATGGGAAATTGGGCGAGCAGCATTTGAGTAATTTTCAGGATAACGAGCGGAGCATTCCAACCATTCTGACCACTTCACAGAAGTTGAGCACCGGCGTTGACGCACCTGAAGTCAGAAACATTGTTTTGCTCCGTCCTGTCAATTCCATGATTGAGTTCAAACAGATAATCGGTCGCGGAACCCGGCTTTTTGACAACAAGGACTACTTTACAATTTACGACTTTGTAGAAGCCTACCGGAAATTTGACGATCCGGAATGGGATGGAGAACCACTGGATCCGGAGCCGGCTCAACCGGGACCAGAGTCGCAGCCGTGTGAAAGTTGCGGACAAAGACCCTGTGCTTGCGCAGAAGAGCCGCCAGATCCCTGTCCCGAATGTGGTTACACTTATTGCCGTTGCGACAACCCACCGGGAAAAATGATCAAGGTTAAACTGGCGGACGGCAAAGTGAGAGAATTGCAACACATGGTAAGCACCTCCTTTTGGAGCCCGGACGGCAAACCCATTTCAGCAGAGGAATTTCTGCAATCACTTTTCGGAACCCTGCCCGAGCTCTTCAAGAACGAAGATGAGCTAAGGGCCATTTGGAGCAAACCCGACACCAGGAAGAAACTATTG
>SKLY01000004.1 GCA_007121335.1 Saprospiraceae bacterium | reverse complement strand
GTAAACACCAAAGCGATCGGGATTAGGAGAGAAAATAAAAGGGTTCTACGCCAGGTTCTGTCCTGAATGGTAATCAATGGTTTCATGACTTTAAGTCTTTGATGAAACAAAGTAATTTTGGTAAATATAGGTGAGTGGAATGACTTTTACAAGAAAATGGGAAGAATTTTGAAAAGTGAGGTTTTGCAAGAGCATCAAACCGGCTTTTAAATGGCCAGTTTGCGAACTCAATCAGTGAATAAATTGCCTGAATCACCTCGTCAAGGCATGATTATGAAGTGAGGAGACAAGCTGGGAGATTAATGGATGCACACTGATTATTTTCAACCTGAGTCAGGATTGTCACTTTTCAAGCTTGAGCGAAAAGCCGAAGAGCGACCTTCTGGGAAGTGGTGTGATGTAGTGCGAAGTAGTGCGATGTAGTGAGCTACAGTCGAACTAAGCGACAGGCGAACCAAAGATGCAATAGCTAATCTTCGCTGCTATCAACAGAGTGAATCATGGGAAATCATAAACAATTTGATCAAGATAGCTACCTAAATCTGAATTTTGGCGTACAGCCGTCCGTGAGGTGTTGTTCCAGTCTAAAATGGATGCCGATTGTATGTGATATTGCAGATTAGGTACCCCGGAAAGTCAATCCAGAGACCATTAGAGGGTTAAACCTCAGTCTTTTTTCCCGTAGAGGATGGGATTGAGTTTTTCGTCGTTGTACATTTTCATCTGCCGGTACACCTTTGCCATGCGAACGCCGTTTTGGATGTCTTCAATAAGCTGGTTGATGGCGAGGCAGAGATCGGCCTGCTGTTCTTTGAGCACATTGAGTTTTTTCAGGCAATCGGCTTTGTGGTCATTATTTGCATCGGGGCGGTGGGCTTCAATCTCCATGTGATAGACCTTGAGGCAGAGAATCGAAAGCCTGTCGATGGCCCAGCCCGGACTCTCTGTATTGAGTCTCGCCTCAGCACTAAAGGATTCAGGGGATATCCGCGACAGCAGTTGGTCGTCCAGTTTCTCCACGGTATCTGTTCTCACCTGGTTGGACTTGTCAATGCGCCTTTTTATTTCCATACCGTAGGCGTTGTCAATTTCCGGGTCCCTGACAATGTCTTCCAGATGCCATTGTACAGTGTCAATCAGGCATTTTTCGTACAGTGTGTGGTAAAAAGTGGTTTTGTCGTAGGGATTAGCGGGTTTAATATCCACATTGTCTTCGATGTGATAATCGTCGATGGCGCGTTCGAATATGTCCACCATTTTTGCTGCCGTCCAATTGTTCATATGAGCTGTTATTTTCCGCAAAGATAGCAAATTGTCCAGGGTGTAAGAGCTCGCGGGCTGTTGATTGTGAAATACGGGATTACACAGCCGCTTGTCCTTTTTTCCGGTTCCCGACTTTCCAAAACCTGAGGATGAGTTGCTCCAGTAAAAGTGCGATGAGCACGATAGCAATGCACCACTGCCAAAGCTCATTGCCAATTTTTGCCGAACTGAACAAAGTCCCGTCTGCCGCCCCGGTACCGCGTGAAATAACCTCGGCCTGGTCTCCGACAATATCCTTGAGTTCTTCTTCAGACCATGCAGCAATTTCACTTTCCCTGCGATCGAAGTTAAAGGCGGCGAGTTTGTGGAGTTCGTCGCCCTGGCGAATTTCGTAAAATCCCGGCTCCCGTACCTGATCGTACACATTGAGATACAGGTTTCTGCCCGTCCTCTCAACTCCCGGTACAAACTGCCTTTCCCCGGTGATTCGGAATTCCGACTGTCTGTCTGCGCTTACATTGCGCACGGGTATCAATTGATCCTGTCCGAGCACATAGGCGGGTTTATCCAACTGGCCTGCAGCGATGGCCGACCTGTAGAGTAGGGGGACAAAAATTTCGCCATTGGATACGAGGTCGTTCCACTCTTCGCTCAATGGGGCAGAGGAGACAAAAACCGAACCCGGTCCGTGGCGGTATTTAGCTACATAGGGCCTGCCATCTCTGTAATCCATCAGTGAGAGACCCGGATTGGCACCGGACCTGGAAAGGTGATATCGGCCTGTGGCTTTCGGAAGGCTGAGGTCTTCGCGTATTTCTTCAAAAACACCGGCAAAAATGGGATCCTCGAGGTTCAATTCTGCCACTCTGAACTCGCCCTCTTCCCAGGAGACCGGATTTACCATGCCCAATCTTTGACTAAGTGGTTTGAGTACTTCGCCTCCTGTCTCCGCTCCCGGAAAAATGAGCACGTTGCCTCCCGCGGCGAGGTATCCATCCAATTCAGAAGCCAAACCGCTGGAGATGTTGGTGAGTTCGTTGAGGATGATGAGGCTGTAATCGGAGAATACCCCGTAATTTATATTGGTTTCCCGCATTTGGTCTTCCGTTAAATAGGGCACACCTCTGAAAAGCGCGCTGAGAAATCTGTTGGACTGGTCTCCCCGGTGAAGGGTCAGCACCCTGATATTATGGCGCACGTGGAAGGCGATGTGGTAGTCATCGTCAAATTGAATGGGGTAATCTGAAATGGAAACTGTGGCTTTTTGCCATCCGGTGCGGTTAATGGTAAAAGAAACGGTGTCGATCATCGTCTCTCCGGGTTCCAAAGATGCCCTGCCCGCCGGTCTGCGCTGATCTCCAAACCGAAGTTCCACGTTTACTTCCTCGGCATTGTTTTGATCGTGATTGGTGAGTTTTACCAAAAGCTCCCCGGTTTGGTTGATGATTTGCACGGGTTGGGAAAACCAGACGGAGTCCACACTGATGTTTCTGCTCTCCACTGATTCAAGGTGAACCAGGTAGAGATTTTCCACGGTGTCGACAGTTCCATCCAAATCGGTGATGTTTTTCTGGAAGTCAGAAATTTGGTAAAAATTCTTTCGCTCCGAAGGATAATTTCTCAGAGCGTGTTTCTGTCTCTGCAAAACTTCCGACAGGGTCCTGACAGCAGGGGAGGGCTCTATTTCATCCAGCAGATTGAGTGCCTGGTCTCTGTTGTAAAGTCGCTGGTGTCTGTTTTCAAAATCACCTGTCAGTATTTGGAATTCATCCGATTCCCCGTAACTCTCAATGATGTCTCTGGCCGTGATTCGCGCGTAGTCCAAAAGGTTGATGTCCCGGCCCATTGAACTCATACTGAATGAGTTGTCGACAAAAACGCTGACAGCCCGGTTACCGGTTACTACTTTATCGTCGGTGTGTATGATCGGCTGGGCGAAAGCGAGCACCAGAAAGGCCACGGCCAGCAGGCGCATGAGCAAAACGAGAAGGTGCTTTATTTTGCGGCTCTGTTGGCTGGTTTCCTTTATTTCCTGAAGAAAAGGGGTGTTGCTGAAATACACTTTTTTGAATCGCCTGAATCTAAAGAGGTGTATGATAATGGGTATGGCGAGAAGCAACAGTCCCCACAGAAATACTGGATTGATAAATTGCATATTGATCTAACTCTCCCTGGTTGTTTTTCAGAATAAAATATAAGAACGCAAAAGGGTCGCAGTTGTTACAAAAATCAGCCTCCGGCTATCGAAGCAGATTCACTTCTACTGCCTTGTGGCGAATTTCCCCATCCGGCATCTCGTAACTGACAGTCACGGCATACACTCCCGGAGATGCATCCTGTCCCCTAAATGTACCATCCCAGCCAAATTCTTCCTGACCGGGTGGGAAGTTCGTTTTTTCAAAAACCCGGTTCCCCCATCTGTCGAAAATGCGCAGTGATTCAATGGATTGTATATCACTTGAAGCGAAAACAATAAACAGGTCGTTGACTCCATCCCCGTTTGGTGAAAATGCAGTGGGCAAAAACACCCCGGACTCGGGCTTTATTAATTCGACATACACCTCAGCCGAGCCTGTGCAACCTCCTTCGCTTTCAACTTGAAGTTTAAATGTGGTTGACTGACTGAGCTCGTAAATAGTGGGTTCGGGACAGTCGTTACAACTTAGAAATTCTGCGGGATGCCAATGGTAATTTGCTATTAGGACATCGGGTGGTTCAAATCCGGGCCTCAATGTATAGCTTTCTCCCTCTTGAAGGGAAACCAGATCGGGAAGTTCAACCACAATGTCCTGCCTCCTGTCTTCAACTTCGACATTCCGGATATCCGATTCGCAGCCCAGTAGCCTGTTTTTTACCTTGAGTTGGTAAGTGTCCTGATCGAGACCGGTAAATTCAGGTGAATTTGAGTAGTCCAGGCCTCCATTTATACTGAATGAAAGGCTTGTATCCGGGCTGTTAAAGGTGATTTTTCCCTTCTCGTTGTTGCAATCTATGTGCGAAATCTCCACTTCGGGAAAACTAAGACCCTCGCTTTCAAAAGTTTTCCGGCTGGTATCTGCACAGCCGTTTGCCGGGTCGAGAACCACCAACTTCACTTCAGTTGGTTTCAGGACTTCGAGGGTTTGACTGTCCATGAGTTGAGCGGCTCCTTCTTCAAAAATCCAATTGGTTTGTATCTCTCCGGATGCAGAGGTGCTTTCGGTAGAGGACAAAATAGCCGGTAGGGAATTGCAGTCGTCGCACTCAATGCAGTCAATGATGGCACCTGGTGAGGCGAGGTTTTCGGTGATTTCCAATGTAGTATCTGCAATGCAGTGATTGGCCGGATTAAATACTTCAATATCGTAAACCCCCGCTTCACTGATTAGAGTAGGTTCAGTAATTTCCAACTGAAGGCTGTTGCCATTTTGGTCCGCGGCGCTTATTTCAAAATCGCTCTGGGTTGAAAGTTGGATTTCGGCAGGTCCGTAACAATCAATGACCACTTTACCGCTAATTTGGAACTCCGGTGTTTCCATGAGATTTTTTACCTCAACCGAATCCACGGTAATACAGCCGTTTTCTTCATCTTCAACCCGGATGGTGTAAGTTCCTGCACGGTTTACTTCAATTGCCGGGCTGTTTTCTCCCGAGGCTATGTTCCCATTCTCACTCTGCCATTGGATTTGGTAATTTTCTCCTGAAGTGGATATTTCCACCTGCAGTTCTATCAGGGTGTCCCGGCAGGTAATTTCTCCTTTTTCGCCAAAAATTACCTCAGGTACAATTGAGTCTGAAAATACCATTACCTCATCCACTGAGCTGCATCCATCGATTAAATTGGTCACTATTAATTGATAAGTGCCGGCTTTGGTGACCTCGGGAAAAGGACTTAGCTCCCCGGAAGCGATATGACCATCTTCAGTGGTCCAAACCATCTCGAAATCAGGTCCCTGGTCCGAACCGCTGCCATCCAGCACTACCGTACTCGATAAACAGTCGATGGTTTTTCCGGGGCCTGCATCGGCTGTGGGCCTGTCCGGGGTATTCATTAGTGAGATGGTGTCTGAAGATTGACAGTAGTTGACCGTGTCGGTGACCGTAAGTACAAATGTCCCTGTCGCACTCACCTGAATAGAGTCCCTGTTTTGGTCACCGAAAATTTCACCCTCCAGTTCACTCCATTCGTAAATTAAATTGCTGTGGTGATTGCTGAGTTCGGCTCCGATATGGACCATGCTGTCCGAACAGTTGGTGATGAGGTCATCTCCGGCATCGGCTTCGGGTGGGGTTCTGTTTTCCTCAACGGTAATCGAGCTGGTATTTTTGCAACCGGTAACGGTATTATTCAATGTAAATTCAAAGGTGCCAGCTTGCTCTACCGAAATTATCAAACCATCGGGATCCAACTCTTCAAATGGAGCTGAGCCACTCCAACTCCACTCCATATCCGGACCGGAATCCGATTCAGTGGCATCCAATATAACCTCGTTTTCCAGACAGTTCAATCCATCACCACTTTGAATGTAAATTTCGGGCAGGTTTTCATCTGCTGACACATTTACAGTGTCGTAAGTGGAGCAATTGCCCGCATTGTTTCTCACCTCCAGGATGTACATTCCTGGGGAACCGATTTGCACTTGAATGTCGTCAGGATTTGAAATGATATTTCCATCGGGCGTGGACCAGTGGTGGGAAATTACGCTGCCGGTGGTGGAACCACTTCCATCTAAAGTCAACACACTGTCTGCGCATCCGAAGATTGCGTCCGGGCCCGCCTGTGCATCGGGTTCTGAATGTAAATCCCATTCCTGGAAAATGCTTTTCTCTCTCGAGCATCCGTTCTCCAGATCAGTTACTGTTGCAGTAAACCAGCCTCCCCGGTCAATTTCTAAACTCGTCTCGTTTAAAGGTCCAATTGTGTCTCCTGAGGGTATTACCCAGACCACTTCAAAATCGATGTCGCTGTCAGCGAATTCAATAAAAATCGCTCCGGTTAAATCACCACATCCGGCCACGGGGAAAGTTTCCAGCGTAAATTCAGGACTGACGGTATCTATTTCCACGGTTATGCTGTCTGTGAAAATACAGCCATTTTCCTGATTGATGGATTCGAGAATATGAACGCCTGCCTGGTTGGTTTGGGCAGCCAATTCATCTGATTGAGGAAGTACAGTCCCGTCCGGCATGGTCCACTGGTGAGATAAACTAGCGGAAGTGCCCGAAACCCGTCCTCCAATTTCAATGGAAGTATTCCTGCAATCTCTGGTTTCCGGATTGTTTAAAGTTATCTCGGGTGCCACTGTATCAAGCTGGATGTTGATTTGTTGGGAGGTACTACAGTCGTTTTCTTCAAACCAAACAATGAGTTCGTAGGTCCCGCCCTCCGTCACTTCTAAAGAGTTGGAGTTTTGACCAGTGGGAGTACCGACTTTCAACCATTCGAAAACCGGCGTAAAAGGGCTGGGATCCATCACTGCTGTGAGGGTTATTTCTGTATTTTCACAATTGAGAATGCTGTCCCCATCAATGGAAAATTTGGGATGCTCAATAATTTCATTGACGGTTACCGTGTCTGTGCTTTCGCAGCCATTTTCTGCATTGCTCACTGTCAGTACATAGGTCCCCGGTTCATTGGCGGTTGCTTGTTGAGCATCTTCTCCGGAGGTGATATTTCCCACGAGAGCAGTCCAGGAGTAAGAAATATCAGAACCACTTTCGGAGCCACTTCCATCCAACAATACCTCCTGAGTATCACAGCCCCAATCCGGGTCGGGACCGGCATTTACATTTGGGGGAATGGTGTCTGCGGTCACTTCCAGCATCTGCTGAGTTTCGCAGTTGTTGTCGAGTGAGAGGACAGAAATGGTGTATTGTCCGGGACTGCCGACCTGAATCCAAAGAGAATCGGTATCGGACAAAATCACTCCATTATTACTCTCCCAGTTTATGCTCACATCCGTGCTTCCCGTCAAATCAAATCCTATCCATCCTTCTGTCAGGTCGCAATTGAGTTCTAATTGGCCGACCGGTTCAATTTGTGGAAAATCCTGGTCGGGGATGACATTTACAGTGTCTGAACTGCTGCAGCCATTGCCGGTATTTGTGACGTTTAATATGTACATTCCGGGCCCGGTTATCTCCACCTGATCTTGATCATTGGGACCATTTATTATTCCACTTGTGGTGGTCCATTCGTATTCAATATCACTTCCCTGATCTGATTCTGATCCATCCAAAACAAGGAGTGAATCAGAGCAAGTCCATTGTACATCCTCCCCGGCATGAGCAAATGGTGGGGTATTGTTTAGGGTAACCGATACGGCTGAGGTGTCGCTGCAGCCGGATTGTGTATTGGTAGAAATGAGTTGGTATGTCCCCGGGCTGGTCACTGTGATTTCATCTTCATTGTCAGGACCTGAAATTGTGCCATCATTTGTTGACCACGCATAAACAAGACCGGATTGTCCTCCATAATCTGCCCAAATATCGATTTCTGTCACTGCACAAGTGAGTTCGCCAGATGAAAATAAATCCACCTGGGGCGAGGTGAATTCGCCCTCAATTTCAATTGAACCACTTGTCTCACAGCCGTTCTCTGTATTGGTAATGGTGAAAGTGTATTCTCCAACCACCTCTGCAATCAATACATTTGAATCGACGCCTGTAGTATTGGAACCCGGTGGTCCGGTCCATTCATAATACAGTGAACCCTGGCCCGGTGAAGTAAAAACTTCAATGAGGGCTTCTGATAATTGGCAACTCAAATCCTGGGTTATTATGGAGTCCACTTCGGGGGAACTGGTGTCTGAAAAAATCTCGAATTGCGCACTGGATACGCAGCCGTTTTCGGAAAAAGTAACCTCCAGTGTATAAACTCCCGATTGGTCAACAGTTACATCAGGTGCATCACTATTGCCCGTGATATTGCCGTTGTTAGTAGTCCAGTTGAACAGCGGTGTGTGAGCAGTGTCATTCAAAACCTGTGCACCAATATCGACCGGGGGATTGAAACAATTAATCACACTGTCGCCACTTAATACCACTTCAGGGCTGTCAAAATCGGGGGTTACCGTGACTGAGTCCGTTGAACTGCATCCGTTTTGGTTGTTGATCACGGTGAGAATATAAATTCCCTCTCCGTCAACCTCAGGGTTTAAGCTGTTTTCACCTGAGAGAATACTGCCTAAAGTGGTAGTCCAGGAGTAATCAAAATCAGAACCCGTAGAGGATGCACTCCCATCAAGGGTTATTATGGAATCCTGGCAGGTGAGTGTCATATCAGGACCTGCGTTTGCAGTGGGAGGTTCGAAGTTTTCCTCCACTTCAATTTCTATTTCGGTGACACAGCCGGTGGCGGTAAATTGCACTTTGGCTGTGTAGGTTCCGCCTGATCCGACTACAGCGCTTGTCGAGTCAGTGACTCCGGCGATGTCTCCATTCTGGGTGGACCATTCTATGATGTATTCCAAACTGTCGTTTAGGATTTGAATGTGTATCCAGACGCTGTCGTTGTTGCAATCAATCATATCCGCCGGACTTGCGGACAATTCAGGAAATATTTTTTCATCGAACACGAACAGGGTGTCTGCCGCGCTGCAATTGTTATCCGGATTGGTCGCTTCAAAAATATACATACCTCCTTCATCCACATTGACTTCTGAACTGCCCGGGTCGCCAATAATGTTTCCATTTGGGCTCTGCCAGTTGGTTTCGAAGGAGGTTCCTGCAGGGGAGACTGTTGCTTGCAACGTGACAATGGAGTCCAGGCAATTAATAATGGTGTCAGGTCCTGCGTTCACCAGGGGGCTTTCGAAATCTTCCGACACTGCAAAAGTATCTGCCACCGAACATCCATTATCGAGATTGGTGACTTCAACGATATAGGTGCCTGCCGCATCGAGATCTACTATTTCGTCTTCGTTTCCACTGGTGATATTTCCATCGTTTGTGGTCCAGAAATAGGAATAATTTCCGGAGGGAGTGGTTTCTGCAGTAAGGGTTATGGATTGTAAACCACAGTTTAATTCATCGGGACCGGTAATTTCCAGATCCGGCACTTCAATATCCTCCAAAACCTCGACACTTACTTCTTCAGAGATACAACTAAGATCGCCATCGTCATATAGTACAGTCAGAGTGTAAATGCCCGGCTCGCCGACTGTAATTTCAACCGTACCATCTCCCGAAACGATATTGCCATTGGAAGTCGTCCACTGGTATTCAATGTGGGGGCCGGAAGAGGAGCCCTCAGCACTGAGAATCATCTCGTCATTCGAGCAGGTGATCGGATTTGGGGGAATAATTACCGCATCCAGTTCGAGTTCAAAGATTTCGACGTGGATAAGAGAATCGCAGTCGTCCTGTCGTTCAATAGTTATTAGGTCCTGGATTGCACTGGTGTATTCGTTTCCTGCTATTACCACAGAACCTCCATTAGAGCAAATGGTGGCTTCTACCCATTCCTCAGCCGGTTCCCGCAACTCGATTTCCACGGTGTCTTTTACCTCACAAAGCGGTATCATGGCAATGTCGTCGATGATAAATGAATTACCGGGATTGACGTTTCCCTGGTGATTGTATATGCAGAGTTCAATGGTCCCCGCGTCCGTGGAAGTCCAAATGCCCTCCATCTTTGTCCAGTCTGAGAAACAAGGGATGTCGTTGGGAGAGTAAATCCCACCAACCGGGTCCCCGTTTATCTTAAATTGCAGATCGGGCAGCGGAAAAATAAAAGAGGGCCATAGCAGTGTATGTGTGAATGCTTCCAGGAGGTAGGTGGTGTTTTCTTCCACTTCAACATACTGACACCAGACATTTTGAGCGGGTGCATCAGCTCCGTTTACGATGAGCATTTTTCCATTGTTTCCGGTGTGATCGCTGCAGGCGGGGAATGTTCCGTAAACTACATCCGGAGAGCTGGCTACGGTAAAAATATTTCCGCCGGATAAATCATCTTCATTGTATTCGTAATCACTAAAAAAACCGGCATAACCGTAGTCAAAGTGGGAGTTGTAAATGATATTGTCTGTCTCTTTTCTGCCGGTCAACACAAATGAAGTAGTGGAAGGAATTTCAGCACTGGTAGTCAGAGATTCTGGATTAAATACCAGATTTTCGGGTTCCCAGAAAAAATCGTGGTAATTTCCGGTTATTGAGCCCATCAGTTCTATCACATCACCGGGATCACATACGAATTGGTCCTCTCCTGCATCCACCTCAATTCCACAATTTTCAAACGGCAACATTACCCCCCCAAAAACCAGATGAGATGTCACCTGAAGCGATGAATTAGTGACCTCTACAAAAAGTGGGTCATCGACTATATGTACGATGAAGGGCTCGTCGCATGGTCCAGTATGATCAAAATCAAACTCAATAATTACGGAGCCATCGGGCAGAATCAATCCTCCGCCTGCATTCACCCAGATAATGGTGATATACCCATCCGAATGGTTGATCACATAACTTATATCACCGGGAAGATTCCCATTTAGTGAGAGAAAATCCAGTACGGATTGATCAAATTCAAGAGTTAACTGAAACCCATCAATTTGTTGGAAGTTATTTACAGCCATTTCAACAGTGAATTCCTCACCGCAATCGATGACATCGTTTTTTACTACAAATTGTACATCATTTGCATTGGCATCATGTGCGAGACAGCAAAACAAGACCGGGAGAATACAGGTTTTGAGGGTATAGTTCAGAGCCTTATTTGCAGAAATTGATTTCAGGAAACCCACATCTTTTACCACGTTGATTCAGCTTAGCGCAAAATACTCACTTCACCCTGAATGACCCTTCGCTCGCCATTGATTAATTCGTATTCCAGTGAGAAAAGGTAAACACCCGGAGGTGCCTCGTTGTCATCCTTGTTACCGTCCCATCCGAGTCCGCTTTCGTTTGGAGGGAAATTTCTGTTCTGGAAAACCTTGGTTCCCCATCTGTTATAGACGTTAAAGTCGATTATTTTCTTCACGGACGGATGTGCAAATATCTCGAGTTTGTCATTGATTCCATCCCCATTGGGGCTAAATGCATTAGGCACAAATATGTCATCGTTTATCCTCAGAATAACAAAGGTCTCGGCCTCAGCCGGACAGCCGTATATATCTTCAATATAGATGTAAAAGCGGGTGCTTTGAAGTAGTTCCACTTTTGTGCTGAGACAATTTGGGCAATCCAACTGTTCTTGTGGCGTCCATTGAACCCGGGCGATTTCTGATTCCGGGAAGTTGAGGACAGGTTCCAATCTTTCCGGTACACCCAATTCCGCAACCAGGTTATTGGGTAGTTCAACTTCAATTACCCTCGGTTCATCCACCTTGAACTGTTGTTTGACTCTACATCCCAGTTCATCTGTAGCCCAGAGCTCGTATTCTCCCGGCTGGAGATTGCTAAATAAACCGTGGTCATTTGGCGTGTCTCCCCTGTAGCCCGGAATGTGGTATTCGTAAGGGAAAAAACCATCTTCCACTGATATAATGGATAGCACACCGGGGTCACCGGGGCAAATGGGTTGCGATAGTTCGTAATTTATGGCGGTTGGCTCATTTTTGAAAACCAATACTGTATCCCGGTCAGCACATCCGGTAATGGCGTTTCTTACGCTGAAAATATATAGGCCTTCGGTATTTGCTATGGCCAAATTAGATTCCAGGTCACCTGAAAATTCACCATCCGGGCTACTCCATGTCAGGATTGGATTCTGTCCTGCATTGGAATAAGTACCCTCCAATTCCACCTGCGGATTGTCACAGGGCAGTGGCATGTCTTCAGAGACCGAAACGTCTGGTAGCTCAATGTCCTGTGCTACTTCAAATGTATCAGCGGTGATGCATTGGTTTCGTTCCAAAACGACTTCGAGCACATACACTCCAGGTTCGTTAACTTGCAATGTGTTTCCACCTGTGGCGCCCACTGCATTGCCTTCAATCGTCTCCCAGGAAAAAGTGAGGTCTGTTGTTGGTGTGGAGCCACTGGCATCGATTGTTACGATTTCTCGATCACAAGTAAGTGTTTGAATGTCTTCTACTCTGATAACAGGCACTTCTTCATCCACAGTAACTTCGACAGTGTCAGAACCAATACAACCGTTTACGGTATTTATTACATCCAAAATGTAAGTACCCCGGTCTCCGACAGTGGCCTCTGCTTCATTTTCTCCATCGATAAGCAGTCCATCCACAGTGGACCAAAGGTAAATGATCTCAGGACCGGCTGAAGATGCACTTCCGTCAAGAGTGGTCCTTGGATTATCACAGGTGATTACTTCAGGTTCCCTAATTTGTGCTTCGGGGACTGCACTATCTTCTTCTACCAGGACAATGGCTGTATCGATACAATTGGTTTCAATATTGGAGCCGATAAACAAGTATTCTCCGGGTTCTGTGACGGAAATTACATCATTCATTCCATCATCCAACACATTTCCATCCGAGTCCTGCCATTGAAAATCAGTAATGAGGTCGGGGGTTAGAATTTCCCCAAATAAAAGCACTTCCTCATTGGCGCAGGACAAGAAATCATCGGCGAAGGCTTCGATTTTTGGCTGTCCGGGGTTTTCAGTTATTATTATTTCAGCAAAGGGATTGGTGCAGGAACAAAGAAAGTCAAGTTCATAAACAATTCTCAATGTTCCACCCGAGTAGGTGTCATAGAGGATGTCGATGGGAACGACAATGGAGTCCTGGTTGGCCGGAATTACCAGACTGTCGGGCAGGGGTTCAAAGTCGATCCCCGGTTGTGCAGTACTTAGATCCGAAAGGATTAAATTCACAACTGCCGGTTCGGAGTTGTCGGTACCTATTCGAGAGATCACAAATTCACCCCTGTGGCAGTTGTCAAAAATGATATTACTGTCTGTCCCTTCGACCTGAGCATCCAGTCTGGCTGATGCTCCGGCATCAAAACTTCCGGCTTCCAAAAATACCGCCGAATCGTAGCTGTCATCACCGGCATCTCCCACTATCATTTTAATGGTATATGTTTCGCAGGGAATGACATCCACTACAGCTTCAAAAACTGCTGTAAAACCATCGAATTCTATCAATTCTATGGCGACGCCATCCATGTCGAGTAAGGATCCGCAAACTGCTGTATTTTGAAGTTGCTGTTGTCCTTCTGGCGTGTTGTCAAAATAGAAATGGGAATTGAAATCCTTATTGATATTGTCAATGGAGACGTAATCGTTGGTTCCGGGAATAAGCGCTATGTTGATGGCATTGTTTTCAAAGTCTCCATTAATGCCGGGGCCACTGACAAAAAAGCCAAACACATCATTGAATCCCTGATTGACAAATTCACAGTATTCTTCGGATGCAAAAACATAGCGAAACCGGGCCGTTTCAGAAGTGGGAATAAAGTCAAATTGAATGCCGGTAGCATCCAATACCTGAATGCCGGTTAGGCTTTCCAGATCCGGGTCACCGGGAGCACCTAGTGAACTGCTCGTCCATGATTCTGCATTAGGGCCATTGATGTTACTGAGACTACCGGTGGATAAAACCAGCCCCTCATCCAGACCAATGGACTCCGTCCCATTTGAAAAGTACCCCCAACCTGATGCGGAACCTATTGCATTGATATTGTGCACATCAAAGCAGTCCCCCCCGATCAAAACATCCCTGACCAACTCTTCAATGCTGAGGTTCCTATTCCAATCAATGGCATCATCCGATCGGTAGGATGACTCCTCTGAGGTCTGAAGATAGCTATTTGTTCGGGCATAGGAAAAATAAGGAACTGAGGTAGCCTGATTTCTTTCAATACATAATTCTAATGTCATACAATCATCTGTGGCCTGGAACGTCATGGCCGGACTGTCAGAGACCAGGCGCCCACCGGTAAGCAGGGTGGGAGAAAAGGATTTTCTGCTGTAGATAAGACCTGAGTGGAAAACGTAGTTTGCGCCGGGAGTCATGCCACATATTTCGATCTCTATACAACCGTCTTCAATGCCAGGCAAATGATATCGCTGACCTTCATTGGTGTTCTCAATCTTGATTATATCCAGGTTTTCTTCTATCACATGACTTTGAGCAAAAGTCGTATTTGTTGCTACGAAAAGAACAATGATTACCCAACAGCAATAAAAATTCCTTGATGTCATTAATTTGTCTTTACCTCGATTTTGCTGATTGATCATCGAAAAAACCTTGAACTCTTCGATGTAATCATCAGAATATAAGCGAATTGTGCCAATCGAATCGAATGTGTTGTCCCACTGGAATTTAGTGAATATACACCGGTTTTTACCAAATGGCAAATATAGGCAATTTGTTGTTGGTTGACCATATCCTAAACCCGGAATTTTATAGATGAGTCACTCCGAAAACCTCTTTTTATTACAAATGGCTGCAAAATCCAATATCTTCGCCCCCTCCCCATAGCATAGGGGACAAGAAAGCTTTGGGGGTCTTTCCTCAACGTAGCTATGGCTACGCCTGCGGGCCACCCATCCGCTTCGCGGTCCTCTCACTTTAAGGTCCCCCAGATCTTAACCCATTCGGGATCGTTCGTTCATCCTCTTCCTCGATCTTGAACTTTTTCCTCATTTTCATGTACAAAAGGGTTTTCGGAGTGGACTCATAGATATCTTTTAACTCAGTGGTTGGTTGATTGACCTTTCCATTGGATCATTCCATTATAGGTTTTAAAGAAATTGACAGCCAGATTCAATGAGTGGACTTTTTTAATAATCGAATCAAATTCACCAATTCCTGTTATTTTCCAGTATATTGAGAAAGAGCTCAATTGGCCGGTTTTTGTTGCCCGAAAGGCATTAAATTTCTTCAGTTCCCTCCTCCTTTCGGTGTTTATAGTATTCATCCCATTCTTTCACCTGCGGATCTCCTAGCTTATCAACGCTTTTGGCCACTAACATAGATACGGTGGCATCTCCGGTTACATTGGCTACCGTCCTGCACATATCCAGAGGTCGGTCCACGGCAAAAATAAGGGCGAGCCCTGCTTCCGGAATTCCCGCCTGAGCGAGTACGATTACAAGCATAACCATTCCTGCACTTGGGACTGCTGCCGATCCAATGGAGGCCAGCGTTGCTGTGAGGACAATGCCCAATTGTGCAGCCAAAGACAGTTCCATTCCGAATGCCTGGGCTATGAAAATTGCTGCAATGGCCTGGTATAGACTGGTCCCATCCATGTTGATGGTGGCACCTATGGGAAGCACAAAACTGGTCACTTCTCTGTCCACACCGAGATGTTCTTCTGTGCGCTCCATGGTAACTGGTAGTGTTGCCGCACTGGAGCTGGTTGAAAATGCCACGAGCTGCGCAGGTGAAATACCCCGGAAAAAGAATCCATAACCTTTTCCTGTAAAGAGGTACATGATGAGAGGATAGAATATGAAGATGAGAATACTCAGTCCGAGCACCACACAAAAGGCATACCACAACAAGGCGATAAAAATGTCCACAGTTGGAGATTCAACCACCAGGGCTGCCAGCAGAGCACCCACTCCGTAAGGGGCTGTAAGCATAATGAGGTCGATCAGCTTGAGTATAACTTCGTTCAGCCCGTCAAAGAATTTTTTTACCGTACTGACTTTTTTTTCGGGAAGTAGTACCAGCCCAATACCGAAGAAAATAGCCACGACAATAACCTGAAGCATGTTTCCATTATCGGCAGCCGCTGAAAAAATATTTTCCGCAAAGAGATCTTCAAGTGGTTGTAAAGGCCCCGCATCTCTCGCCTGTTCGGCCAACTGCCGGGTGCGATTAGCATCCTCCATGTAGGCTTGTTCGAGTTGCTCCCTGGTCTCTGGTGCTACCGTTTTTCCGGGTTGTACAATGTTTACGATGGTGAGTCCAATAGTCACTGCAAAAACGGTCGTCACCAAATAAATTCCGACGGTCCGCTTACCCAAAATGGACAGACTGGATATGTCCTGAAGATCGCTGATCCCCTTGATCAGGGATGCGATAATCAGCGGCATGGCTATCATTTTTAATACATCGATGAAGATAGAGCCAAATGGCTTGATGAAGTCAATAACAAATTGTGGCCCCCATTCAAGCTGGACGGCGACAACCCCCAACAGGATGCCGGCGACCATTCCAATGATAATTTGCCAGTGTAGCGCTAGTTTTTTCATGGTTTTTTCCCCTTTATAGATATTAAGGCAAGTGGTCGCAGAGGGGCTGAAGTCGAATGTGCGTGACCAATTAACCACTCCCATTAACCGAGGGCCAAATTAACAATTAATTTAAAGGCAAAAAGGGTGTTGGGTGATTTTTCCTTGAAGAATTACGGTTTTACAGCCTTATATCAAGGCTTTATAATCCGGAGCATCTCTCGCTTTCCGGGAGGACCGGGGAGTTTCTCCCAGTCGAAGCCAAGCTTGCTCAACATGCGACGGAATGCTCCCTGTACGCAGTAGGTCACAATGATTCCTTCCGGAGCCAATGCTTCGTAAAGGGGTGTGAAAATTTCCTCCGTCCACAACTCAGCCTGGGTTCCGGGACCGAATGCATCGTAATACACGAGGTTTGGTTGGTCCTCAAAGGTATGGTTTTGAAATGATCGCTCGAGTTTTTTAAGGTGAAAATGGGGGTGTATTTCGGCAAAAGTTTCCCATTCTGCACTGTGGATATTTCGGAATACATCGAGGTGCTTGCCGGCGGTAAGTTCCCCGGGCATGGCCTCAATAAAAGCTTTTGCTTCAGACTGTGTCAGAGGGTGCTTTTCAATGGAAGTGTAGAATATTTCAGGGCCTGAGTTGCATCTCATTGCGGTCAGCCAGGCATTGAGGCCACTCCCGAAACCGTATTCCAGTAAATTAATCCGCGAAACACCATGATTTGAGGAGATGTAGTGTAGCAATCCGGCATCGATAAATACGTGATTGCTCTCACTCAGGGAGCCGTGTCCCGAATGATACATGGCATTGTATTTGCCTGAAATTATTGTGGGGAAACCATCACCGGTTTTCTCAACCCGGTTGTTCGACTTCATAGCAATCGGCGAAGGGTGTTAAAGTTGTATTAAAGTAGTTGGCTGAGGCTCTGAAAGAGGGAGGAAAAGAAATCATCAGCAGAAAAACTACCAGGACAGCCATAGCCGCGGTTGCAAGAGGAAAGCGTCACGATTACCAGCAATGAAGCAAACAAAAGTGTTTTATTGACTCGGTTTTTCATTAAAAATTCGTTTGATTTGCACAAAAATAATTAATTCATTTAATTGCAGCAGTCTTTAAACGGCCGCAGCCTTTGTTTATTCTCAAAAACGCTTTCATGAAAATCCACTTTTTATCTATGGGAGGTGCCGTTATGCACAATTTGGCTATTGCCCTCAAGCGCGCCGGACACCAAATAACAGGCTCCGATGATGAAATTTACGACCCCGCCAGAACCAGATTAAGGAAGGAGGGTATTCTACCTGACAAGGAGGGATGGTTTGAATCTAATATTCACCCGGATCTGGACCTTGTTATTCTGGGCATGCACGCAAGGAAAGACAATCCCGAGCTGAAAAAGGCCCTGGACCTCGGTCTTAAGATTCAGTCTTTTCCTGAATACATTTACCACCATTCCCGCAACAAGAAACGCATTGTCATTGGAGGCAGTCACGGCAAAACCACCACTACTTCTATGATTATGCATGCACTTCGCCAAAAGGGTTTTGATTACGACTATCTGGTTGGAGCGATGTTAGAGGGCTTTGACACCATGGTCAGGCTCTCGGACGCTCCTTTGGTAGTTATTGAAGGTGACGAATACCTAAGTTCAGCCATCGACCGCAGACCTAAGTTTCTTCACTATAAAGCCCAGATTTCTGCACTGACGGGTATCGCCTGGGACCATATGAATGTATTCCCAACCGAGGAGAATTACTTCGTGCAATTTGTTGATTATCTGAACAGTCTGCCGGAGGGCGCCAGGGTTTATTATTTTGACGAAGACCCGCATCTTAAAAGACTTGTAGATGAACATCGACCCAATGGCATCGAATGCATTTCTTACAACCGGATCGACTACAAAAAAGAGGCCGACAACTGGACCGTTTTTTCCGAAAGTGGAAAGCCTTATAAGGTTAACTTTTTTGGTTCGCACAACATGGCTAATTTGGAGGTTGCAAGAAAAATTTGCATGGATTTGGGAATGGAGGAGGAGGATTTTTTGGAGGCCATTACCACATTTAAAGGTGCTCAAAAGCGGTTGCAGTTGATCGCATCAGAAGAAGGCCGGACTTTTTACCACGATTTTGCCCATGCACCTTCCAAGGTGCGAGCCACGGTAAATTCATTCCGGGAGCGATTTCCCAACGACAAGCTATGTACTGTGGTGGAATTACACACATACTCCAGCTTGAATCAGGAATTTTTACCTCATTACAAGGGCGCATTGGACAAGGCCGATGTGGCCATTGTTTTTTTTAGTCCACATACACTTAAGATGAAAAGGATGCCTCCGCTCAACGAAGAAATTATCCGGAAAAATTTTGGAAGGGATGACATTGTGATAGTCAACGATGCGCAGGAACTCAAGTCCAAATTGGTGGAGGCCAACCAAATCAACCCCCACTTTTTGATGATGAGTTCCGGGACATTTGGAGGGTCCAACTTAAATGACCTGGCCGGAGAGTTATTGTAGCATTGGGATATAGCGAACTGTAGAATTTATCATAGAACAATAGTTGGTCAATCTTTGTCACAATATTTGTGGAATTACTAATTTTGGCCCAAAATTCATGAAATGGCAAGAGAAATAGCACTGCGCGATGCCTTAAATGAGGCAATGACAGAAGAAATGAGAAGAGATGAGGATGTTTTCCTTATGGGTGAAGAAGTTGCAGAATACAACGGAGCCTACAAGGTCAGTAAAGGTATGCTGGACGAATTTGGTGCCCGCAGAGTAATAGATACGCCCATTTCCGAATTGGGTTTTGCAGGAATCGGAGTGGGTGCCGCCATGAACGGACTCAGACCCATAGTGGAGTTCATGACCTGGAACTTTGCTGTACTTGCTTTTGATCAGCTCGTCAACAACGCTGCCAAAACACTCTCGCAATCTTCGGGAGAATTTGGTTGTCCGGCTGTTTTTCGAGGACCGTCGGGTTCTGCCGGTCAATTGGCACAACAGCACAGCCAGACTTTTGAGAGCTGGATGGCCAATGTGCCCGGTCTCAAAGTGGTGAGTTGTATCGATCCCGCAGATGCTAAAGGACTTTTAAAATCCGCCATCCGTGATAACGATCCGGTTTGTATGATGGAGGCCGAGATAATGTACGGTTTTAAAGGCGAAGTTCCTGAGGATGAATACCTCGTGCCCATTGGTAAAGCGGCAATTAGAAGAGAGGGAACCGATGTGACCATTGTGTCTTATAATAAAATGATAGAGGTGGCGAAAGACGCTGCAAAAGAATTGGAAAAAGAGGGCATTTCAGCCGAAGTCATCGACTTGCGGACCATCAGGCCACTGGACTACGACACCCTCATCGAATCTGTAAAAAAGACCAACCGAATGGTGGTTGTCGATGAATCATGGCCTTTTGCCGGGGTCTCTGCAGAGATTGGTTATTCCATCCAAAAACTCGCCTTCGACTTCCTCGATGCACCGGTCGTCAGAATCAATGCTCAGGATACTTCTCTCAGCTACGCTCCAACGCTGGTTGAAGAATACCTGCCCAACCCGGAAAGGGTAATCAAGGCAGTTAAGGAGGTTATGTACATCAAAAAATGATGTCAGTCTTATTGGTTAGTTTCAATCATTGTAAATAACAGTTGCTAAACTCAACCTTTTCGGTAGAAGTAGAAAGGAACTTAGAAATAGGACTCGAACTGAAATAGAATAAACTAGCTGTAAATCGGTGAATGTGTAATCTCGTTTCGTATAAGAATGCTATAAAGGCGGTTTGGGAAACCTCCAAACTACATTGCAGACCAAATCAAAGAGAAGAACCTCAGCCTTTTTTAATCAGCCACGCATTTTGAGATAATGTCCATGGGGGTGACTATTCCAACGATCTTGTTGTCTTCACAAATGGGAATGGCCCGGAACAGATTTTCTTTCAAAATGCCGATTGCCACTCCGATGGATTTCTCGGGAGTGAGCGTAGCTACATTTTCGGTCATGACATCCGAAACCAGTAGAGAACGAAACAAGCTCTTGTTATAGACCTTTTTGTATTTGTTGTGAAAGACAGAAAGGCCGTAGGATACCCGGAGAACATCCGATTTGCTGATCATTCCTATAATGGAGTAATCCTCATCGACAACCGGCAGGTGATTTATAGTGTTTTCTTCGATCAATCGCTCCACCTCCTCCATCGTCTGATTGGGAGAAATGGTTATCAGGTCGGTGGTCATTATTTTTGAAACAGGATCGGACGCAGTATATGCCATTTTTTAGAAAGTTTTTTTTAAAGGATGCTGTGAAATTAATCATTTTCTTCCGTCAGGTGGATTACCAACATTGGGACTCTGGTATTCATAACCATTTTCTTGGTGGTACTCCGGTGCAGTATGGACCGCCAGAAGTTTCGGTTAATGTTACAGAAGACTGCCAGGTCTGCATTGGTCTTATCAATGTAGTGGTTGATTCCATCCATGACTTCCCCACCTTCTACAAAATGAATCAGAAAGGGGAAATCCGGCACATCTTCTTCAAATAGTATGTTTATAATCCTCTCTCTGATATCTTCCTGGTCGCCCTTTTCTCTGCCATCTGCGACATATACAAAATGCACAGTGGATTTGTAGAGTTTCACCAGAGCCCGGATATTGTCAATGGTGTCTTTGTGCACCGATTCCCTGTTGGCCGCAAAAACTATATTTTCAAAGGATTTGTGCTCAAGCCCTGCCGGTATTAGCAGAACAGGAATGTCCGACCGCACAGAAATTTCAGCGGCAATACTTCCAAAAAACCGCTCGAGGGCATTTCGCTGTCCCTGGGTGCTCATCACGATATATTTGTACTTTTCACCCTCGGACGTCAGGCGTTTCATGCCTTGAATGGGAAAGCCGATCTCCAGCGAGTTCAAAACCCGAACCTTTGGATTCTTTGGAAGACCTTCTAGAAAACCATCCATTTCCTCGCGGAGGCTTTTCTCTATGTCCGTGTATTGAAAATGAGTGGCACCGTGGAATTCACCCAGGTCAACCTGGTAAAAGTGCACCACGTGAATACTCAGCCCTGTTTTGGCCGCAAAATCCAACGCAAAGGGAAAGACTTTGGCCGAAGATTCTGAAAAATCTGTTGGAAATAAAATCATTGTCTTCAATTTAAAAACTCTAAAGTAAAACGAATTTTTGAAACCATGGGTTATGACCGCAGGTTTTTATTTGTTTCAAAGCATAAAGATATCCCATCAATGGTTGTTATATGTTGATTTGTATCAGTTTTCATCCTGTTTGTTGTCAGCTTAACAATTATGGTGGTTGAAAGTGAATTCCTGAGAACCTTGCAATGAAATTACTTCATTCCGCTTTCTGAAACCATTTAGGCGATGGCCCGAATTTTGATATATGGGTAATTATGAGTGAAGTGAGAAATTCAGCTTTTGATAATCAGCTCTCTGCATTGTCCCTCCATTTGAGTTGGGTAATGGAAGAGAAACTCCTGTTGATGTTACTAGTGAAGTTGTGGGACCAAAAGATGGAGGGCCGGAAATTTGAGTTGGAGACCAATACCGGCTTGTCTTTTGTGCTGAAGAGGGGAGACCGGCCTTTTTCTCTAAAATTGGCAGATGGTAAGTGGAGCTTTATCATCGGTACCCATATTTCTCTGTATTCCAAACTCCACCGCAATAAACCTTTCTTTGAAGGCGGCCTGAAAATACGCGGTAAAACTGAGAGGAAACAAGTCATTCCAATACCGGGCTTTCAAACCGAACTAAAAGAGATTGACTGGGATCAAGACACCAGCATTAAAGTCGGTCCGCTAAAACTTCCGGTAAACAGGGTCAGTAACCTGATTGCCGGGGTGTTGAAGAATCACATGGCACGCTATTTTGACAACTTGCTCAATGATATGGCCCTGCAAAACAGGGAAATACCTGGCCCGGCGCTGGAAGAATTTAACCGACTCATTCCCGGCTCTGAACTTTTTATCAATCGACTTCACCTGGAAACAGGCTATCCCGCATCGGGAAACCTTCCCGTTTTTGCCGATCTGATTATTGGTCCTAAGCAAGTCGATGGGGCATCCTTAAAGATTACATCTACCCAATCACTTAGGCTGGGTCACGGCCTGTCGGAGGTAAAAATAGCTTATGATTGGCTACCCCGGCTGATGCCCACTGTGGAAAATAAGGTGGGGCTGTGGACCGTGACAATCAGGCCAGGGCTGGTTTACCGAGCTGACAAGAAATTGTACTTTCACTTCTTTTCATCCGGCAGTATTTCCGGAAAACTGGTTTTGGCCGTACCGCTGAGTGATCAAAACAAACTGGAACTCGATAAAACCTATTTTGAAAAGGCAAAATTTGAGTCACTTTGGCAGCGGACTCTCTTCGGTCTTTTTAGAAAATTTATTCTCAATAGAATTTTACAGGAAATCTTCCACAAACTAAATCGCTTTGCAGATGGGATTAGATTGGCTGCTCCGGGAACGATCAATGCATTTGATGCCCAAACCCTGGATTTGATAATTGAGGGGGAAAGAGATATTTTCGCCGGAGAAAACCATCTTTCTCTGGCCTTCCACCTATCTTTGGCTCCCGGAAAAACCGGGATGCTGCCTCTCGAGTCCGGAAAATCTGCGGATGAGTAGTGCAATTGACCCCGGCTTATTTTCTTGCTTGTAGCGAGTGGGGCCTATTTTTTAGAAAAAATCTTCAGGAGATGAAGTATGGAGCTGTGGCTGCGGGCCACCCCGAAACGGCAAATATCGCCATGGAAGTGTTGAAAGCAGGCGGAAGTGCTACAGACGCATTGATAGCTGCTTACGTTGGTTCTTTTGTGGCTGAACCCTGTATGGGATCCCCCGGTGGTGGGGCACTTGCGCTCATTTGGGAAAATGACCGAAAGCCCGTATTGTTTGACTTTTTCTGCCAGACACCGCTGCAAAAACGACCCGCCGAATCATATGATTTTTTGCCATATACCGTCCATTTTGGAGACGATACCGAAGTGTTTTACTACGGAAACGGGGCTGCGGCTACTCCTGGAGCCATAGCGGGAATTTTTGCCATGCACGAGCACAGCGGCAGGATTCCGGTTAGGGAGCTTTTTGAACCCGGAGTCCAATTAATGCGCGCAGGGGTTCCAATCAATGATTTTCAGCAGTACGATATTTCCCTGCTAAAAGGAATTATTGGCCACAGCGATACCGGCAGGGAATTACTGCTCAAAGACAATGGTGAGGAGCCCGATTTAGGCACTGTAGTGAACTTGCCAGGGCTGGCTGATTACATGGAAGTAATTGGCATAGAAGGGCCCCGTGAATTTTACGAGGGCTATTACGCCGGCGTACAGCAGCGACTTTTTGATGAAGCGGGTGGCAGTTTGAGTCTGGAAGATTTAAAATCCTACAGGGTGGAGTTGAGAGACCCATTGCAGTTTGCACTTGATAAGAATACCATCACCTGCGCGCCACTGCCTGCTCTGGGAGGAGCAGTAATGGCAAGGGCCCTGACGGATTTGTTTTCTGAAGAAAAGACATTCAAATTTTTCGACCGGGAGTACCTGACCTCATTTTTCAATGCCTTTTCTGCGGCCGGTAAATTGCAGAGAGACCCGACTGCGTTAAAAAATTGGGTGGCGCGCGAGTTCAATCGAAAGTGGGGAAGTACCAGTCACATTTCTATTATTGATGCCAGTGGAAATTGCGCAGCGCTCACTACTACCATCGGAGAGGGGAATGGACATTTTGATCCCCAGAGCCATATTCACATGAACAATATGCTGGGTGAGAGTGCGCTGCTCCCCGGAGGATATCACTCATGGACACCCAATACCAGACTCAGCTCAATGATGAATCCGGTTGTGATAGCGGGAAGTGATGGTGAAAGAGTAGTGTTGGGAACGGGCGGTGCCGGAAGAATCCCGTATGCGCTGAGTTGTGTAATCTGGAATTTGCTGGCTGTTGGTATGCCGCTGCGGGAGGCTGTGGAGAAAAAACGCCTGCATTTGGACGACCGGTTTTTCCATTTAGAGGCGACCCCTTACATTGAGCAGGACTTCCAAACCAACAAGCCCCTGAAATTGTGGAAAGGTCATTCCCTGTTTTTTGGAGGCGTCCACGCAGTACACAGACTAGCCGATGGCAGCGCAGAGGCTGTGGGCGATTTCAGACGAGAGGGATTCGGGGTAAAATGTTAAATGAGAGGTGGCCCAAACTGCACTTAATTTTTTTGAGTGGGGCCCGTTCTTTGAAGAGAAAAAAATAGGCGGTATTTTTGCACCGCTTTTTCAGACTATGGCAAAATTAGGAGATACAGAATTAGGAGACTTCCCGCTGCTTTTGGCCCCTATGGAGGATGTCAGCGACCCACCCTTCAGATTCCTCTGCAAGGAACAGGGGTGCGATATGATGTACACCGAGTTTATTTCGGTGGAAGGTCTCATCAGAGATGCTCAAAAAAGCCTCCAAAAATTGGATATCTACGAACATGAGCGACCCATAGGGGTGCAAATTTTTGGGGCCGAGCTGGATTCCATGATGCGGGCCGCTGAGATAGTGGAGGAAGCAAAACCGGAAGTACTGGATATTAATTACGGCTGTCCGGTAAAAAAGGTGGTGTGTAAAATGGCTGGCGCAGGGATTCTGCGGGATATCGATAAAATGGTCAAACTGACAGATGCCGTGGTTAAATCAACCAGCTTGCCGGTGACCGTTAAGACCCGACTGGGGTGGGACAACGACAGCATCTTTATTGAGGAAGTGGCAGAGCGCCTTCAGGATGTGGGTATTCAGGCGATATCTATTCACGGCCGCACCCGAAAACAAATGTACAAAGGAGAAGCTGATTGGGCCCATATCGCCAGGGTTGTGGAGAATCCCAGAATTCACATTCCGGTATTTGGAAACGGGGACATCGATTCTCCTCAAAAGGCGGTGGAATACAAAAACAGATACGGAGTTGATGGATTGATGATTGGAAGAGCCAGTATTGGAAATCCATGGATTTTCAGGGATATAAAGCACTATGTTGAAACCGGGGAACTACTCCCATCGCCAGGAATCAAGGATAAAATCGCCGTGGTCAAAAGACACATTGACCACTCGGTGAGCTGGAAAGGTGAAAAGCTGGGCGTCCTGGAAATGAGACGGCACTACGGCCAGTACTTTAGAGGGCTCCCAGAAATCAAAACCTGGAGATCCAGACTGGTGCAGGCCCCTGTCGCCGAAGAACTCCATCAAATCCTCTCCGAAATGGAACGAGCTTACAGCCATATTGACGAACTCCAATTGGTAAAGTGAATATAAAACTCAGTAAGAAAGAAGATGAATTGTTGCAACTGGTAGGCAGTGTCTCTTCCAAATTGGGAGTCAGTGCTTATGTGGTGGGTGGCTACGTGCGGGATAAACTCCTCGGAAAGTCCTGTAAAGATATCGATATCCTCTGCGTCGGAGATGGTATCCAACTCGCCAATGAGGTTTCAGCCAGATTAGAGCAGAATCCCAAAGTCACTGTTTTTAAGCGATTCGGAACAGCCATGCTTCAGACCGGGGGATTGGAAGTGGAGTTTGTGGGCGCGAGAAAAGAGTCCTATTCCAAAGACTCGCGAAAGCCCGTTGTAAAGCCCGGCACGCTACAGGACGATCTCAACAGAAGGGATTTTACTGTCAACGCACTTGCATTCGAACTGCAACCGGATGGCCTTGGTGATTTTGTCGATAAGTTCGGGGGAAGAAAAGACCTGGAGAACGGGATTATTCGGACCCCTGTTGAGCCTGCGGCTACTTTTTCTGACGACCCCTTGAGAATGCTTAGGGCTGTGAGGTTTGCCAACCAACTCAATTTTGAAATCAGCGAGAAAACCCTTGAGGGCATTGTCAAATCAGCAAACCGCATCCGCATTATTTCCATGGAGAGGGTCAAGGAAGAAATGCAGAAAATAATGGCCTGCGACAAACCCTCCATTGGATTTAAATTGCTGGATTCAACCGGTTTGCTGCCCTATTTCCTCCCCGAGATATCGAAGCTCAAAGGAGTGGACACGCGAAAGGGCGTTTCGCATAAAGACAATTTCTACCACACTCTGGAAGTGCTCGACCGCCTGAGTAAAAAAAGCCCTGATATTTGGCTGCGTTGGGCTGCGCTTCTTCACGATGTAGGTAAACCCAAAACGAAGCGATTTGAAGATGCCCACGGATGGACCTTTCACGGACACGAAATGGTGGGTGCCAAAATGGTTCCCCCTATCTTCAAGCGATTGAAACTTCCTATGGGACAACCCATGCGGTTTGTAAAGAAAATGGTAATGCTGCACCTGCGCCCCATTGCCCTCACAAAAGAGGAAGCCACCGATTCGGCGGTGCGCAGGTTATTGTTTGATGCCGGAGAGGATATCGACTCTCTCCTTTTACTCTGTGAGGCTGATATCACTTCCAAAAACCCGGAAAAAGTAAAGCGCTTTTTGACCAATTATCAAAAAGTCAGGGAGCGAATCGTCGAGGTAGAAGAACGGGACAAGATACGGAACTGGCAACCTCCCATCAGCGGTGAACTCATTATGAAGGCCTTCGATATTAAACCCTCCAGAAATGTTGGAATTATCAAGGATGCCATAAGGGAGGCCATCCTGGAAGGTGATATTCCCAATGAATTTGATGCGGCTTTTAGCCTGATGCTGAAGAAGGGAAGTGAAATCGGTCTGGAACCCATTGATCAGGTGGAGAGACTGAAGGAACAGGTCCACTGATGACAAAAATTTCCATTGACCCCTGGGCCTGATTTTCGACCTGCTAATCCAATCCATCATGAGTAACTCCATTTTGGAAAAATGACAAGATGGCGATGGGTTCACTGAATTAATCGCGGAGTTCAATAAGTTTTTCCACCAGTAAAATCTCGAGGTTAGGCACATTTACCGTCGTCTTTTTTCCCGGTTCTGAGATTATGAAGCCAACTTCTGAAGAACTTATCAACTGAAAAATGCGGCCCCTTAGCCTGCTGCCGGTTTCAGATTCCCGCTGCTCAACTACCGGATTCTCTTTTGGGAATAGAAACCGGTCCCCGGTCTTGAGCTTATTCAGGCCAATTTTTTCACGTTCGTATTTTTGAGGAATTGGAGTGCCGTGCGGGTCCACTTTTGGGAAGTTAAGACTGGCATCGATTTGGTCCAGGATGTCCTCATTGAGCAGGTGTTCGTAGTACTCCGCATCCTCGTGGATCTGGTCTTCACTCAGCCCGGCTTTGCCCACCAGCCAGGTCTCCCAAAGTCTGTGTGCCCGGACGAGTTGTTTGCCTCTGGCTGCACCATTGTCGGTCAGTTTATAGCCGCCATTGGACCTCAAAAGCAGACCCTTTCTAACCATTTTTTTGATGGCCTTCTTTACTTCGCGGGGATTTCGCTCTATGCCAATACTTACCTGATCCGTGCTGACCGGTTCTCTTTGACCGAATTTAAAGGTGTACTTTAATATGTCTTCCCACAAAATCTTCGCACGATATTTTTGTTTGCGAAAATACTGGAATAAATACCCCTTTTTGGGGGACACAAGAGCTGAAACCAGAAAAAAGATAAACGCACAAATTGCCATTGCCGGACCCGGTGGGATTTCCAGGTAGATGGCAGCCACGAGTCCTGAAATGGCAGACAGTGTTCCGAAGCCCGCTGAAATGGCCAGTGCGGGCTTCAGGTTGTCAGACCAGAGCAAGGCAGTCGATGAGGGCGTAACCAACATAGCCACCACGAGGATCACACCCACTGTCTGAAGAGATGCTACCACGGTAAACGACAACAATAGCATCAGGTAGTAGTGAACTACCCCGCTTTTTATTCCCATGGCCCTGGCATAAGATTCCTGAAAAGTAGTGATGAAGAAATACCTGAAAAAGAACATAACACTTCCCACCACTGCAATGGCTATCAGTAAATTGAGCCAGAGATCTTCACTTCCCACCCCGAGAATATTGCCAAATAAAAAGTCCTGCAGATCGAGATGTACTCCCTCATTCCTGGAAAGTATGGAAATTCCAATCACCCCGGCGGCAAACATTACCGTGAAAATTATCCCGATGGCAGCGTCGTTTTTCGTGGGGAGATTTTGCTGTATCCACGTTATGGCTGCAGCAGCTAACAGTCCTGCCAAAACTGCCCCCAGGAAAAAACCCGACAGGTGATAACCGCCGAAGACTATGAATGCAATCACAATACCTGGAAGAATTGCATGGGATAGTGCATCCCCGATAAGGGCCATATTGCGAAGAACAATAAACACCCCCAGCATGCCGCAACTGATACCAACCAAAACGGAGGCTATCAGTGCCCTGATGATCCAGGGGTATTGCAAGTACTCTAAAAGTTCCAAGGTTCTTTTTTTAAACGGAGCAAAATTAAGAATTAGATTAGACTAAATGCATTAGAAGGCCCTCTTTAATTGAATAAGGAGAAGTATTGAGTTCAGATATCTCCGGGCGACTCAAAATTTGGTCCACAAGAACCAACGCTACAGAAATTAGGTCAGCCCTGGATTCTGGGATAGATGGGTGATTTATTCTTGCCTCCAATGATAATGGGAGTATCTCATGGATAAAGCCCTTCACTTCATTGAGCGGAATGGTGTTGGCTTGTAGCCCTTTTTTTACGCGCATATGCTCTTCAATGACATCGAAGGTTCCGGAAAGCCCGACCAACCTCAGGCCCATCCGACCTTGTAATTGATTGAAAAGAGATTCGATCTGTTCATCAATGTACGACCTTAGTTTCCGAATGTCCTCTTCAGCCAGCGGATCATTTTGGTGAAAATGGTGCTTGAGTGAAGACACTCCAATGTTGAAACTCTCCCTCCAGGTTGCCCGGGATTCTTCAGCGATTATGAATTCCACACTTCCACCACCGATATCCATGAGCAGGTCTGTTTCGCCGGAGAGATTGCCTGATAAAAGTGCCCCCTTAAAAATTAGCTCTGCCTCGGTTTGTCCACTGATGACCTCGATTTCTATCCCGGTCTCTCTCTTTACAGCCCTGATGAAATCGTTGGAGTTATTGGCATTTCGGAGCATGGCGGTGCCCACAGCAACTATTTTTTCTACCCTTTCCGACTTTGCAATTTGAGCAAATTCTCTCATAGCATTCAATCCCCTATCGAATGCCATTTCGCCTATATGAAATGGAGATTCCTCTCCAAGCTTTACATATTTCCTCAATCGAATTTGATCCGGGTCTGATAGCGGACTGGCTGCTGTGGAAATCAGCAAGTGAAAAGTATTGGTGCCGGCGTCAATTACAGCAACCTTATTGTTGTTGTTGCTGCTGAACTGCATCAAAATATTGATTTAGGACACTTTCGTAATATTGTTTTCCCTGCTGCCTTAGTGGATGGGCGTAAGTGGGATTTCGATTGTCGTCGAAAAAGACAAAGTGGGAACAGCCGTCCATGAAATACAGATCGGCCTCTGCGAGCACTTCACCCTGTGATATAAATGCCACAATGGCTGTTGGTTGACAACCCTCGGGCATGGAAGTGGGTTCAGGATCAATGAAGCCGGCAACCTGTCTAACCGCCGATGGTTCGCTCTGTGAAAAACTAATCGGGTAATCATGGAAGATGTAATCTATATAATCACCGGTCTCTGCGATTAAGCTGAGGGTTTCCTGTGGCAGGGCCTCGGTGACTTCACCGCCAACCTCAACATCAGGAGTTTCACCATTTTCACCATTGGTGCCCTGACCGCATGCAATAAATAACATACAGGCACAAATAAGCAGAGTGCTGAGATGAATTCGATTTGCATTCTTTAAGAAATACCTTATTCCCGTTGGCCTAATTGATGTGCTTTCCTTTCTCATGGGTATAATTTATTGGACAAAAAAGTTTAAAAATTGTTTGAACGCCTGTCGGAGTGCAGAACTCAATCGAGTCTATTGGTCAAAGTTAAGAATTTATGCAAAACCTCCCCTAAAGTTGGCTTATTTTGAGGTGTGTTAGAAAAAAACTGAGATCAGTGGAAGTTAAAAATGGTATGAAATCCTTGTGGTAATAAAGCTGCCCAGCAGGTCATTGGCAGGAATATCCGGGTTTTTGTCCGAGACGAATACGGGATTGAATGACCGGGTGTAGCGAATTTGAAGTTGCCAACGGGGGCTGAAGAAAACCCCGGCACCAAGAAGCCAGCTAATGTCAGTGCTGTTAAGAGCAGATAGTAATTTTTCAAATTTTTCTTCCTGTGCGCCTGGATCCCCTTCAATTTTTGAAGAGAGCAAACGCCCAAGGGAAATGCCCACCAGAAATCGCATTCTGAAATGGGTGTCTCCTTCGCTGTCCCTATATTCCCAATCTTTGAATGAAAAGTAAAGTGGGATATCGGCGTACCTGAGTAAAAAACCCTGATTGTCACTTTGGCTAAAGGGACTGAAATTATTGGTCGATCCCCTTTCATTGTAGAGCAATTCAAGCCCAACTTCGGTCTGTCTTCCGGTTTGTACAGACAGACCCGCACCTCCATGCAGTCCTACTCGCTTCAATCCACTGGAGCCGTCGCCGCGCAATTGAGAGATGTTTCCTCCTCCTGTTATATGAGCCGAAAAAGTCTGACTTTTTAATTCCTGGACGGAAAACAGCAATATCAGGAAGCTCAAGAACAGGCAGCATTTTAAAGAAAATCTTGAGTGCAGCATGTTTTTGGCGTTTGAAGCAGAAAAATCCCCCGGAGGTAGTAACTTTGAAGTTCCGGGTAAACTTTTCATAAAACTGTTGATTCTTTATTATATTACTCAAAGGCAATAAGAGGGGTGCATGAAGCTGGAAAAACTTGAAGCAGAACTTCGGGACATGGGTTTTCGGATAATATATGCGAAGGGCAATTTCAGTTCAGGTTATTGCCGTGTAAAGGATTCTGATGTGATCCTTGTGAACAAATTTTTTGATAAAAAAGGTAGAGCGCTGTGTCTTCAGGAAATTCTAGACCAAATTGTTGAAGAGGAATAACCGGATGAAGACTCCAAAAGATTGAATATGCTGGAACTTACATTTTTGGGTACAGGAACTTCGCAGGGCATACCTGTGATTGGATGCGACTGTGAGGTATGTCATTCCACCGATCCCAGAGACCAGCGATTGAGAACCTCAGCCATGATTACCACAGAGGGCAAAAACTTTGTGATCGATGCAGGACCGGATTTTCGCCAGCAAATGCTCCGCGAGCGAGTCAAAAAATTAACAGCTGTCTTATTGACTCACGAACACAATGACCATGTCATAGGGTTGGATGATGTGAGGCCATTCAATTTCATGCAGCGAATGGGAATTGATATTTACGGTACCGAGCGCGTTATTTCTGAAGTCACCAGAAGATTCCCCTACATCTTTGAAAAAAATCCCTATCCCGGAGCCCCAAGACTCAATACGCATTACATTGAACCAATGCAAAAATTTGAGGTGAGTGGAGTGGAGTTTCAAACTTTGCCTGTAATGCACGGGGATTGGCCTGTTTTAGGATTCAAAACAGGTTCTCTGGTTTATATAACGGATGCAAAATACATTTCCGATGAGGTTATTGCAGCGGCAAAAAACTGTGAAGTTCTGATACTCAATGCGCTTAGGCGAAAGGAGCATTACTCTCATTTGAGTTTGGACCAGGCCATAGAAGTATCCCGGGAAATTGGCGCAAATCGCACCTACTTTACCCACGTTTCTCATAAGATGGGTCTATACAGAGAAGTGCAAAAAGATCTTCCTGACAATTGCTTTATCGCCTGGGATGGTTTGAAAGTGAAGACAGGTTGATTTGCGTGAATATTCACGACGTTACTAGTAGAGACGTATTAGGCATTCCTGAATAACAAAGGGTGGTTTTTTAATAAAATTCCGGGTCTCGAGAAATAAGGCTGTGAAAGACAGGGTTATGAAGGCAGGTGATTTAGGCCTTCCACGCTTTTAGGGTGTTTTTTGCTGCTGCCGGAATCATTTGGTGATGACGGCAGTTTGTAAAGCAGTGGTTTTTATAAGCATGGAAAAAGGTGGGTCACCCTCTTAATAATGGTGGCAATAAGCTGATTTATTAATTCCTAAAGTCAATGAAGACCTCAGGGTATTTATTTGTAGTGATATTGTTCTTGTTGCCTGTGTGGTCCGCAGCGCAGCAGAGTCCGCATTTCAGCATGTCCACCCTAAATAAATACCATGTAAATCCAGCGTACTCTGTTTTTTCAGACAGACTTGAAATTGTAGGGACACACAGAGATCAGTGGAATAATTTACCGGGAGCACCTTCTACTCAATTAATCAGTGGACATTTTCCCCTGGATTTTGGAATTAGTTCTATGGGGTTTGAATTTTTGAACGATGCCATTGGGATTGAGCGAAGCATGGCCCTGACTCTAAGTTACGCGCACAGATTGTCCACAGATTTTGGAGATGTTGGTCTGGGTGTTAAATTTGGAGGGGAGCAGCGATCACTGGATCAATCCAGAATCAGGACACCCGGAGGTTCTTATAACGAAGAAGTTATTGATCACAACGACCCTCTGTTGGGAGATCGGAATTTGAGCAGTATTATACCCGTTTTTGGCTTATCTATATGGTACTCCAGCTACCTCGGTTTTGATGCAGGTATATCAGTCAATCAATTATCCTCCGGGAGCCACTTCGGTGGGGAGGTATTTAGCTATGATCTCAAGCCCGTTTACTCACTTTACGTGGATTATTTCATGCCGTTCATGGAGGATTGGTATGTGGTGCCCTCGGGACATGTTTATACAGATATGAATCAGACGCAGTTTTATTTTCACGGGATGGCCAGTTATCAGGACCGCTATTTTGGAGGCCTTGGGCTTCGCGGACTAACACCCAATTCCCTTGATGCGGTTACGGCAATGTTTGGATTACAGATAAACGACCGCTTTACCGCTTACTATAATTATGACATTGGCCTTTCCAATATTTATCGCCCCAATAATCAAACCCATGAATTTTCAGTGGTTTACCGGGGAGGAGAGTGGCCCCACAGGCGCCAGAAGCCCCCTGTCATATACAATCCACGATTCATGGAGTAACCCATTAAATAATTATTAATGTGTTAAATTTGCCGTAATACTATTATGAAACCGCCATTTTGCTTTACTTCGCAAAATAGTTGTTGTAAATGAGCCGTTTATAAACCCAGTTTTGTTCCGAGTAGGGGAGTCTTAAAATTTTCATAAACTCGACGATTATTAAAACTGGCTCGATAAATGGCCGTAAATTTACGTTCGCTATAGATTTTGGAAACAAATTATTTAGCAATTCGATTGAAGGAAAACTATTTAACAACATGAGTCGCAATTTTTTATACATTGGAGTAATCGTTCTCACATTCACTATGTTAGTGGTGGGGTGCGGACAGAGTTTTGATGGTCAGCTCCGCGGGGTCGAAAACAGACCGAGTTGGACAGGTATCAATCCCTACGGAATGGTTTATATTCCCTCAGGTACACTAACCATCGGTCAATCGGATGAAGACATCTTCAATTCGTTCATTCAAAGACCTATGACTGTATCGATTCCAGGTTTTTATATGGATGATACTGAGATTACCAACAATGAATACCGTCAATTCGTCTATTGGGTCCGGGATTCTATTGCTCATACCTTGCTAGATCACTTTTATGTGGATGAAAGAGGGAATGAGCGGTTGGATTGGGAGTTCAACATAGACTGGCGCGATGAGATGTTGGAGCCCATGTTTGTTCCAGCAGAATTAACTGTCAATCGTAGAAGAGCATATGATGTTTCAATGTTCAACTATGAATACCGATGGATCGACTGGCAAAGAGCTGCTCACGACAGAAATGCAACCATCAATGATCTCGTGAATATTGAATCAGTTAATATTTATCCAGATACATTGGTTTGGATTAGAGATTTCGCTTATTCATACAATGAGCCAATGGCCAGAAATTATTTCTCCCATCCGGCTTACGACGATTATCCGGTAGTGGGCGTGAGTTGGAAAATGGCCAAGGCTTTTTCTCACTGGAGAACACAAATGTGGGATGCCTTCAGACCACATGAACCCAATTCAGAAGACTTCAGATTGCCCACCGAATTTGAATGGGAATACGCAGCGCGAGGTGGTAGGGATCTCGCTCCTTATCCATGGGGTGCCTACAATCTGAGAAATGCCAAGGGCTGTTTATTGGGTAACTTTAAGCCAGGTCGTGGTAATTACCCTGAAGATGGTGGGATGTACACTGTAAATGCCTACATGTACTTCCCAAATGATTACGGACTCTACAACATGGCTGGTAATGTGGCAGAATGGACCGAAACTGCTTATGATCCATCCGCCTACAGTTATATACATGACCTCAGTCCGGACATTAAATACGATGCTCAACCTGATGATCCGGAAGCTTTCAAGCGAAAAGTGGTGAGAGGAGGTTCGTGGAAAGATGTCGGGTATTATCTTCAAACCGGCACGAGAACCTATGAATACCAGGATACCACGAAGTCGTACATCGGCTTTAGAAATGTGCTGACATTCCTCGGAAGATCAATCGATGATTTCTAACGAAGTATCTAAGTATATTATAGATTTCAACTTATATATTATTATATAACTTTTATTGCCCCTGGTTCAATAGCGACATTTAGTATATTAGGGGTGTGCGATAAGTGAATAAACTTTTTTCTTAATCTTCATAAAATCTTTGAATAATGGCGTTTTATCATTCAAATTGGTTCAAGTACTTTAAAAACCTAATCATTGGATTTGGTGCAGCAGCGGTGATGTTGGGTGCACTGTACAAAATTATGGCGTGGCCCGGAGGAGACTTAATGCTCACCATCGGGTTAAGTGTGGAGGCATTTATCTTTGCTTTCCTCGGAATTTTGCCTCCCGCTAAAGATTACTACTGGGAAAAACTCTATCCTGGCCTGGACAACTACAGTTCCAATATTGCTCCTTTAGCTCAAACCGGACCTGCTGGAAAAGCACTTGATGGCGAGGTTGTTGAAAAGCAGTTGGGTGGCATGTTAGTTGAGCTCGAGTCTATATCTAAAAACATGGGCTCACTTAAAGCACTTCAAGAAATTGATTTCACTCAAACTAAAGATCAGGTTAAGCAGATGAGTTCGTATTACGACAAAATGAATGAGGCAATGGCTCATATCTCTGAATCTGTTGAAGACACCAAGGCCTACAAAGATCAGGTAGCGAGTCTGAACAAGAATCTCAGCTCGTTGAATACCGTATATGGAAATGTATTGAGTGCATTTGGAAATAATCCAAGGCAGTAACTTGACATGATCGTCGCAGATCCTTTTTTGAATAAGGTGGCTGATTGAAAATCTGTCCCTGTTCAAATCGGATCATAGAATCCTTTTTTGAATACATAAAATTTTATAAACAATGTCAATACCAAAGGAACCGCGGCAGTTGATGATCACGATCATGTATCTGGTATTAACTGCTATGTTGGCACTCAATGTGTCCGCGGAAGTATTTAACGCATTTAAATTGGTGGACGAATCTCTCGAGCAGTCGAATCGACAGCTCACAGCAGAAAATGAAGCGCTACCAGCCCAAATTAATACGTTGGCGCAGCGTGATCCTGAAACTTACCAAAGATATGTGGATCTAACTCCTCAAGTACGAGCAAAGGCTGATGAGTTGGTCGATTATTTACAGGGCATTATTGATGACCTTATTGAGGAATCAGGTGGATGGATAGAAGTCGATGGGGAGCGACGTCTCCGCAATGACAAACATACCGAAGCCGCCAACAGGATCCTCGTTAACAGGGATTTGGTTACCGGTGAACCTGGTGAAGGTGCAAGATTATTGCAAAGAATGATGGCTGCTCAGGATGAGTTTCTCGAGTTTATCCCCGAGGATGATATCGAGAGACATGGACCTCCACCCATTGCTATTTCCATGGATCCAGATGTATGGAAAGATGCTGATTCCCCAAGGGAAAGTTGGGAGGACTTTATGTTTAGTAGAATGCCACTACAGGCAGTTCTGCCAATTATCAGGAAGTACATTAATGATGTGAGACTTACAGAAAACAATATCCTGCAATACTACATTCAGAGAATTGGTGGTGAGGATGTGGTTTTTGACCAGTTTTACGTCGTAGCATCTCCTAGTAGTTCCTATGTAATCCGGGGCGAAACTTATGAATCTGACATATTTTTAAGTGCTGCTTCTTCAGCACTACCAGATATGGAAGTACTCGTAAATGGAAGACCAATACCAATCGAAGATGGAATTGGTCGCTTTACCACAAGTGCGCAAACTGTTGGTGTTAACCAATACACAGCTACCATTCGATATACCAATCCGGTTACTGATGAGGTGAGCGAATTTACCAATACCTTTCAGTTCGAGGTAGGACTCCGGTCAGCAAACGTTGCCGCTGAGAAAATGAATGTTTTCTACATTGGTGTCGATAACCCTGTTTCTATCTCTGCAGCCGGTATTCCAACGGCCCAGTTGAATATCGAGGCGGAGGGTGCAGGAATTACTCTGACTCCAATTGACGGGAGTACCAACAGGTTTAATGCGCGTGTTGAACAGCCCGGTGATGCCTCCATTATCCTTTCAGGAGGTGGATTGGAAAGAACGGAGTTTAACTTCCGTGTTCGTCGAATTCCCGATCCCGTTGCGAATTTCGCCGGGGAAGTCGGTGGATCACTTGGTGATGGCCAGTTCAGAGCTCAACGTGGTGTAATCGCTGTTTTGGAAAACTTTGACTTCGATGCTAGATGTGAAATCGCAGGATTCCGTCTTGTGAGAATTGAGCGTCGTCAGGATCCCCAAATTGCTGACAATGCCGGAGCTTCTTTCGGACCTGAGGCACAGCGACTGGTTGATCAGGCTTCTCCGGGCGACCGCTACTTCTTTGAAAATGTAAGAGCGAGATGTCCAGGTGATGCCGCTACGCGTAGAATTAATGATATGGGTTTCACAATCCGTTAAAATACCAAATTACCATGATTTACAATCTTCTAAGAAAATCAGCTCTTTCGCTCACAGCACTTTGCAGCTTTGCTTTGATAAGTATAGCTCAGGTACCTGAGGAAATTATTACTGAAGCCTCCACACCGGCGGAAGAAGAATTCCTCAATGGAATTGTTGAGCGGAATAATATTCACGAGTCTAGAGTCCTGGCTTATCCTCCATACAGAGAAGCGGACGTCCCTTGGGAGCGTACCATCTGGAGGGTTTTGGACGTGAGGGAAAAAATTAATGCCCCGTTCATTAATCCTCTAAGACCCTTTGCCGAAATTATTATCGATGCAGCAGAAAATGGTGATGTGACCGCCTTCATGGATGATAATTTTACTGAGCAAATGGATCCTGAGGAGATTAACCGACTCCTTTTTCAGATTGATACCAATGTGGTGATCGATCCTGAAACTTACGAAGAGGAAATCGTGGTGACTCAGAGTAGCATCGACCCCATGAATATCCAGCGCTTTAGAATTAAAGAGGTATGGTACTTCAATAACAAGTACTCCCGAATGGGGGTTCGCGTGTTGGGTATTTCGCCTCTCTTGGATGTGGTCGATGAAGATACCGGTGAGTTCCGATATGAATTACCCCTTTTCTGGATTTACTATCCGCAAGCACGGGAGTTATTAGCTAGAGAAGGCGCTTTCGTTTCCGGGAATGATGCCGCGCCAATGACCTGGCTGGACCTATGGGAGATGCGACGATTTTCAAGTTATATATTCAAGGCATCCAATGTCTATGATGAACGTCTCGAAGCCTTCCACGAAAGCCGAATTGAACAGTTGATTGAATCGCAGAGAATCGAAGATGACCTCTTCAATTTCGAAATTGATCTGTGGTCATATTGATATAATGTATTAAGTTTTGCGACTTAAGACTTTTAAAAAGTCTATAGGGCTGCTCTGAAATAGGAGCGGCCCTTTTTTTTCCACTCTGTAGTAAGTCCGCCAGTTCTTAATAAGCTCTTTCTGCCAATTTATCTATACTCAACCACCTGACATGTTTTTAGTTCTACGGCCTATCCTTTTCCCGTCGATATTCTTTCTACAATGGATATCTGTATTACTGGATTATGCAATTTATAGATGATATTACTTTGTATAGTTCAAACCTGCTGATTCCTACCTTTCATAAGATTAAGGGGGGATGGTGGTTAAGAAACTTATTATTCCTTGAATCTTTTCTCAATCGGCTGATTACCTTTCCAAAGTGCTTTTATCTTATCCTTGTCAAACCACCAGGCGGAAGCTATAACTGCTAAATAAGAGAAGGCTGTTATCCATAAATTTTCCTGATACGGATAAACCGAATAAGCGTGATAGGAAAGAAAAACAACCCCGCTCCATACGATGGGATATCGCCATCCGGTCAGTGCAGATAACAGCACCAAAGGCAATATATACCAGGGGTGGACGGTGGTCTGAAACAAGAAGTAGAGTGTGAGTATTACAGTTAGGACCTCAGGCATTCTCTGCTTGGTAACGCCCCTGCTCTTAACCATAAAGAGAACTCCCAGGTATAGTAGTACGAATAACACATTGCTCAGGGGGCCCATGTAGGAAATCCAGTTGTATCCCTTGATCCACTCACCAATAAATCTGAGGATGTAATAGATGGATGCATTGAATTCAAAGGTTTGATAGTACAACCTCAGGCTTTCAAAGAAATTTATCCATGAATGTCCGAATAGCAGCGGTGAAAATAATAATGCGGCCATTAGCAGAGCTGCTGCCGAAAAGCTCAGCCACTGTTTGAAATTCGAAGCGAGTGCCATGGCCGGCAGTAAAATCAATGGTAGTATTTTGGCTCCGATTGAAAGGCCTAGCATCATGCCTGTACGAATGCCTTTCTTACCGTGGTAATACATTAAGGCAAGTGCGAGAAACAGAATTGAGATGCCCTCTATGTGCATATTGCCCGAAATTTCCAATAATACCAGTGGGTTCAATGCGTATATGGCCACCATGCCGGGGTCCTTGCCCATTTTTCGCAAAAGGGGTACAATGATGAATAAAAGTGTTATTTCGGTAATCACCATAAGTGATTTTGTCCAAAAAACCGCTCCTCCACTATCGCCACGGGCAATTAAAGCTCCGGTGGCGAAAAATAACTGAGTAAATGGGGGATAGACGCTGTAATATTCAGGTGAATTGAGGTGCGGGTAAAGATCCGTATCTAGAAATCGGGGCGTTTCTTCAGATTCCATCCACTCAGAGGGCTTTTTTTCATACGGATTATGAAGAGAAAGCGATATCTGCCCATCCCAAACATAGCGGTAAAAGTCGTCGGTGAGGTTTGGGTTTGCCGGGATGATAGCCAGCCGGGTTACAATTGCAACCAGAAGCAGACTTTTGAGCCTGATCTTGTTTGCGGGATCTATGATCAACCAATAGCAGAAAAAGACGGCCGAAAAATTGAGAGTTAGGAGCAGAAAATCCTGCCTGTCGGGTAGATACGCAAGAAGGACTATACCCAGTGCCCACACCAGGTAAAGTAGCCTGCTTACCATTTTGTTTTTCAACCTCTCCATTGAAAGTGGCGAAATGAATAAAAACTAATTGTTGCAAAGCCGATGACCAGAAGAATATGATAGATTAAGAATGCGTGCTGATCAACCATCAGTCCATAATACACCGCTGCAACAAAATAAAGGGCTAATATAGCTTCAAAATAAGTGGTTGAGGGAATTTTGGACGGCAGATATCCACTTTTTTTGAGTTGGGGTACACTTGTCGTGATGTTGAATTTGGGTGTACGTACAAAAGGTGTCCGCTTTTTCATATAGCCGTGTAGGACTGCTCTGGTGTTGTGGAGCGATAGGCCCATGGATAGCGACAAAAATGTCAGAAACAATAAAGGGAAGGAAAGCACCGCCCGGGCCGGATTTTTCAACTTTTTGTTGCGATGGTGAATGCTTGCAATGATATATACCGTTAAGAGCGCTATTATTCCGGGAAGAAATACAGAGAGGTAATTGGTGTTGATATTGAAACGGTTCAAAAAGAAAATGGCCGGAAAACTCAGGATGCCCAGTGCAAACACCAACAAAAAAACGGAACTTCCCAAAAGGTGGGCCACAGCGTGAAATTTCTTTCCAAAAGATTGATCAGAGCGCAGGACAGAGGGTATGTTTTTGATTGCATTTTCGGCCCCGCCCTTCATCCATCTGTATTGCTGTGCTTTAAGTGCATTCATGTCTGCCGGCAACTCCGCAGGGCTACCAACTTCCTCCAGGTAAATTATTCTCCAACCCTTAAGTTGTGCCCGGTAACTTAGGTCGAGGTCCTCGGTAAGTGTATCCGCTTGCCAACCGCCTGCATCCTCTATGGTTTTCCGCCTCCAGACACCTGCTGTGCCATTGAATTGAAGGAAATACCCGGCATGTTCACGGCCTTTTTGCTCAATGGAAAAATGTACGTTCAATTGAAAGGCCTGCATGGCTGTCAGTATCGAAAAGGAATCATTGAGGTGCTCCCAGCGAGTCTGAACAACACCAACCTCCGGATTTTGAAAGTGTGGGATAGTTCGCACCAGAAAGTCGGCCCGGGGCAAAAAATCTGCATCAAAAATAGCCAGGTAATCTCCCTTTGCCTCTTTCAGTCCGTATTGGAGTGCACCTGCCTTGAATCCCGCTCTGTTCGACCTTCGAACCAATTCAATGTCCACCCCTTTCTCACGGTAATATTCCACCTTTTTTCGGGCCTTTTCAGTAGTTTCATCGGTACTGTCATCAAGTACCTGAATCTGAAACCTGTCACGCGGATATTCCAGTTGGCAGATGTTGTCAATCAATCGCTCGATGACATGTTTTTCATTAAAAACGGGAAGTTGGACGGTTACCGGCGGCATGTTGGAACCTTTCTCCTCCGGGACCTTCTCTTCATTTGATTTCTTGCGAGTCTGTTTTTGATAAACCAGTGCCAGGTGAAGCTGAATCAAGCAGTAAATGGTGATCAGACTCAGAACCAGGAAAAATATCCCCAGGAGAAGAATTCCGGCAAGGTCGATCATTTTAAGGAGTATTTGAATATGGTGTACAAAATTTTCCAGCCGGCTCCAATAGTACCTTTTACCGTTCCCGATACCTTGGATTGCCCTATTCTCCTTCGGTAATCCACGGCGACCTCAGTGCATTTTAAGCCTTTTTTTGCGGCCTTCACCTGCATTTCCACAGTCCACCCGTAGTTTTTGTCGCTCATCTTTAGTTTTTCCAAAGCCTCGTAGCGGATAGCTCGGAAGGGACCAAGATCAGTGAATTTCAATCCGTAAATCCACTGTATCAAACGGGTGGCTAACCAGTTTCCAAAAATTTGTTGAGGTGTCATGGACCCCGCCTCTTTATTCCCCAGTGCCCTGGAGCCGATTACCAGGTCCATATTATTCTTTTCTATGGGTTCGATCAATATCGGCATTTGGTTGGGGTGATCAGAATAATCTGCATCCAGAAAAACAATCACATCTGGACAGGGCTCACTGTTTTTGGCTATGAAATCAAGACATTTTAGACAGGCATTTCCATAACCCGGTCTCGGTTCCCGCACCACTGTCGCTCCATTTTTCTCCGCCTCAGAGGCAGTTTCATCCGAACTGTTGTTGTCGCAAACGATGATTTGCCTCACCATTTCGCGCGGAATGTCATTGAGGACCTTACCAATGGAGTTTTGCTCATTGAAGGCTGGGATGACCACATCAATTGTAAGTGAAGAAATTTTGGCTTTCATCGACATTGATTGCTTAAAGATAGGACAAATGTATTAAGGGTATTAAATTTGGCGTTCTTTTAGCCAAAATAAACAACCTTGCAAAAAAGACGACTTCCCGGCTTTAACATTACAAATCCAGTCCGCAATTTAGTGGGACTGATATTTTTGTTTGCTTTAATGTGGACCCTGAGTTCTTGCGACCGCGAGGATTTTACAGATTCTCCCAATGCGATGATAGAATTCTCTGTGGATACGCTGATGTTCGATACGGTATTCACAGAGCGGGGGACGATTACCCGGTATTTTAAGGTTTACAACCGCAATGATCGCGCTATTCGGGTCAAAAACGCCCGTTTGGAAAATTCCGATAGTTTCTTTCGGTTTAATTTTGATGGGTTTTCCCAGGATGATGCGGGGGAGGTTATTATCTGGCCCAATGACAGCACCTATGTTTTTGTAGAGGCCACCATAGACCCTGATGTCAGTGTATCGGCCAGTCCTTTTGTCATCAATGATCGCATGCTGTTTGAGGTCAATGGCAATACACAGGATGTGCGAATAAAGGCATTTGGTCAAAATGCGAATTACATCCCCGCCAACGAGGCAACCGGAGGGGTTGCGCTATTGAGCTGTGGTGGTGGAACAGTAGTGTGGGACGATCCAAAACCCTATGTGATATTTGGGGTGCTGGTTATCGATGATTGTACCCTGGTTTGGCCTGCGGGAACCCGTGTTCACGTTCACGGAGGCATTGCCAGCGATGGTCAAATAGTCTATAACGACGGGCTTATTTTCACAGGGCCAAATGGCAGGATTTTATCCGAAGGTACTGTGGACAATCCCGTGGTGGTGGAAGGTGACCGACTGGAGCCCGGTTTCGCTGAGATAGCGGGGCAGTGGTCGGGTATCAGGCTGGGAGAGACCTCCGGGCCACACCGTTTTGAACATACGATCATCAGAAACCCCATCATTGGAATAAGGAGTGATTCTGCAACTACTGTTGACCTGGATGCAGTGACCATTCTCAATACAACCGGTCCGGGTCTGGTCGGTATTCACAACAGTATTACCGCTACAAATTGCCTGATTGCCAATAACGGTGGGCATTCTGTTCAACTGTCTTACGGCGGCGATCACAATTTTTACCACACTACTCTGGGCAATTTCGGAAATCAATTAGAGGCCCTTCGCATCGATAATTTTTTCTGTTACGACCCACCGGATTGCGACAATATTGGCCTCAACCCCCTTTCCGTAAATTTCTACAACAGCATTATCGGTGGGAATGGAAGGGATGAAATCCGGATAATCGACGTTACCAACCGCGAGCCCGGATTTATGAATTTTTCATTCGATCACTGTTTGGTGCGGGTATTTGATCTTTTAAGAGAACAGTCCTACCCGGAGTTTTTTGAGGAAAATTGCATCAATTGCATCAACTTCGAGCTCTTCAATCCCCTTTTTGCAGATCTTCAAAACAATGACTACCGCCTGGACTCTCTTTCTACTGCCATCGGCCAGGGGAAACCACTTCCCGAAGTTAGCCTTGACATAAAGGGAAATCCCAGAGACCCTGATTCCCCCGATGTAGGTTGCTATGAATGGATTGACAATTAATCGAATTCCTCAGCTTTGGCATTCTTTTTCCTGACTCGTTCAAAAGGGGTAAAATATAGGAATATCATGCCAATGACAAAAAATACAGCCAGTGCAAGGACACTGTTTCGCATGCCGCCTGTCAATTGATCTATAAACCCAAAGCTGAATGTACCAATGACAATGGCTATTTTCTCAGTGGCTTCGTAGAAACTGAAGTAAGATGATACATCCTGCGTTTTTTCCGGCATTAGTTTGGAATAAGTAGATCGGGAAAGTGATTGAATGCCTCCCATGACCAGCCCGACAAAGGAAGCCAACACATAAAACTGGTACTTCTCCTCGATAAAGTAAGCTGACACACATATCGAGGTCCAGATGAAAAGCATGAGCATGAGGGAATATTTGTTTCCTCTGAAATAGGATATTTTTGCAAAGAGGTATGCGCCTCCGGCTGCCACGAGTTGAAGGATAATTACGATGAGTATAAGTTCGGCTTCACCAAAACTCAGTTCGCTCTCTGCAAAAGCCGAAGCTAGAAACAGCACTGTTTGAACCCCGGCGCTGTAGAAAAAGAAGGACATCAGAAACCCTCGGGTACCCGCTTTTTTTCTAACATTTTTCCATACCAGTAGGAGTTCGCGGTAACCCTTTACAAAACTCTCTCTGCTAAAAGGAGTCCTTAAATCCTTCGGCATGGCCCGGAAAGTGATCTGCGCAAATCCTATCCACCAGACTCCCACGAGTAAAAAAGATACCCGCACTGCGACCGAGTGGGCCATTCCCAGGAATTCGTGAAACTGTATCATTGCCAGTATGAAAACCAGGAGAATCACGCTGCCGTAGTACCCCAATGCAAATCCGTGGGCACTCAGCCTGTCAAAGCGGTCCGGGGTAGCGATTATGGGTAGGTAGCTGTTGTAGAAAACGATGCCACCTGCAAAACCAATCATGGAAATAATGAAACCGGCTATCCCTATTTTCCAACTCCAATCTACATCGCCTGTGAAAAAAAACATGCCGATACACGAAATGCCCCCCATCCAGGTGAAGAACTGCATGAAAAACTTACGCCTGCCCGTAGTGTCTGCAATTCCGGATAAAAGCGGTGCCAGGACAGAGATCGTTAAATACGCTACCGTAATGGAAAATGCGTAGAGGGCACTGTTGGATACTTCCAGGCCGAAAAGCTGTAGCATGTCATCGGTGGAGGCCAGAAAGTAAACCGGGAATATGGCTACAGTAATTACCAGGGCATAGGATGAATTGGCCCAATCAAAAAACGCCCAGGCATTGAGTACCCCTTTGTTGTTTTTCGGAAAATCAGGTATTTTTTTGTCCATGCTCGAGCAATTGGACGCAAGAAAGCAATTTTTAAGTGAAAAGCACCTATGGTTGCTAAACTTTAATTACTTTGGGACTTTTTCCCACGAATGGAAGTACAATGTCAGGGGTTTTGACCATCGCAATTTTATCCAGAGGACCGTCGCTATACAGTACTCAGAGCCTTGTGCGTGCAGGTAGAGAGGCAGGGCATCAGGTGAAAGTTATTGATCACATGGGTTGCGACCTCAGTATTACTCAGAACAAACCGATGGTTTATTATTACGGCCGGGATTGTAAAGACTTTGATGCAGTAATCCCCCGCATTGGTGCATCTGTCACAACTCACGGTGCTGCCGTTATTAGACACTTTGAATTGATGGGGTGTTTTTCGACCCTAACTTCAGCCGCACTTTTGAGAACCCGCAACAAATTGAGTGCCCTGCAGATTTTAGCTTGCAATGGGATTGATATCCCCAGGACGATTATGCCCTCCACCAGGGCAATGGCACACGGTTTTCTAGATAAGATCGGAAGGCCTCCATATGTCATTAAAGTAGCTTCGGGAACTCACGGTGCCGGTGTTTTGAAAGCTGAGAGTAAACAGGCAGCCATTAATTTACTGGATGCTTTTTACCAATTGAAAGAAATGGTCATTGTGCAGGAATTTGTAGCTGAAAGTGCAGGCAGGGATATTCGAATCATCGTGGTGGGGGATAAGGTAGTCGCAGCAATGGAAAGACGTTCCAATTCCAATGACTTTAGATCCAACCTTCATCTCGGCGGTTCATCCACTTTAGTGGAACTTAGTCAAAAGGAAAGAGAAATTGCCATTGAAGCAAGCCGGTTGATGGGGCTTCAGGTGGCAGGGGTGGATATCCTGCGATCAAAAAGGGGTCCACTGGTATTAGAGGTTAACGCATCTCCGGGACTTGAGGGTATTGAAAAGACTACAGGCATCGACATTGCCTCACACATTATTAAACTTATTGAAGGGGAGTTGATTGAACAAAGAAAAAGCGAATATGAAGGAAACTGATTTCAGCATAAACAAAACAGATATTGCATTGGGTGAGCATAAACAGGTGAAGATCAGTGTGGGCAAATTGCCCTCAGGCAACAGGATAAATATCAATGCCAGTGTTTTTCGCTCTGATAAACCAGGACCAGTTGTGTTGCTGCTGGCTGGTATGCACGGCGATGAAATTGATGGGGTCGAAATCGTGAGACAGTTTTTGCGAAATTTTGCCCCTGCCAGCTTGAAATCGGGCTCCCTGATCGTCATTCCCCTACTCAATATTTACGGCTTTCTGAATTTCAGCAGGGATGTCCCGGATGGAAAGGATGTAAATCGCTCCTTTCCGGGTAGCAGATTTGGCTCGCTGGCATCAAGGGTAGCCAGTTCACTTACCACTGAAATTCTTCCGCTTACCGATGTTATCCTTGATTTTCACACCGGTGGATTGGGGCGTTACAATTTCCCTCAGATCCGCTACACAAGTGGGGACGACCGCTCTCTCGAATTGGCCAGGGTTTTTAACCCCCCTTTTATCATTTCAAAACCTACTATTGCAAAGTCACTTCGCAAAATCGCGCGCAAGGGAAACAAGTCGATATTGGTTTATGAGGGTGGTGAGGCACAACGCCGGGATGAATTTGTTATCAATATGGGATTGCGGGGAATTTACCGCATTTTGGATTACCTGGAAATGGTGGAGTACAGAGATGATAAAGAATACCCGCTCCTGCAACTATCGGGTTCTATTTGGAGGAGGGCAGCCCAGTCCGGTTTTTTTATTCCCCAAAAAAAATCCGGCGATCCGGTGAAAAACGGTGAAGTAATAGGACTGATTCAGGACCTGCTGGAACCTAAAGAATACGAGGTGAAAAGTACGAGGAATGGTTTTGTGATAGGCAACAGCTATTCTCCGATTGTTTATCAGGGAGATGCACTTTACCACATCGGTTATTTGGATTGATCATTAGCCAGGTCAACCTTGCAAATCCCGGAGTGGTGTACGGCTTGTTGAGCCCCGATTTGCATGGCTTATTTTCGACTCAATCCTCTGTTTCAGTTTAGCATTACCTGAAAATAGTTTGATTTCGTTCAGGACCCACGGAGACCAATTTTACAGGAATGCCTAACTCGCTTTCTAAAAACCGGATAAACTTTCCGGCCTGTTCAGGTAGTTGGTCATAGGATTTTAAGTGTTCCAAATCGTCATCCCAGCCATTGAACTCCAGGTACTTTATTTTGGCTATATCTGATTCTGCATCAAAGGGAAATTCACTTGTCCAATCCCCATTTTGGAGTTGGTATGAGGTGGCAGCTTTAAAAGTTTTAACTGCGGAAAGGACATCCAATTTGGTTACTGTGAGTTCCGTTACTCCGTTTATCATGCAGACGTACCTGAGTTGAGGGATGTCAACCCAACCGCAGCGTCTCTGCCTTCCGGTGGTTGCTCCGAATTCCCTGCCCGCTTCCATAAGGGCCTCCCCGTCCTCGTCAAAAAGTTCTGTGGGGAAGGGTCCACTGCCCACTCTGGTGCAGTAAGCTTTTGTGATTCCCATGACATTTCCGATAGCCGATGGCGGCACTCCGAGCCCATCACACACTCCTGCGGTAATGGTGTTGGATGAAGTTACGAAGGGGTAGGTGCCGTAGGTGATGTCGAGCATGGTTCCCTGAGCTCCCTCTGCCAGAATTTTTTTTCTATCACTCAGCATTTGAGACATAAAATATTCACAATTGACCAACTTCATATTTCTCATTTGGTCAATTGCTTTGAACCATTTTTCCTCTTCACCGGCCAGGTCAAAATCCACATTGGGATACATAGATGCAAGACCGAGGTGTTTTTCCCTCAGTTTTTCATACCGCTTTTTAAAGTCCTGTCTGAGTATGTCACCGACCCGAAGTCCGTTCCTGCCGGTTTTGTCCATGTAGGTCGGACCGATTCCCCTCAGGGTGGAACCGATTTTTTCTTTTCCTTTATGAGCTTCTGATCCGGCATCGAGCATCCGGTGAGTAGGGAGAATGAGATGTGCCTTCAGCGCTACATACAAATTTTCTCTGCAGTCCAGACCGGATTGCATTAGTCCTTCAATTTCACGCTGGAAAGTAATTGGATCAATTACCAACCCGTTTCCCACCAAATTGATGGTGTGTTTTCTGAATATTCCTGAGGGAATAGTGTGAAGAACGTGCTTTTGATCGCCAATTTCAATTGTATGTCCCGCATTCGGACCACCCTGAAATCTACAAATCGCATCGTAATTCTCTGAAAGAAGGTCCACAATTTTTCCCTTTCCTTCATCGCCCCATTGTAAACCTATCAATACGTCAACAGCCATTTATTCGTCAAATTGATTTATGGCTCAAAGGTAAGTCACTTTGGACAGTTTATCTTTTTTCCTCATGCATTATTGACAAATATTCACTTTTTGGTGTGAAAAAAGAGGATGAGGTTGGGAAAATAGGCCACTAAAAATGGATGGTGGAAAAATTACGATGGAAAATTGGCAGGTGTATTATACCTGATTCAGGGTTCTGGGGGGAATCAATCCTCTTTCGGATTTTTGTCACAGCTTTCACAAACACCGTAGAGGTTGAGGGCGTGATGGGTGATTCGGAATTTCAGAATGTCGCCTATGATGTCTTTGATCTGTTGTATCCTGGGGTCGCAAAACTCCACAACCTTGCCACATTTTTCACAGATGAGGTGGTCGTGTTGTTTGAAGCCGTAAGACTTCTCGTAGTGCGTGAGGTTTTGACCAAATTGCAGTTTTTTTACCAGATCGCAGTCAACAAGGATTTCGAGTGTGTTGTAAACAGTCGCCCTGCTGACGCGGTAGTTCTGGTTTTTCATGTGTACGTATAGTGACTCAGCGTCAAAGTGGTCATCGCGGTTGTAAATCTCCTCCAGAATGGCAAAGCGCTCAGGGGTCTTTCTGAATTTGTTTTCCTCCAGAAAGTCTCTGAAAATATTCTTTACGGTTTCAGAAACCTGTTCAGCTGACTGCTCTTTGTCTTTGGAAACTCCCATGGTAGTTTTTCTAAACCTTAACTGGTTCTGATAACGTTGGTAATGCCCTTAAGGTTTTTCAGCGTCCTGATGACTATCTCCATTTGGTTTTTGTTCATGACCAAAATGCTCATGTTGCCCTCAAAATACCCACCGGACCCCTCAATGTTAAATGATCGGATGTTCAATCCAAGTTTGGACGAGATGGTGGTGGTAAGGCGCTCTATTACTCCCGGTCCATCGTCAACACCTATTATCTTGAGATTGACCTGGAAAGACTCTCCTATTTTATCCACCCATTCTGCCTTCATGACTCTGTATCCATAGTTGGCCATAAGGTGGGTAGAGTTGGGGCAATTGGTTCTGTGAATCTTCAAGCCCGATCCGGCGGTAAAAAAGGCAAATATGGAGTCGCCTTGTACTGGGTTGCAACAGGTCGCCAGTGAGTAGTGATATTGGTCTGCCGGTTCGCCGTTCACAAGGATCTTACTTGCGCTGTCCTTAGCCTTAAATCGATCTGAGGGGGCAATTTCTCCCTTTGATTCAGTTTTTTCTTGTGGACTCTCCACTTTTTTATTAATCAACTGATGGTTTTCCACCCCAAATTTTTTGAGCTCAGCAAGGTCAAATTCTCCTTTGTAAATGTCGTAAAAGAGTTCCGGGTGGTTGTTGTAGTTGTAGTGTTTTACAAGAAATTCCACAGCCTGCTCAAAATCCACCTTCATATTCTTGAGTTTTCGCTCCAGGGCTTCCTTTCCAAATTCCCCCTTTTTGCGTTTTTCCTCCTTGAGGGAGGAGCGAATTTTTGACTTGGCCTTTCCGGTTTTTACCATTTTGATCCAATCGTCATTGGGCTTCTGGTTTTTGTTGGTTGTAACGTGGACCTGGTCGCCGTTTTGAAGCTCATACCCCATGGGCACGAGCTTGTTATTGACTTTGATGGCTGAAGCATGGTAGCCAATGTCCGTGTGAATGGAGAAAGCAAAATCCAGAGCTGTAGCACCCTTTGGCAGAATCTTCATATCTCCCTTTGGGGTATATACATAGACCTCTTCCTTAAAGAGGTTGGTTTTGAAGTCGGAGAGGAATTCCACTGGGTCTTCGTGCTCCTGGTCCTCAAGTATTTCCCGGATATTGTCCAACCACATTTCATACACATCCTTCTGGTTTTTGACCCCCTTGTATTTCCAGTGGGCAGCAAATCCACGCTCTGCAATCTCATCCATTCGTTCCGTTCGGATTTGGATTTCCACATACCTTCCCTTAGGACCTATTACCGTTGTGTGTAGGGATTCGTAGCCGTTGGATTTGGGGGTCGTAATCCAATCTTTCAACCGCTCCGGAATGGGTGGATGCACATCGGTTACAATGGAGTAAATTTGCCAGCAAATGTTTTTCTCTACATCCAATGGCACATCCACTATGATTCTGATGGCAAAAAGATCATAAATCTCCTCAAAATCGACGTTTTTGGTCTGGATTTTATTCCAAATGGAAGAGATCGATTTTGGCCTTCCGGTAATGCGGTAGGGAAGATTGAGTTGCTCCAGTTTTTTGCGCAAAGGCCGGATAAACTCCTGAATGTATCTGTTTCGCTCGTTCTTTGATTGCTGCAGTTTCTCGGAAATTTCCCTGTAAGTCTCCGGGTCGGTAATCCGCATACACAGATCTTGAAATTCCACCCTTATATTGTATAATCCGAGGCGGTGGGCCAGGGGGGAGTATATATAATTGGTTTCGGCTGCGATTTTAAGCTGCTTTTGATGAGGCATCGACCCGATTGTACGAAGATTGTGAAGCCTGTCTGCCATCTTGATAAGCACTACCCGAACATCCTCGATAAGCGTGGAAATCACCTTTTTGAAGTTCTCTGCCTGGGGACTGTTGTAACTGTAGGTGCCGTCAAGCTTGGTCAGCCCATCTACAATGCGGGCAATTTTATCACCAAAAATCTCGCGAATCTCTTCCAGTGTAACGGGCGTGTCCTCAACCACATCGTGAAGCAAGGCGCAAATTATAGCCGTGGGTCCAAGTCCGATTTCAGCGGCGCAAATTCGCGCTACCTCGATAGGATGTAAAACATAAGGTTCACCCGACTTCCTGCGCTGATCGGCATGTGCAGAAACTGCCATATCATAAGCCCTTTTTATATTGACCTTATCCTCGGGATGCACTTCCGTTTTGATGGAACGCATCATCCGCCTGTATGCCTTTTGGATCAGCAGCTTCTCGTCCTGTGCTATGGGTTTCGTTTCAGTCATTTTAATTTGACAAACTTTATGATTCGCTTAGGTACAACAAAAATAAGACCAATAATTTATCCGCAAAGTGTAAAAAAAATTTTCTCCTGGCTTGTTGGCAGTTATTGAATATAAGCGTATCTTTGCAGTCCTTTTAAGAAATCCGGCGGAAAAGTTCCGTTTGGTTTGATGTTAAAATGCGGGTGTGGCGGAATTGGTAGACGCGCCAGACTTAGGATCTGGTGCCGCTAAGGCGTGGGGGTTCGAGTCCCTCCACCCGCACTTTTTATTTTTTCGCAAGGGTTGACGCCTGAAGTCATCTCCCTGCAATACCCACCAAATTTTGCGGTTATTTCCGCTCCAAAAATCAGTAATTCTTTTATGGAAATTTCCAGAAAAAATGTGAGCCCCGATATCGAACGCCTAACGTTGAAAATTTCAACCGACGATTATTGGCCGACTTACAAAAAGGAGCTTAACGATGTGGCTCGTAAAACCGACATGAAGGGTTTTCGAAAGGGCAAGACGCCTCTGGGTTTTGTTCAAAAAACACAGGGGCAATCCATCCTCTATCGGATCATTTTTGACATGATCAACAAGAAAATGGAGGAGTTTCTCAATAGTGAGGAAATCGAGTTTTCCTTCAGTCCTATTCCCGCTGAAACCCAGAAATCATATACTTTTGATCCAAAGGACAAAGAGGATTACACCTTTGAGTTTGACCTTCTCATACGCCCCGCCCTGGAAGACTTTAAGGGATGGGCTACGGACAATGAGTACGAATACCTGGTGGTTAAAGACGTCGATGAGCGTATTGATGAAGAAATTGAGCACTTGAGGAGAAACAATGCCAACCTCGAAGATGTGGAGGAAGTCGTGACCGAAGATTCTACAGGAATTACATTTGAGTTGAATCCCCCGGACGATCAGTCGGATATGCAACCCTTCAACATGAAATTCATTTGGAGTGAATTTTCAGGGGAATTTAAGGAGAAACTCACCGCTAAAAAGGTTGGAGATGAAATCCATGGCACTATTGAAGAGGCCATATTGGAACCCTACAGAGACAATGTAGAGAGTTCATATGCGCGAAAAGTGAATGAGCAGAGTGAAGAAGAGAACCCGGAATTCGAGTTGCCCGAAAACTTTCATTCAATTAAGTGGAACTGGGCAATAGATGGTGTATCGGTGAAAAAGCTACCTGAACTGAATGAGGATTTCCTGAAAAGAATATCGCCTCCGGAACAGCCCATCGAAAGTTTTGATAAGCTCCGTGAAATCATAGGAGAAAACATTCAGATGGAGTTGAAGAGTAAGAGCGACAACCTGGTTTTCCACGAATTCACACAAAGGATTAAGACTAAAAACGACTTTGATCTGCCCCAAAAGTTTGTGGATGAGTTTATTCTGGGCGGTGACAAGGGCAGAGAGCTGACCGGGGAAGAAAAGCAAGAGTCCATGTTCCACCTGTTGGTTGGAAAATTGAGCGACAAATACGATATCAAAGTCACGGAAGAAGAGATAAAGGGGTTTTTACTAAATCAGATTCGCTCCCAATTTGGCGCCAGTGCACACCCGCAGATTGTAGAGATGCTCTACGCGAGAATGTCAGAGGATGAGAACAGCAAGAACGAGGCCCGCAACAGCATTTTTGGAAGCAAGATTATCAAAAAAGTGGTGGAGGAAGTAAATAAGGTTGAAAAGGAAGTCAGCCTTGAGGAACTGGAGGAAACGCTGAAAGCAACTTTCCCGGACCGCTCTGAAGAAGAGTAAAGTCCTGTAAACAAATTTCCCGGTATATTATTGTTGTTAAGGCGGTTCTGTTAAAGGTAGCCCATTTTGACATCTTTTGGAACTTGTTTTTGTTTGATACTAAAATAACGAATCGATTATGTTTGACAAAGATGAATTCAGAAAATACGCAGTGAATCACCTCGGGATGAGTGGTAATTCACTTGATCAATACATGGGACAGGCAGCGCCCAATATCGGAAACTTTACACCTCATGTCATCGAGGAGCGCCAAATGAATGTGGTCGGCATGGATGTGTTTTCCAGGCTGATGATGGATCGCATTATTTTCCTGGGTGTACCTATCAATGACTACGTGGCCAATGTGGTGCAGGCACAGTTGCTGTTCCTCGAATCCACCGATGCCAAAAGAGACATCCAAATGTTTATCAACAGTCCGGGTGGATCGGTAATCGCCGGACTTGGAATTTACGATACCATGCAGTATGTGTCTCCTGATGTAGGTACCATCTGTACAGGATTGGCGGCCTCAATGGGGGCGGTACTCCTCTCTGCCGGAACTAATCAAAAGAGAACCTGTCTTCCCCACAGCCGGGTGATGATCCACCAGCCTCTCGGTGGTATGCAGGGTCAGGTTAGCGATATGGAGATTTATTACAAACTCGTAAAGGAGCAGCAAAAAGCCCTGTACGATATCCTTGTAAAGCACACCGGACAGGACTATGAAAAAATTCGCGTAGATTGTGATAGAGACAATTGGATGACAGCCACAGAAGCAAAGGATTACGGATTGGTGGATGAGGTTCTTCAAAGACCGGGACTGCACGCAAAGGCTGATAAGTAATATTCCACCGGTTCCCCTGTAGAGTTCAGACCCTGTATTGAAAATCTAAAAATGCTCGAAAGATGAAGTGTTCGTTTTGTGGCAGAAAAAAATCAGAAACCCTGATGCTGGTCGCCGGCATCGATGGCCACATTTGTGAACTCTGTATTGAACAGGCCTATGAAATCGTGCAGGAAGAGATTCGACAGCACGTGCCAAAAGATAAATCCGGAAAAGTTGATTTCTCGGCCTTTACTCCGCAAAAACTCAAGGACCACCTGGATGATTATGTCATCGGTCAGGAGGCTGCTAAAAAGTTTCTGTCGGTGGCCGTTTACAACCACTTCAAAAGGCTGGCCATGGACAAAACGGATGAGGTGGTCGTGGAAAAGTCCAATATCATGCTGGTTGGGCGCACAGGAACCGGTAAAACTTTACTCGCAAAAACCATTGCGAAATTCCTGGAAGTTCCCTTTGCCATCGTGGATGCCACCGTTTTTACAGAAGCGGGATATGTGGGTGAAGATGTAGAGAGCATGCTCAGTAGATTGCTTCATGCTGCAGACTTTGACGTGGCCGCTGCGGAAAAGGGCATAGTGTATATCGATGAAATTGACAAAGTGGCGCGAAGAGCTGACAACCCCTCGATTACCAGAGATGTGTCAGGCGAGGGAGTGCAACAGGCACTGCTAAAAATGCTGGAGGGCACGGAAGTAAATGTGCCTCCTCAAGGTGGACGAAAACACCCCGAGCAAAAGATGATTACCGTGGATACCAGCAACATCCTCTTTATTTGTGGAGGGGCATTTGACGGCATCGAAAGAGTTATCGCCAAGCGCCTGAATACCTCCGTGATTGGATTTGCAAAGCAAACCGGGCAACAGGTCGATCGCGACAATCTGCTCAACTACATCAATCATCAGGACCTTAAAACTTTTGGCCTCATACCGGAACTACTCGGACGCCTGCCCGTACTAACTCACCTGCAATCTCTAGACAAAACTACCCTTAAGCGCATTCTAACCGAACCCAAAAATGCCATTGTCAAGCAGTATCACAAACTCTTTGAAATGGAAGGGATCGAATTGCACTTTACAGATGGGGCACTCGATTTTATCTCTCAAACTGCCATTGATTACAAACTCGGGGCACGAGGTCTGCGCTCTATATGCGAAGCTATATTGACCGATGCCATGTTTGATATGCCCTCCAATAAGGGAAAGGGAGTGTTCAAGGTGGATAAGCGGTTCGTACAGGAAAAGCTCAAGGATTCCAACCTCATCAATCCTGCAGCCGCCTGACCCAATCGGTAATTGAGGAATATTTTCCAATACTTACTACAATTTAATTCTGGTTTTTATCCCAGTCTGCTGTAGATCGGAATCTGCGAATGACTTTAACTCCTTTATGTCTTTACCTGTGTCAAATCTATCCTGCTACATGCCTACTGAAAGTCAATAAACTACACAATGTTAAAATTGCCATTCAAAATTTAAATATAATAATTTCGGATTGTCAAAATTATTGTTGTGGATTAGGATTTAATTAACTATCTTGGCCCATTATTCATCTTAAAAAATTTTTGTCATGAATTCAATCTTGGCTTTGGGTAGGTACTTGTTTGCAATCCCCATGTTGATCTTCGGGGTTTTTCACTTTATGAACGCGGGTGGTATGGCTGAAATGGCGCCATTGCCTGGGGGTGTATTTTGGATTTACCTCACCGGTGCAGCACTGATACTTGCCGCAATTAGCATTATTATCAAAAAGCATGACCGACTTGCGTGTTTTCTCCTCGGTATTATGTTGTTGATCTTTGCTCTTAGCATCCATTTGGGTGGAGCCATTGATGGAGACCAGGCATCTACAACCAACTTTTTGAAAGATGTTGCTCTGGCCGGTGGTGCTTTTGCATATGGACTGCTCGCTTCGCCAGAGGAGTAATTTGACTTCAAAAGTCTGACCGATAAGTTCCTTTTTGGGTAAATTTGCCGAATGAAGTATTTCGGCCTGGTGGCTTATTGTGGTACACGGTATTCGGGGTGGCAAATTCAACCCAATGATTTATCCGTACAACAATGTCTGGAAGAGGCAGCGACAAAAATTTTCCGGACTCAGATTGGAATAACGGGTTGTGGCAGAACGGATACGGGGGTGCATTCTTCCTGCTACAT
>SKLY01000248.1 GCA_007121335.1 Saprospiraceae bacterium | reverse complement strand
TTCGAGACTTTTGCTGACGATTAAAACCATTGCCACTGTAATGACAGCCGGGTGACCAAAGCCAATAAAGGCTTCGGCGGCAGGTATTTGGCCAACGACAACCAGGAAGAGCAGGCAGATTGCCGCAACAACGTCATGTCTTAACCTGCCCCACATGAACAGTACCAGTGCTGAAATTAAAGTCAGGAAGACCAATAGCTGTGCGTAATCCATTGCTTATAATTTCACCAAATTTATAAAATAATTTGGGAAACGACGGATAAAAATTTTCGATCTTGTCCTCCTGATTTGTTTCGGAGACTTTTCAGATGTGAATCCCCGGAAAGTTGGAATTCTGAGAGTAATTAACAACCTTCCGGCAAAAGTTATTATGCTAACCTATTCAATACTGACGGTCAATTCATTCCAGTAAATGAACTTTATTTGGATATATGGATAGAGGGATGGAAGACGTTAGGAAAGAGATTCCGTTGATCAAATTGGAATGGGGCATGACAAAAAAACACAAGGTTGAGCTATTTTCCCCGCGCTACGAGGGAACCAGGTTTATGGAACACAGGTTTCCGCTGGACTTATTGGATGACCTTTCGACGCTGAAAAACATGACAATAGAGATGGCCAAAGCCCTTTACCTGGAAAAAAATCCGGAGCGGAAAAGGGTTCCTAAAAACTTTACAAATGACATTTCAATTGAGCTCGAAAGTATAGAACCGGGGAGTACGGTCCCCAAATTAATCCTAATCACCCCAATGGAGGGATTATTCCCCTGGCAAAACGCTGAATACTTTACAGAAGCACCGGAGAGAATAAAGAAGGCAATTGAATTGGCTCATTTGGACCGGGAAGTTTATAATTCCATCATCTCCGATAAAGTATTGAGTTATTTCAATCACTTTGGAAGCAACCTCAAAGAGGATGAACGCATTGTTTTTGGTAACGGTGCGAAATCAAAGGTAGTTTTAGACAAAACCACCAGAAAACGCCTCGTACTGGCTGCATCAAAAACAAAGGAATACAATGCGCCATTTGAACTAAGAGGTATTGTTACAGCACTGGATAAAGAGCGCAAAACTTTTGAGATTCAATCTGTGACAGCCGGAAAAATTAAAGGGGAGTACACCGCTGAGCATCTGGAGGTACTGCAGCAAGGCTTGATACTGATGGAGGATCAAAGGAAAATATACATTCGTGGCACAGGCACTTTTAATGAATCCGACAGACTACTTAAAATATTAAAAATTGAAGACCAGATTGTATTGGAAGCATTTGATGTTCCTGCGCGGCTCGAAGAACTAACCCAACTTCCCAAAGGTTGGCTGGACGGTGAACAGGGAGAACCACTATCGAAAAAGGCAACTATCGGGCTCGGAGAAACCTTTGACCGCTGGTTTGACAGCGAAAATTTACCTTTGCCTGCTACCTTTCCAACCCCGGAGGGAAATATCCAATTTGAATGGAGTATAAATGACTGCGAGATATCAATAAAGGTGGACCTCACTTCCAACCATGCAGAATTCTATGCCTTAAACACCAAAGACCATTCAGAGTATTCAGACAGCATGGATTTGACTTCCAGAGAGGATTGGAATAAAATAAACCAAAAAATAAGAGAAATTCATGGATGATGATACTCTATTGCACCGGCAGGTACATCCAGGTTGGATAATCGGAAACACCATATCAATCCAGGCATTTTCCTCCCAAACATTCAAACCCACGCCTAAGGACAAGGGTTTGTTGTCGGTGTACAACGGTAACAAGTTTGCTGCCTACGAGGCGTTTGAACACTATTGCAATCAGGGATTAAAAAGTGTAGGAGTTGTTGCAGTTACACCTGCCGAATGTAAGACAGTTCCTGTTCCGGTTGTGGAAGACAATGAACCTTTTGATGGGCATTGTAGCATCGATTACAGGGGGCTTTCAGGCAACAGAGTAAAAAAAGCCGCCTCCATTTTGAAATCTTTTGCTCAGGAACGGGGATGGCAATACCTGCAAGAGAGTTAATGACTAATCCACTTTCCAAAGATGCTTACAGGATTAATCAATATCAACCTACAGTAACCAATCAATCCAACAACTAAAAATCTATCCCATGCAAACATACGAGGTCTTATTCGCTTTTGACGACGATACGAAAATTGAAAAAATAATTGCTCCCGACCCCACAACAGCTGGTTAGATTGCAGAAAAAATTGCCATGCTTACCCGGAGTGAGGTGATCAATCTCACCATTATTGATGAAGATGAAAAAGAGGATGATTAGAGGTATAATAAGTCGTAAAAACTCACAACGCTAGACATTCTGGGGTTTTCCACCGAACAGCCGTTGCAAAAAGAGTTGCCTTATATCCATTATCCAGGGTGGTTCCTTCCTCTACACCGTCAAAAACAACAAAATACCCAGACCAAAAAACAGGATTTGAACCAGGAAGATAAGGCTGCCGGAGAACATGGCCTTGCCGCTTATTTGAATCAGGCTTCGGATTTTGATCCGGAGGCCGATGGCGGCCATGGCGAAATTCAGCAGGATTTCTCCAAATGAGGAAAGCGTGGAGGTAATGGCAACCGGCATCCAATTGATTTGGGACAGGATTACAGCCAAACCAAAGAAGAGGATAAATACCGGGAATTGGGTTCTGGCCGAGGCGTTCTGCTTTTTAAAAATGTAGTAAACCAGGAGTAAAAAGGGGAAGAGGAAGGCTACGCGGGCCATTTTTACCACCACGGCCAATTGACCGATGTCGTCACCCATGGCGTAGGCAGCACCAACCACGTGCCCCATTGATTGCAAAATACCGCCCAGCAGAATACCAATTTCTCTGGCTTCCCAACCCAGAGCTGATCCCAACAACGGCAAAAGTATCATGCCGGACAGACCCAACAAATTAATCACGGCCAGGGATATACCCGTCTCTTCCTCTTTGGCCTTGACGATGGGGGCAGTTGCGCCTATAGCAGCAGAACCACAAATGGCACTGCCGGCACCCAAAAGCCAGAAAAGTTTACCCTTCTCTTTGAAAACCCGCTTTAGAAGCACCGCTGCAGCCAATAGGACTATGAAACTCATGGTCACGATAATACCGGTTTCCGCACCGAGCATTTTTACTTTGGACAACTCCAGCCCAAATCCGAGTAGGATAATGGCCGTTTCCAGTACGTATTTTTCAGTGAATAGGACTCCGGGCAGGAATTTGGTGAAGTTGTCGATAAACTGACGGATGATCAATCCCGCCGCCAGGGCAATCAAGGCCGTACCCAGTCCGGGCAGAAATGGAGCAGTGAGGTATGCGCCAATAGTGATGCCTGCAATCAACAACAGGCCGGCAGATAGATAGAAGTATTTCTTCACACTAAAATGTTGTCACGCAAAGCTAAAGCAAAAGCCGGTTCTTGTTTGTGATATTTGTCACACAAGCCAAATCGAGGCACATTTTACTTTGCTCAATTACATGATCGAATTCTTCGTGCATTGAATTATTTTAGTGCAAATAGGGATGCATGAATCCGCATTGGCACGGTTGCGGAAATCTAACATATAGAATCAAAAAAAGGGGACAAAATGCCCCCTTCTAAAATGTATAATCTATGATATTTCAGTCTTAGAACCCTATTTCAACTCCCAATAGAATTGAGGAGAATGTGAAATCGCCAAACTCATCATCAAAAGAGACTGCAGAATAGGAAAGATTGAGATTAACAGAACCAAGGTCGTAACCAACCATGGGTCTGTAGTGAAATCCACCATCATTTCCATCATTGATACCTATAGCGTATCCTATATTGGCACCTAGAAATAATTCATCCATTATATAGAAGCGAGCAGCGGCCCCCACAGGAATGAACTGAAAATCATCATAATCGAAAGTAATGCCAAGGAACTCTTCTTCATCTCCGAGAAAATGGTGATAGCCTGCTGTTCCACCAAGCAAAAATCCGGAACCTACTTCAAAAAAGTAGTACGCATCCACACCAAAACCAAAGGTCGTAAAATCACTTGCGTCCCCAACCGGAATTCCGACATTTGCGCCAACTTTAAAACCTTCCTGAGCATTGACAAGGCTCATGCTGAATACTGCGAGCGCAGCAATAAGTAGTAATCTTTTCATAATGTAGAATTTTTGATAGTTAAGTAATGTAGCAAAGTTAAAAAAAATAAGTTTTCCCGGTACAATTATTAGAAAAAATTGCTTGATTTATTTCAAATATTAAATATTGATGCCCCAAGCTGATAGATCTTAAAAGAAATATGGGATAATCATTGATGCAGAGTTTGTTTCCGGATTTGAGAAAACTGACCGGCCAATTACAGTCTGAATAGATTGCTGACAGCTGTTGACAAAATCGGGAATAATCACTTCGCTCCAGTTCTAACTTGCATAGAAGAAAGGGGTGGTGTTTTTATAATCTATAAAAGCGGGAAGAAGCTTATAAGCCGAATAATTTAAGAAATTGGCTGATAATCAGAAGCCAAATTCAACGCCCAATCCGAGAGATGAAAACCTTAGCGATTGGTCGTCAAAGAAATCAATTTCTGTTGACCAATAAGAGGCGTGTATTGTAAATGCCCCGATATTGTATCCGACTTTGGGTCGGTAGTGAAATCCACCATCATTAATTTCGTCCAAAGCCATCGCGTAACCGACATCGCCACCGAAAAAAAGCTCATCCAAAATGTAGAATCGCGCAGAACCCGTCATGGTGAAAAACCTAAAATTGTCGTATTCAATAGTTATCAAACCCTCGGTTATCTCACGTCCGAAAAAGTGATGATATCCAATACCCGGACCCACAGACACCGGACCTATTTCCCAAAACTTGTACACATCCACTCCAAAACCATATTCAGTAAATGCCGCCGCAGTAACTTCATCCTGTTCTCCAAGGGAATACGCACCATTGAGGCTGAATTTTATGCCGTCCTGGGCAGTAGCTATACAGAAGCCAAAAACTGTAAAGGCAGCGAGAAGTATTAACTTTTTCATAGATCCAGATTGTAATTTTTCCAATAGTTGAGCAAAGTTAAACAGTTTGCTCAACTATCCAGGTAGTCGTGGGATAATTTGCTGAAAGAGAGTTGGAAAAGCTGTTATTCAGGCAGTAGATGGTGTTTTACGACGAAATCGATTCAATACTGGTATCCCCGTGGAGAGTAAAAATCTTCCGTTCTTGCCCGGGTTTTTACCATAAAAGGACTATCCAGAGTTCCTCCCAGAGAATTAAGATGCATTGATACCAATACTTTCAACGAATTGAGTGATTCTAATGAAATTCTAATAATTTTCTAAGACATCTCTAATGGTCCTTGTGGTACACCCTGACATAACTTTGCCTCAGATTTGGGAGGGGGTTGAAAAAGGAAATAACAACTAAACCCCAATCGAATAAACAACACTATTTGCAAACGGACAAAATACAACGTTATGATCAGGAATATAACAACAATGGGAATTTGCTTGATGCTTGCCTTCTTAACAATGGAATGGGCGGCAGCAAACAACCTCACAACAGAGAACGCCTCAGAAAAACAGCTTGCAGAGTACACCTCGAATGATGAGGGAAAAGGAACTCTGGAAATCAGAGGAAAAGTGTTGGATGCAGAAACCGGTGAGCCACTTATCGGTGCCAATGTATTCGCCACACCTGCCCGACAGGGTGCCACCACCAATTTGGACGGAGAATTCAGAATCGACGGTCTTGCTGAAGGATCCCATGAGCTCTCTTTTACCTATCTCGGCTACGCTTCAAAGATTGTGGAAATAAATCTTCCCATGTCGGAGGAGCTGACCGTTGAAATGATAAGCGATTTTTTCAGAACCCGTGAAGTCATAGTAACAGCGGCCCCAACCGGAAGCAATGTCAATTATCAATCTGCACAGGCATACACCGTCAATCAACTGGCTGCGAGAGCCAACCTCTCTTTAGGTGATATGCTGGATGGCGAACCGGGTTTGAGTTCCCGCTCCTTTGGTGGTGGCCCTTCAAGGCCGGTGATTCGCGGTTTTGACGGAGAAAGGGTGGTCGTCCTGGAAAATGGCGAGCGAATGGGTGATATCCAAAGCACTGCCCCCGACCACGCCATTACCCTTGACCCACTAGGTCTCAACAGGGTGGAAGTGGTACGAGGTCCTGCCAGCTTGTTGTACGGATCAAGTGCACTCGGAGGCGTAATCAATCTCTTTACAGAGGATGCGCCCAGGCAATGGAACCGGGGATTAAGTGGTGGAGCTGCTTTCCACGGTGCCACCAACAATAACCTGCTTTCCGGTTCAGCCGGTTTGGTTTACGGAACTGAAAACCACGCAGTGGCAGGTAGATTTCTCTACAGAACCGCAGGAGACGCCCAAACCCCGGATGAAGCCATCCCAAACACCAGACTGGACAGCTACACCGCATCTATTGGTTGGGGGTACAATCGCGGCAACACAAGAATGGGTCTCTCCGCCAGATACTATCAAAACCACTATGGCATCCCTGAATTTGCCGCCATGTCAGATCCCGACAACCCCGGCATGTTTATAGAGGAGGAGCCCGACATGGAGATTCGCATTTTCCGCTACAATGTGCAGGGATATCTCAACCAGAAGATGGATGGGTTTTTTGATGAGTTGGAATTGCGTGCCAGCTACTCCTATTCTGATCAGGAAGAGGGCGAGCCCGATCCACTGCCTGAAGAGCTGGAGTTGGAAATCCAAACCACCACCTTGAGTTCAACCGGATTGCTGATGCACAGGCCCTTTTTCATTTTTGATCGCGGAGTAATAGGGACTAGCGTACACTACCGTTATCAGGAAGTGGATGGAATAGAAGCATACCACCCGGGAGAGGATATATTTAATCTGGCATTGTTTACCTTTCAGGAAATTCCCCTTGGAAGTAGGTTGAGCCTTCAATTGGGAGCGAGATTTGAGCAAGAGTGGACTTCTACGGTAGAAAATCGCTTTTTTACCCCCGAACCAGATCCGGAATTGGTCAATGTGGAGGAAGTGCCCGCATTTGATGGACTGACCGACGAAGTGTTCAACTTCGCAGGTTCTATCGGACTCAATTTCAGACCCACTAATGAGATAGAAATTGGCATGCAAGTGGCAAGAGCTCATAGAAACACCACAATACTGGAGCGCTACGCTGACGGATGGCACGCCGGAGCGACCAGAGTGGAATTGGGTGATCCCTCACTAACCAGCGAAACAGGACTGGGTTTAGACGCTTTTTTCCAATACACTACAAACCGCTGGCAATTTGAGATAAGCGGTTTTTACAACCGCATAAACGATTACGTGGCCCTGTTGACATTAGACCCTGTAGAAGCAGTTGAAATCCCCTAAAGAGTAAGAGCAGACCGGGAGTTCCCCAACACGGTACAGTTTTTTGCCACCGATGCAGAGATGTTGGGATTTGAGGCCCAACTACATTACATGATCACTGAAAACCTCGTAGCTAGCGCGACTACTGATTATGTGAGAGGAACCCGAGACGATGAGACCAACGACCCATTGCCATTTATTCCCCCACTGCGAACTACCCTGGGACTAAAATACGAGGTGAACAACTGGAATATTGGCGCGCAATACAGACTGGTTTCCTCTCAAACCCGCGTTCCCGATGATGAATTGCCCACAGATGGCTACGGTATTGCGAGAGTAGAAGGTGGATATCAAATACGTGGTGATGACAGCGTACACAGCTTTAACGTCAGAGTGGACAACCTCTTCAATACCAACTACACAGACCATATGTCAGTGGTAAGGAGATTTCAGGATCCAGAACTAGGTCCCGCAGCTCCGACCAGATTTGACATGCCCGGCATTAACTTCAATCTGATATATCGCTACAGTTTTTAATTGACTCAAAAAGTATAAGTTAATATTGATGAGTGCACTCCGAAAACCTCTTTTTATTACAAATGGCTGCAAAATTCAATATCTTCGTCATCTGAAAAAATCTTTCCTCAACGTAGCTATGGCTACGCCTGCGGAATATTTTCTCATCTTCCTCGATCTTGAATTTTTCGCTCATTTTCATGCACAAAAGGGTTTTC
>SKLY01000260.1 GCA_007121335.1 Saprospiraceae bacterium | reverse complement strand
GGTTGATGGCTTTACCAGTTGTGAATTGGTGAGTCTGTGAGTTGGTGAGTTGTTTTCAACCGCTACCCTGATGTAGTCGGCAGTTTATCTATTCGTGGGGATTGTTGGTTTTTGGGGATTTCTCTGGCGAATAGCATTTCGGAGGCAATCTGGCGGGTTTTACGGTGATTCTTTACCTTCCAATTTACTCACCCCCCAATGCTTTGGGGGCTGAGCACGAAAAGGAAATCGCTGAGCTTTTCTCTGCGCATTCTCCGCGATCTCTGCGGTCTCTGCGGTGAACCTGATGGGTTGATGGCTTTACCAGTTGTGAATTGGTGAGTCTGTGAGTTGGTGAGTTGTTTTCAACCGCTACCTTGATGTTGTCAGCAGTTTATCTATTCGTGGGGATTGTTGATTTCTGAGGATATTTACCCGTGCAACCTGGCTGCTGCACCCCTTCAGGGTGCTGTTCTTAAGTTGGCTTGAACGATGGGTTTGCCAGCCAACCCATCGTTTTGCTGCTTGACCCCGCTGGGGTCTGATGGAGATCGAAACCTCGATGTAGCCTGCAGTATATACATACGGAGGGACTGTTGATTTTCCAGGAATTTCTCTTGTCCTACATAAATATACCAAACGGTAGAAAAGAACTCTGTAGAGGCCGCAGGACATTGCCTGTCAAAGGGTGTAGGATTGGCATTGGAGGGGTAGGACCAATATGCACGGCCGTGCGTATCTACAGATATTTCCCACATTTCCAATTGGCATTTGGAAAATGATCAATGGGATTTTCGGGTGTTAAGGACGCAAGGCATTGCGTCACTGCACGGATATTCAACAAAACATTTTTATTCCATTTATTCCTTCAAAAGATACCGTGGACTCTATTAAGAATTACCTTTGCAAAACGGGGGTTTTCTGGGCAATTTTTCCTTCAGAGGCCACTGCTATAATTCTTTGTGGAATATGGCTGTACTCATTTTGCGAAAATATAATACTATGATGGGTACTAATCCTACAGAACAAAGGTTAGAGTCAGTGAAACTTTCCCCTTTGTGAAAAAAGGCAGCATTACAAAATGGGGCGATGAAATTCTCAAAGCCCGCCTGACACCTTTATGCATCAGCAAATAAAACCTTAATTAATGATAAATAATCCCAACCGGGCTCTCCGGTTCTCCAGAGAGACCCCTGATTTTCATCAAACCCTTCGCAAAAGAGTGAATGAATATTTTGAAGTTAACAATTTATCCCTTCATGCCAATCACCAGATGGTGTTCAAGACCATTGCCATGGTCCTGTTGTACACAGTTCCCTTTATTCTACTGCTTTTTTTCGTACAGAACGCACTGGTATTCTGGTTGCTGTGGATAGCAATGGGTTTTGGCGCAGCCGGAATAGGCCTCTGCGTAATGCACGACGCCAATCACGGAGCCTACTCGAGAAACAAAAAAGTCAATTCCCTCCTCGGAAATATTCTCTACATCCTGGGGGGCTGTGCTTCTTTTTGGAAATTACAGCACAATGTCCTGCACCATACTTATACCAATGTAGATGGTTATGATCAGGATATTAAGGCCCCCATACTCAGGTTTAGCCCACATACAAAAAAACTGAAAGTACATAGGTATCAGCACTACTACGCTTTTGGAATGTACAGCCTGATGACTCTTTCATGGGCAACGACCAAGGAATTCTTTCAACTCCGCACCTTCAAAAAGGCAGGCTTGTTGAAGAACAAGTGGCAATTCCGGAAACTCCTGATAGAATCGACATTGAATAAAGTATTCTACTTCAGTCTTTTTTTGGCCTTGCCGGCTCTGATAACTCCTTTTTCCTTCTGGTTTGTAATGCTTGGATTTGTGAGCATGCATTTGGTGACAGGTCTGATATTGGGTTTGGTTTTTCAACCTGCTCATGTTATGACTGAAACGGCCTTTCCAGAACCGGACGACAAGGGAAACCTGGAAAATCACTGGGCCGTCCATCAAATTCTCACCACCGCTAACTTTGGAATTGGGTCCAAATTCTTATCCTGGATTCTCGGCGGTCTTAACCACCAGATAGAACACCATCTGTTTCCCTCTGTTTGCCATGTCCACTACCCCCAACTTTCAGCCATTGTCAAACAAACTGCACAGGAATACAACCTTCCTTATTACACCGAAAAGAGCTGGTGGTCTGCAATTGTAAATCACGGGCGCATGCTCAAGCAACTCGGCCGGGAGGATACGCCTCAGAGTTATTCTTGATGTTTTTCTCTTGTCCTATAAAATATACCATTCAATAGAAATGAATCCCGTAGGGATGAAATGATTATAAAAAAACCTCTAACGAAAAATTAGAACCCCGTAGGGGTGACATTATTGGTTGATGGCTTTACCAGTTGTGAATTGGTGAGTCTGTGAGTTGGTGAGTTGTATGCGAAGCCGATACCTCGATGTAGCCGGCAGTTTATCTATTCGTGGGGATTGTTGATTTATCAGGTTTCTCTCTTGTCCTAAAAAAATATACCATTCAATAGAAATGAATCCCGTAGGGATGAAATGATTATAATAAACGTCACAAACCATGAATTAGAACCCCGTAGGGGTGACATGATTGGCGGATGGCCGATGGCCTCATTGGCCAATGGTTATTGGTCCCCCAAAGCGTTGGGGGCAAGCTGATGGCGGATGGCCTTTTGCGAGCGAAACCTTGATGTGGTCGGCAGTTTTTCCATTAATGGGGATTGTTGATTTTTTAGATTTTCTGGACTCTCCGTGATCTCTGTTCCCCTGTGGTGGACCAAGCGGTTGATGGTTGATGGCGGATGGCCGATGGCTTTGTGTTTCCGTAAGGACAAGGTGATGACCAATTTATTCAATATTTGGGAATGGAATTTAAATTAGGACCAATACGCACGGCAGTGCGTATCTACAGATATTTCCGCCATTGTCAATTATAATATGATCAATGGAATTTTGGGGTATTAAGGACGCAAGGCATTGCGTCCCTACATAGGAATTCGGTCAAATCCTATCCGTAATTTCTGCCAAATCCACAGAATTCTCGCCCACACCCCCCAATTTGTAATTCGTCATTCGTAATTAATTACATATATTTGGCTCCAAACCCACTATCCAATGCAGAGGGACAATCTTTTTTCATGGAGAATACCGGCCACAGCACTGGCCTGGTGGGGGATACTCATGCTCCTTTTGTCCACTCCCGGGTTTGCGAGGGAACTTCCGGTTGTTGAAATTACCGATGAAACCCCGGAGGTAACCCATATAGGTGCTCAGGCCGGTGTTTTTCCCATGGGAGAGGATAATCTTTTGGGACCGGATGAGATTTACGATGTGCCGGATTCACTGTATTGGAGATGGGCAGAGCTGGACACCATGCCCGACCACCACAGTGCGTGGATTAAAGTCTATTTTGCAAACCTCACAGAAAACACCATTACCCGCCATGGACTCATTTGCCACGATCATCTGGAGCTGGAGTTTTACAGTACAGACCATAAGGGCAAGCTCAGTTTGGCCGGGGAAGGGGGTTTTTTAGTCCATCCAAACAACAGACTCATTCCCAGTTTGGACAATCTCTTTTTCATACACCTGGAGCCGGGGGAAAAACGGCCCTTTTTTATTCACAGCAAGCTAAGGGAAGGCGATATTCCCCACCATTACCTTCACCTTTTTCTACGCGGTGAGATATTCGACTTTGTCGGCAGGGAAATACACCAAAACTCACTTCAGTCCTTCCTTTCAGGCATATTAGTCGTTTTTGCAGCAGTGGGGCTCATTATGTTCCTCAGTTTTCGGGAGCGGATATTTTTGTACTTCGCTGCCATGATGGTCTCTCTCACTGTATATTTCGCCAGCATACAAGGCTTGCTGTACTTTATAATTTCACTGCCTCCGGATTTCATGTACAGGTACATTACCGGACTAGCACTTAGTGCGGTAACACTCTCTTCCTATCTGTTTACGGTGAGATATTTAAATCTGAGAGCCAGGGAATTTCGGCTGTTTAGACTTTATTCAGTAGTTGCAATTTTTGCCGTTGCACTGCCATCGGTCCACTTTTTCTTTCCGATGGATATAGAAGCCAGTTATTTATTGTCTAATATTGCGGGTGTCCTGTTTCTATCCCTGTTACTGGGCATGGTGATCTACTACTATTTCAAAGGGGTGAAGGAAGCCGGGGTGCTGTTGCTCTCCTCCGTTCTAATCCTCACCGGTGGAATCACATACGGACTGTCACTGATGGGATTTTTCACCACCGTGGAGATATTTCTCAACTCCTTTAAAATTGGCGCCATCGCCTTTTCCGGGAATCTGCTCTACGGCCTTTTCGACCGGATCTCAACCATACAGCAGGAAAAAATTCAATTCCGGGTGGAGAGGGAGAAATCAGATGAGCTTCTGTTCAACGTACTCCCGGAAGAGGTGGCGATGGAGCTCAGGGAAAAAGGACAGTTCGAAGCCCGGGAATTCGAAAACATCAGCGTGCTGTTTACCGACTTCAAGGACTTTACTGCCACGGCCTCCCACATGAGCCCACACGAGCTCGTACACGAGATCAACGATTGCTTTATCGCCTTCGATAAAATGGCTGAAAAATACGGGGTCGAAAAAATCAAGACCATCGGCGATTCCTATATGGCAGCCGCAGGCCTGACCGGAGACCAAACCCAACAATGCGCTAACCTCGTCCACATGGCACTGGAAATGCAACAATACATGCAAAAACGCAAGAGGGAACTTATGAGAAAAGGCAAACCCGCATTCGATATGCGAGCGGGCATCCACACGGGCCCCGTTGTAGCCGGTATTGTCGGGGAAAAGAAATTCCAGTACGACATCTGGGGCGATACGGTCAACACCGCCAGCCGCATGGAATCCAACGGAGAACCCGGCAAGGTCAACATCTCACGCCAAACCTACGAACTCATCTCCAACTCCCCCACCTTCTCCTTCGAAAAACGACCAAACAGAGAGGCCAAAGGGAAAGGAGAGGTAGAGATGTGGTTTGTGGGATACAAATAAATATCGCGACCTAGCACCTCCAATTCGTAATTCGTCATTAAATTACCCTATCCGCCATTTTTAATTGTCAGAAGAAATATGATCAATGGGATTTTGGGGTGTTAAGGGCGCAACGTATTGCCGGCCAAAGGTTTAAGGATTTTCATTGGATGGGTAGGACCAATACGCACGGCCGTGCGTATCTACAGATATTTCCGTCATTTCGTATATGGTCAATGGGATTTTCGGGTGTTAAGGACGCAAAGCATTGCGTCCCTACAAAAGAATTTTTTCAAATCCTATCCGCTATTTCAATTGATTCCACTGCCTGAAATAAATATCCTCATTGTCTGAATCACGGATTTCCACGGATTAGACGGATTTTGCGGATTTTTCTGTCGCCAAGGAAAATATACCATCCCCAGGCACCCATGAACCCAACGGTTTTAGTGCTATTCATACAACTGCTGTATTTTCTTTACTGGGAAACATTAAATAAATTGAGTTTCAAAAAAAGATACCAAAATGCATGATGAAATTACCACCAGTACTATATTTGTAGCAGCATGAAAAATCCAGAAGAAATTGACAAATTAGTTGATAAGAAGTTTTTGGATGCTGAATTATTGATTGAGCATGCTGAAAGCATTAACAATTCAAGGTATCTGGCAGGCTATGCAATTGAACTGGCACTAAAAGCTAAAATCTGTCGGCATTTGGATGTGCCAGACTTATTTTCCAAAGAACAAGTCAGTAAGAATGATGTTTCATCACCTTTTAGGTCCCACAACTTAAGTTCTCTTATGATATACGCAGGTTTACATGGCAAGCATTCAGAGGCTTTAAATGATGACACTGATTACTATAAAAAATGGCAATTAGTTAGCAATTGGAAGCCCTCTCTCAGATACAATACCCAATATTGTGATCGTTCAAAGTGCATGGAGTTTTTGAAAGCAGTAAATTTTTTTATCCAATGGATACGAGACAATTGAAAGAAGAACTAAAGCCCTTTATTGAGATATGCAAGCAAAAAGGCAAACCACTAAAAAGAGTCGTTCTGGAAGAAAATGTACCGGGACTGCCAGCAGCTCAATATCACCTCCTTATTCAAGCTGAATGGCTAAATCCTGAGGATGATTGTGATGGCCACCTTGACGAATTGGTAGATTGGTTTATCGAAACCGTCGATCCCAAAGTGAGAAGTTTTGTACAATTCATAAGGATCCAGGACAAACTTAGTAGGGATCATTGTTTCCAGGAATTAATTGTATTTGACAGTCAAAATGCAGAAGCTTAACCATCACCACATTCTTAATTTAATTACCCTATCCGCCATTTCCAATTGGCATTTGGAATAGGATCAATGGGATTTTCGGGTGTTAAGGACGCAAGGCATTGCGTCCCTACATAGGAATTCGGTCAAATCCTATCCGCTAGCCCCTAGCCCCCAACCCGTCGCCTGCCCCCAAAACTTTGGTGGGGCGGGTCATTTCAATTGTCAAATAAATCCTTTGCGTCTTCCTTTGCCCCCCCACCAAAACTTTGGGGGCAGGCGACGCTTTGGGGGAGAAACCAATATCCTAAATACCGAATCACCCTAAAATCCCTCATTTCTGCCAAAACCCCCGAATTCTCGCCCGAAACAAAAATTATCAATTGTCAATTGTCCATTGTCAACTGTCCATTGTCAACTGTCAATTAAATCATTTAAGCCTTGCTTTAGTAGTCTTTACAATACTTATCAAAAGCCGAATAATTTCAACACTCTCCCCCAGATAATTTTGGGATAATTCATCATCCAGGTAATCGGCATCCCTAAGTAATTCCAGCCAATATTCAGTTTCATTGGCTTCTTTCAGAGCAATATTCATTTTGCTTAAAAAATCAGCTCTGGATTGGGCATGTTCCGCTTCCTTGATCAATGCCCCTACTGCGGTACCACTTCTCAGCAACTGTTTCGACATCACATACTCCTTCTTCTCTGTGGTAAGATATTTATACAACCTAATAATCTCAAGTGCAAAATCATACGACTTATTCATCACCACATTCTGATGCTTCTTCTTCATCACACCAAATTTACCATTATCAATTTTTAATTAAGTAAAACAATACCCCAGACCTAGGAATACCCCACCAACTAAATTCCCAGCCTAATTTCCAGAACTCTCGCCCTAAATTCCTCACCACACATACCTCAAACCCAAAACCGAATTGTCAATTGTCAACTGTCAATTGTCAATTATTATCTGCGTTTTTTACGACGTTTCTTCTTCGGCCCCGGTGCCGCCGCCTTTGGTTTGGGTTCGATGGGGGCCATGAGGCGGTCCTTGTTCTGGTAGAAGGCCCAGCCCAGCCATCCGATGAGGGCGATTACCAGGAGGGCCGAGGTGGCCTGTGTGATGGCATTGCCCACTATATAAGACCTGGGTTCGAATCGGAACTCGATGGTGCCACTGCCCGCGGGTACTTTGATAGCCCGGAGGCAGTAATTGGCGCGAACAAAAGGAACCTGCTCTCCATTCAGGTAGGCGCTGAGTCCTTTATCGGGATTGTACCATATCTCTGAGAATACAGCCAACTGCTCGCTGTCGGTCTCATATTCATAAACCCAGCGATCCAGTTCATAGACAGTGCGCTCTATGGTGCCCTGACCGGTGGGTTCCAATCCGGCCGTGTAGTTGTCAAATTCGCTGTCCAGCACGATGGCTGTTTGGGCGGGATCGAAATCGTGCATGGCCTCAATTTCCTGGCGGGGGCTCTCCACCCGCTCTATGTCACTGACAAACCAGGCCCAGCCCAGCGCCCCGTCGTTAACCTGCAATTGCTCGTTGTCCCGGATGATGTAGGTGGTGTTTAGCATATTGAGCACATCCATATTCATCCTGGAAATGTGGATATCGATCATATCCTGTATCCGCTGGAGCTTGACCGCACTGTATCCGCCGATGGTGTTGTGGTGGTAAGAGGCGAGATTGGTATTGAAGGTGTTGATAGAGAGGTCCAGTACGCGGTACTCACCTCTGTTGTCGTGACGGGCCATGATCTGCCTGTCAACTTCG
>SKLY01000144.1 GCA_007121335.1 Saprospiraceae bacterium | reverse complement strand
TGGAATGTAAGGGTATCACCCGACGGTGAAACTTTTTACTTCACAGGTACAGGCATCAATGGCAACACCCTTTACTCCATTAAGTGGGATGGATCAGACAGAGAAACCCTGGCCGATAATTTCCGGGGAGGTGCACTGAGCCTTTCCGATGACGGAAGCAGCATTTACTATTTAGAGCGCGGCAGGTTAATGAAAATATCAGCCTCCGGTGGCAGACCGGACAATATTCCCTATTCAGCACGTATGACCATTCGTCATGTAGAGGAAATGGACCAAATGTTTGAGGAGGCCGTTCGCATCTTTGGAATGGGTTTTTACGATCCCCAATTTCACGGAAAAGACTGGGAGGCCCTGCAAGAGCGATTTAAGCCCAAAGCATTGGCTGCGAGTACCAGACAGGATTTCAGAGACATGTTCAACCACATGCTAGGGCAGCTGGACGCCAGTCACCTTGGGATGTTTGGCGGCAATCCCGAAGAGACCCAGGCAGATCGCACAGGTAGGCTCGGTGTGGAATTGGTTCCGGTCGAAAGCGGTATGAGAGTCGAAAAAGTGATTCCCAGAACTCCCGCTTCAAGGAGCAACAGCCAGTTGGAAGAGGGGGAAATTATCAGGAGGATAAACGGTCACCGGGTACACGCAGGTGAAAACTTTTTCAAGCATTTGGATGAAACAGCCAATGAGAGAGTGGCTCTGCAGGTGGAGGGAACTGATGGCGAAACGCGGCAAGTCATCATCAGACCCACAACGCGTATCAATCGCCAACTTTACGAAGAGTGGGTCGATCAGCGTAGGGAGATGACTGAAATTGCATCCAATGGCAGGCTGGGATACATCCACATTCAGGGGATGAATATGCCAAGTTTTGAGCGCTTTGAAAGAGAACTCATGGCAAGCGGCCACGGGAAAGACGGCATTGTGATTGACGTCAGGTACAACGGTGGAGGTTTTACCACCGATCTGCTGATGACCATTTTAAATGCCCGCCAGCACTCCTACACCATCCCAAGAAGTGCAACGGACGACCTGGAGCGGGACAAGGAGGAATTCAGGGACAACTATCCCTATACCGAACGCCTCCCATACCCGGTATTGATGATGCCCTCCATTACACTAATTAACGAGAGCAGCTACTCCAATGCAGAGATATTTGCCCACGCCTATAAGCATTTGGGCCACGGCGAACTCGTGGGACAGCCCACTTTTGGTGCGGTGATAAGCACCGGTGGACACAGATTGATTGACGGCTCACTGGTGAGGATGCCCTTCCGGGGTTGGTTCGTGCTGGAGACCGATGAAAATATGGAAAATGGACCCGCGGTTCCCGACCACCTGGTAGAAGATCCTGTGGACGCCAAGGCCAATGGTGAAGATCCTCAATTGATGCGTGCGGTTGAGTTGCTTCTGGAAAAAGCAGGAGACTGAGACTGATAAGAGAGGTTGAGCAACTACTTTCAGAGGAAAAAGACATTCTGTATGGACCGGAGACATTTTGGAAAAACGGTGGCAATGGGGACCGGAGGATTGTTGATGAGCAGTGTGGGAATTCACACATCCGGTACATCCACCTCCCAAAAGGAAAAAATCAAAGCCGCTCCGCTGAATCCGGGAGATACAGTGGGATTAATAGCGCCTGCCAGCTCCTTTGATTCTAAGCGGTACGAAAGGGCGGTCGAAAATATCAGTAAGTGCGGATTCCGGCTTTTGGAGGGCAGGTATTTACACCGCCAAAAAGGCTATCTCGCCGGCACTGACAGGGAGCGACTTTACGACCTGCACGATATGTTCAGGAATCCCAAAGTTCGGGGCATTTGGTGTCTACGTGGAGGATATGGGACCACGCGACTGCTGGAGAAGATTGACTACCGTTTGCTGCGCGAAAACCCAAAGGTGTTTGCGGGATTCAGCGACATCACCGCCCTGTTGAATGCCTTTAGTCTGAAATCCGGTTTGGTTGGTTTTCACAGTCCCGTAGCTGCCAGCGAATTGACCGATTACAATAAAAACCATTTTTTGCCACTGATCAGTGGGCAGTCCGAATTTCCGATGAAACTGGAATCTGCGAAAGACCAGGGAGAAAACCGCAGGGGGCGGACTGAATTCCGTACTTTTACCATCAGTGGTGGACGCGCAACCGGAAAACTGACCGGGGGAAATTTGTCGCTTTTGGCCTCACTTTGTGGGACTCCGTACCTGGGTTCATTCAAGGACCGGATCGTGTTTATTGAAGACGTGGGAGAAAAACCCTACAAGATAGACCGAATGCTCACCCAATTGCTTCAGGCCACCGATCTGAAAAGTGCCGCCGGTATCGCATTTGGAATTTGCAATGCCTGTGACAAAGAAAAGGGCAGCCGGTCTTTGAGTCTGGAGGAAACCCTGAGGGACCGGATCGAGAAGTTAGAGATTCCGGCTGTTTACGGACTATCCTTTGGCCATATAAAAAACCAGTTCACCCTGCCGGTGGGCATTGAGGCCGAGTTGGACGCCGACCGCAAATGGCTTCATTTACTTGAATCCCCTGTTAAAACCTAGATAGAATCTTAAATGCCTGTATAAAAATCCGTTTCCCGGGCTTAAATGCGTTAAAACCAGTAAAATCCATGAAATTAACTTTTTCAACATGTCGCCTCGAATTAAAAGACACCTTTACCATCTCTCACGGGAGTTATGAATACCGGGACACCATGATCGTCGAGCTCCAAAGAGACGGCATAAAGGGCTTTGGTGAGGCCACCGTTATTCCATATCTGGGAGTGACCCTGGAAGGACTCAAGGAAAAATTTAATGAGGTTGCAGCTACGCTTTCCACCGCAGATTGGGCCTGGCCCGAGGACCTGTGGGAGATTGCAGAACCCAAACTGCGCGGCCATTCCTTTTTGCTCTCCGCCATTGATTGTGCAGCATGGGATTGGTTTGGAAAAAAGAAGGGGAGAAGTGTGCGGGGAATTCTCAAGATGAAGGACGGCAGTACCCCCATTTCCAGTTACACCATAGGTTATGGAACTTTTGATGAGATGAAGCGAAAAATGGATGCCGCGCCCTGGCCCATCTATAAAATTAAGCTCTCTTCCAGAAATGACCTCGAACTGGTCAAAAAGCTGCGCGAAACCACCGGTGCTGTATTCCGTATCGACGCCAATGGCTCATGGGATGCCCACTACTTCTACGAGGATTACGCCACCCTCAAGGGCCTGAATGTGGACCTGATTGAGCAGCCCCTTCCGGTCGGTATGGAAAACAACCTTGACAAATCCCGCCATTTCAGCAGCGTGCCCGTCATCGCAGACGAAAGCTGCAGAGGACCCGGCGATGTGGCAAAGTGCATGCAGTGGTTCGACGGCATAAACATCAAACTGATGAAATGCGGGGGCATCACACCCGCCCTGGAAATGATAAGGCGCGCCAAGTCTCTCGGCCTGAAGGTAATGGGAGGATGTATGACCGAATCTTCCGTGGGAATTTCCGCCATGGCACATCTCAGCCCACTCTTTGACTACGTGGATCTGGATGGCGCCGCCCTACTCTCCAATGATCCTGCCGGCGGTGTGGTAGTGAATCGTGGGAATATTGAATTTCCCGGCACACCCGGCCTGGGTTGCTTTTTGAAGTAAGGACCATTCCAACTAACCCGACCAATTTCTGGCCGGGATTTTGCAGGATGTGATGGGTATGACTGCAAATTTCAGCAGCTAAATGGGAGCGAGAAAAAAGAGCGGAACTGAATCACCCCTTGTCACGGAAAGACTTCCCGGCAGAACCATTCACCACAATGGCAGGGAAATGCTGTATTTCAGCGGGACTTCCTATTTGGGCATGAGTCAATTGCCCGCCTTTAAAGAATTGATAAAAGAGGGAATAGACCGTATCGGCACCCATTTTGGCGGCAGCCGTTTGAGCAATGTGCAAATTGATATATTCGAAAAGGCGGAGGAAGAGCTTGCCCGATTTTGCGGGGCAGAAAGCGCACTTTTGTTGTCCTCCGGTTCATTTGCCGGCTATGTGCTCTCTCAGGGGGTACCAGCCGAAAGCCGGATATTTGTCGCGCCGGGAACGCATTCTGCGCTGTGGAAGAGTTTTCATCCGCCCGCTGAAATGCCGCGCAGTCTCTGGGAGGAGCAAACCCTCGAACAACTACGGAAATACAGAGGCAAAGCCATCGTACTATCAAATACCGTGGACCCTCTTTTTTGCAAAAAAATAGACATGAGCTGGCTGAAAAAGGCCACAGACCCCGAGCGGATTACCGTTGTGGCTGACGACAGTCACGGAATTGGCGTCACAGGACCATCGGGAGCGGGTTCATTCGCTTCCTGGGCCGGTTCATTCCCCGGCAAAACCCTGTTTATGGGTTCCCTGGGGAAGGGGATGGGCATCCCGGCAGGCTATGTGCTGGGCGATACAAACACCATAAAAACCCTCAGGACCACGAGGATATTCGGTGGCAGCTCTCCACCCAATCCCGCCTTTCTCTACGCCTGGCTGCAGGGACGCAATCTGTATGAAGAACAACTTCAAAAACTAAGAAGGAATATCGACCTGCTGCACCGCCTGACAAATACCGATGACCACTTTCACTACCTCGACCACTTTCCTGTCTTCCACTGCAAAGACCCCGACATGGACCGGAATCTGCTCCAAAAACACATAGTAATCTCCGCCTTCAACTACCCGGGACCCAATGATCCGAAAATCACCAGGGTGGTTTTGAATGCGCTGCACAGAGAGGAGGATATTGAGGAGTTGGTGGTGGGGTTGGGGGGTGAGGTTTGACATCTCAGTAGTTTTTGCTTAGGAAATGAGGGTAAGAGTTTGATGATTTAGCAGAAATGAGTAGCTTTGGAGGATGTAACAAGGAATCACGGTTGATGTCTGTATTGCCGCAGCTTAGGTAGGAATACCTAAAATTTATTACACCAAAAAGGTCAATTCCTTTCGAGAAAATCTGTTTAGCGTCAAAGGATCTCAATCAGTGCTTTACCGGGGAGGAATCCGAAAATCCTGAAGAGTAGGAGTTATAAAAAATCGATGTGATGGATGATTTTAATATGGGGACCTTAGAGAAAAAGTACCCTGGGGTAACTGACAGTGATGAATGGTTCGATCTCCATGATAAAAGGGGGCAGGAGAAAATAAACGATGAAGAATTCAGAAACGGCTTGTTGGAATTTGGCCTGGAAGAGTCAGATGCCGATAAATACATTAAATTGTTGGAAGAAACCAATGACATTTTGATGGAACTCCTTGATGACCCCATGATGGATGAAATGCATGACATAGGTATGGCCTTCGAGGGATTCGTTGAGAAAGAAGATGAGATTGCGGATCTCATTCAATCCGGGAAAGTTAAGAAGGCGAAAAAAATAATGCAGGAATATATTAAAATGCCTGAGGAGGATATTGAAATAGTGGTAAAGTTCTATCAGGATTAATTAGAGCCCGGGTGACCAAAAAATTAGCAGGGGAATCTTCCCGGATTTTATAAGCAGAAAAAGTGTGCTGACATGGCATTAAGTGATTTGCAAATCAGAAAAGTAGAAAAGGCGGCGACGGAATTTTTGAAGGAAAAACGACCTCCCCCTGATATAAGGCACAAAATAGATTTGGGTTATCGCATAGAGGGTCAGAATGTGTTTGTTTTCGAAATCTTTCCTCTCTTTAACAATCCATCTAAAAAAATTGAAACACCATCTGCAAAAGGCATTTATGTCAAAGGGCATGACCACTGGAAGGTTTACTGGATGAGGGGCAACCTGAAGTGGGATAGATTTGGGCCGGTTCCCACAGTAAAGACCATATCGGATTTTTTTGAGCTGGTGAATGAGGATAAGCACGGTTGTTTTTTTGGGTGATGGTTGGGTGGATAAGGCCGGAGATTTAAACCAAAAAAAACAATAAAGCAATGTCATTTATAAACGTCTATATACATTTTGTCTGGGCCACAAAGTATCGATATCCATTCTTAGACTCTAAGGAATTGAGGATGAAGGTTTGGCAACATATGCGCGAAAATGCCAAAAGGAAAGGGATTTTTATTGATTTCGTAAATGGCTATAGCGACCATTGTCACTGCCTGATTTCACTGGGAGGGGACCAAACACTAAATGAGGTCATGCAACTCATCAAGGGTGAATCTTCTTTCTGGATCAATAAAAATAAATTGACTAAGAAAAAATTTGGATGGCAGAATGAATACTACGCTGTGTCTGTTTCTGAATCTCATATAGCGAGGGTAAGGAACTATATCAAAAATCAAGAGGAGCATCACAGTAAAAAAAGCTTTAAAAAGGAGCTTGATGAATTTATCAGGCGATATGGGTTTACGAAATTTGAGGAGTAGTTTGGTTGAAGCGGATAAGGTGGGTGTTTGCTTATTCCCAGGCTGAGGGTGCGTGGTAGTTAACTTGGGGGTGATTCTTTGCTTGGTACCACGGGCTAAAGCCGCGTGGTAAGTTATTCAGCGGCAATTGGTTCTGCAGCAACCACGGGCTGAAGCCGCGTGGTTTTATTGAGGGGTAATCTCTCCCCACACTCCCAAGCCCTTAGAACCCAACCACCACACTCTCCACCGGCCCCTCACCCCCACTATCCGTTCCTTCCAGTCGTATATCAGTCAACGTAATCCAATCTCCTTCCCGGACTGATGACAGTATTTCCCTCAAAGCCGTCACTCCCTCCTCGTGAGAGAAGGCATCAACGGTGGTGAATTTCTCATTGGAGTAATGGCCTATTCGCATATAGGATATTGTCAGCTCTGTATCGTTGTGGAATGCTGAGGCGGTGAATTTGATTCCGGTTTTTTCATTAATTTCATTGGGGTTGAGTTCGGATAATTTTTGGCCGCCGGAGGTTACGGTTATCCTTTTGGGGGCAATGGCCTGGAAATCAATGTACCTGGTCATGATGCCTTCTCCGGTTAATTCCAGGCGCACATCACCGGTTGACAGTGGTTGCAGTTCGTATTGATTGCGCGATGTTTTCCGGAGGTGGGCATTGTCTGTGAGCAGTCGGAGGTTCAGATCTGTATAGGAGCAGCCTGAGAATAGGGTGAGTAGAGTTGGGGCGTGGGTGGAAATCAATCTGCTATTATATCCGGTAAACTCGATGGTGGGATCAATCACCTCATACTCCAGGGTGTCAGCGAGGATTTGGTATTCATTGGAAAAGGGTATTTTTTTCCGAACTTTAACTTCCACCGTCTGCCTGCCAGTTTGTGGAAAAGAATCAACATGGTAATGGGTGTAGGGCCAGCGATTGGTTTTTTCAAAGTCACTATCATTTATCGAAAACTCCAGGTCACAACCCACATAGTGTTCAAAGACATAGTCCTCCCTCACAACCATTTCCTTTCTAACGGTATCACCCAGGGTATAATAGAATGAATTGGGTAAGCTGGACAAAGCATAACTATCGAAGTAGGTTATTTCTCTTCTTTCGTCCACCATACCCATTATTGTCCAGTTCTTGTTATCCAGTATATCATCAATGTTTTTTATAAAACAATAGGTTTGCCATATTGCCCCTAAGATATTTTGGTGTCGGTAATTTGCCTCGACCCAATTATCAAAATCCGTCCTCAAGAACCTATTTGATGATCCGGTTTTTTCCCAGACATAATCGTGGTATATCACCCATCCCCATTCCCCATAAATTTCTTCAAATCCTTCGATATAATCATTGACAGCCGAATGGAAACTCCTTAAATGCTCATCATTTTTCAGCCGGTTTATTAAGTCATCGCCGTGAACCCTTCTCCATTGGCGGTTATTCATTTTATAAAGATCTTCGAGATGTTTGTAAAGGAAGGATTTTAGCGTGTCCGCGAAAAGGCTGTAAACATAAAAATTGTAATGCTCACCATAAATTTGCCAAAATTGATCCTCACAACTCCCGGCACTGCGCCAAATTTCCTCATTTATGCTGTCACCATCAAAGTGAGTTGATTCAATTTGGTTCTTGAGGTCCTCAATTGACTTTTTGATGATGTTTTTCTTGATTGCGATCTGCTCACTATTGTGGTCCCTGGTCTCCAGATAAATCCAAAATAATAAGAGCCCGAGAGTAAGAATTAAAAGTCCCCACTTTGACAGCGCTTCGAAAAATTTTTGCCTGAAACTACTCCTCATAGCCATTTTCTTTTGGTGAGAAAAGAAATCCGACTTC
>SKLY01000073.1 GCA_007121335.1 Saprospiraceae bacterium | reverse complement strand
TGGATGGGCAAAATGTGAGTGAGACACAAAACAGACTGCACTGGAGCTTTTCTGGGATTGAAGGAGTGGAATTTGACCAAAGGATTGAAAAAGAACTGGTGGATGGCACGGTGCGGGATATTCCCATTTCAGGCATGGCAGGCAACGAGTACGATGATCAGTTGGCTGTAGGTGATTTGAATGAGGGCCGGATTTGCTACCGCAAATACATCTCCGGTCAGGTTCCCCTACCCAATGGAGAAACCCTCACTTTCAACTGCGAGTCCAATGAGGTCTGCCTGACCGGTGAGGTTCGGGTCTATATCCCCAATGCATTTAGGCCCGAGGGAGTAAATGCCATTTTCAAGCCCGAATTTCTATTCCAGGACAACATTGTCAAATACAAGCTTCAGGTTTTTAATCGCTGGGGTCAGTTGCTGTTTGAAAGCAGAGACCCGGACCACGGGTGGAACGGCAGAGTCGATGGAGATCTGCCCGATCAGGGGGAATTTGTGTACTCTTTGGACTTCACGGCTGAAGATGGCAGCAGAGTTCGGGAATCCGGAAGTTTACTTCTGGTCCGTTGATAATTTCACTTCTTTTTTTCTCATTAGTTTAACTCAAAAATCACAGTGCTGTAACATTATCTGTCTGCTGTGCGTAAAAGGGATATGAAAGCTGCTTTTTACAACTCATGTGTTCGGGATTATTCAGATGGGCTGATGGGCTACGCATACAGGATTTGCGGAGACCGGAATGAGGCTGAAGATGCCGTTCAGGAAGCCTTTCTCAGGCTCTGGAAACAGCGGAGTCGCGTGAAATCTGAAGGGGTAAAAAGTTGGTTGTACACCTGCGTTTATCGCATTTTAATTGACAATTACAGAAAAAGCCGCAGAGTCGATCATCCCGGGGAATTGCCGGAAAGCGAAAACCCCAATGACTTTTACAGTGATTTTGACAGCAGGGAAATAGTTAACCAGGCACTCGGAGATTTAAGTCAGGTCCAGCGAAGCATTGTGGTGCTCAAAGACCTGGAGGGTTACAAATACGAGGAAATATCCGAAATGATGGACTTGAGTCTGAGTCAGGTTAAAGTGTATCTTTTCCGGGCGAGAAAAAAACTCAAGGTCAGTCTCGAGAAAATACAGCCCGACCTGATACGAAAGACCGCAGACCCTGCCTCTGGTGAAAATAGAGGGGTTTGAAAAGGAAGTAAGCTGATTTTTTAAACGGATAGCAAAACAACAACGATGAAAATCGATAGAAAAAATTACGAGCAATTTGCCATCGACTTTTTGGAAGGGGCACTGCCAGAAGAGCAAAGAGCAGCCTTTGAAGAGTTTCTCCTTAAGAATCCGGATATAGCTGAAGAGATGAAAGACTTGCAGCAGGCAGTCCTGAAGCCGGAAATGGCAGGTGAAACGCCCGGTTTTTCCCGCAAAGAATCACTTTATCAAACCCCACCTGCTATTGGCTTGCTTCATAGGCCAGTACAACTTAGACTCTGGCAGGCTGCCGCCGCAGTGTTACTTTTGGTTGCATCCATTTGGATTTCTTTCTCTCTTCACCTGGAAAATCAGAATCCGGTGTTTATTGTAATAAATGATGCACCGGTTGACCCTGCTGAATCAGAAGCAGATCAATTTTTTGAAGAACAGTTTAAGGAAACGGATATTTTACCTGAGGAAAGAGGAGTCACTCAAACTGAGGACGATGTAAGGATTGCGAAGTCGGAAAAAGTCATCGGGAAAAAGACTCCATACCGCGAAGAGGATCAATATATAAATGAAAGAACATTAGCCACTGGATCTCTCTATGAAGATGCTGCAGCGGAAGAAAATGGAGCTGCAGAGTCAAAACCGGAAAAAGAACTAAGAGAGGGAATTGCAGATACCGAATGGCTGGTCGTTGACTTCGATAAACTGGTGGAACCCTTAAAAAATGAGATCGCTTCAGAACAGCGAAAACCTCTGGGGGACATTGATCGCCTTCCTTCCAGGCCTCTGAAAAGCAGCCCGCTAACAACTGACAGGGAATGGCTGACACTAAAGACCCCGGTGCTTGATGTCAGCAGATTGAATGCTGCGAAAATAGAAGAAAGGGAGAGTGATGGAATTATTGCCAGGTTTATCGATCGGGTAACTCCCAGAGGTTTTGGAGACTTTTTTGACCCCGGTAATTTGCCCCTGGACCCCGAATCCATACCTGATTCTTTTTTACCTGAATACGCGAAAAAATAATTTTCCTAACAAGAAAAAATCATCAATATGAAATGCTTGAAATTCGCCGCTCTTCTTGGCGGTTTGTTATTGCTTGTCTCTGTATTGGAGCAAAATGCCCTAAATGCAACTTCTATTCAAAAATGGGATATGTCGGTGGATGAAAAAAAGGGGACTTCTTTTGGCCTCGAAGATCGGAGTGCAATAGCATCGGCTCCTTCGGCCTTAGACACTAACGAAACCAGATCGAATGGTGTAACCATAGAGATTCCCATGCAAGGCAGAGATCGCAGCAGAAGGAATGTCAATACCCGATTTATAACCTTTGAGCTGGGGTTTGATATCTGGCTACCGGCAGAGGAATACAGGCTGGACGATATCGATGGGGATTTGGATCCCTTTGAGCAAAGACTTGCGAATTCGACCAATGTCAATCTTTATATCATGCGCCAGCGGTTTAATCTGATCAATCACCATTTGAATCTGGAGTATGGGATTGGCCTGAATTTCCACAAGATAATGTTTGACAACCCCATTGTAATGAGGAGAGAGCTCGGCGTGCTCAGATTTGATTACGAGGGAGACGCCGAGCGCGTACCGGTCAAAACCCGTTTGAACTCCACCTACTTAACCATCCCACTTTTACTTAACTACGAGAGCAACCCTTCTAATTCCAGAAATTCATTCCGACTAGCAGCGGGCGTTTACGGAAATACCAGACTGGGTTCTAACTTCAAGCAAAAGTTCAACAACAGGCGACGCGACAACATCAAGGAGAAGGACAATTTCAATCTGTCACCTTTCAGATGGGGTGTTGCCGGGCAAATTGGTTACGGACCGGTCAATTTTTACGTCAATTACTCAATGACTGATGTTTTTGACAAAAACAAGAACAGCGGCTACGAAATTGGCATGGTAAGTGCCGGCTTGATTCTGATTCCATTCTAAAAAGAATAGTAAGTTGCATAAGCTGGTTTTTGTTGCACTGAGTAACAAAAACCGATGAGGGGGCAGTGATTGTCCCCTTTTTTCTTTGCTCCACGTCACAGAACTTAATATTGCACCTAAAATGACGGATTTAAAGTTGATAGCATTATTGTGGTATTGACAGTGCAGAGATTGGTTTCCTGCAGTTGGTAGGCATTAAAATTTCATGGTGCTATAAAGCATATCTGGAGACTATTTCCTGAAATGAAAGATTAATGTTTTTCTAATGACAAGGAAAAATTAACTGTTTTGAATTGTTAGCTTTCCCGTGATTATTTCCTCGAATAATGTAGGAGCTTTATTAGTATTATTCGACCGGTATTTTTATCCATTGCGGGAGTGATTTTAGCCAGTTTGGCTTTGGTGCTTTAAACCGTGCATCAAAATGTTAATAAAATCACTTACAAATGGGAGTTGAATCAGAATTTTATTTTGCGATAATTTGAACCATCTTGCAGGGATTTTTTTCAAAAAAACCTGTAAAAAGTAAAATTTAAATAATTTATAATATGATTCGGCGAGTTGGTAAAGCCATATTTTTCACCAAAAGCTAAGAAAAAACCTACTGGAGTAGTAAACGGTTAGCTTTGAATATGGTTTTCCAGGCGAATAATACATTAAAGGAGTATTAATTCGTAAGTTACTTGTAATCAGATACAAGTACACGGACTTGATTGTGAATCCAATGCTGATAGCTTATTGTCAGATATATGGTTTGCGAGTTTGAGATTTAGAGTGTGCTCTAAAGGATATTTTGGTTGTTGAAATTTGGTTTTTCCCTTTCAACAACTTACATTTGCGGTCGCAGCTAGCAACGTAAGGATTATGGCTATGGAATCCTTAGGACTTACAAGCATGGCGGTATTCCCAAAATACAATAGATCCACTACCCCAGGATGACCATTTAAGAAAATTATATTTCGCAACAGAAATATATGTGGTATCTTATTTGGTTAATTCCTATCCATGCATTTACCCTATTGGGTAACCCGAATTGCGATTCAGGGGTGCCACACTTTGAGGTAGACCTAAGTGGAAATCCCGATAGTGTTTATGTTTCACCTATGATATCGAGAAGCGGAGGTTGTTGTGGACACAGTCATCCGATTAGATGTATATCCTTTGCAATTACTCTGGATGAGAATGCTGTTGGTTTTACTCTTGACGTAACCGATGGTGCCAACCCCCCCGGAGCATATTTTTATCAAATCGACTGTGGTCCCGAAAATACTTTAGCAGAGCCGATATGTTTGCCTGGTGGGCAGATGTACTACGTCACATTTTGTAAGCCGGGGTCTAATCAAAATGAATATACCATTGAATCAATTCCGGGAGTTGTGGGTTCAGCCCCCCTGGAGGCATTGGTGAATTGTGATTATTCCTTGTCAGTTAGTGGAAATATTGATGAAAGTACGATAGTCTGGCAGGATATCACATCCGGAGACGGTCAGTACAACAGCTATCTGTCATGTACAACCGGATGCTCTGAACCTGATTTCACACCCGGAAGCGACGCCCCGCAATTTATAGAATATGAGGTTTGCGCTCAGGTTATTGATCCGGGTGGTTCGTGTACTTTTCCAGATCCCATTTGCGATACCGTGATGGTCGAGGTTGTTTTTCTGCCGGATGTAACCATTGAGCCCACTGAATTTTGTGAGGATGATATTGGTCCGGTCGTTGCGACATTATCAGAGTATCCTTCTACCTATTCCTATTTTTGGTATTCCGGTCCAAATGCGACGGGTTCAGTTATAGGTACAGGGGATTCTTTTGTACCTGTGGAGTCAGGCGTCTATTCCCTCGTTTATCATGACAATCAATTATCCGGCTGTTCCAGGGACACTGTCGATTTTGAGGTCAATATCTATGAGAATCCGGTCATAGATATCCCTGAATATGATCCCATTTGCCCCGGTGATACAGTTTGGCTAAACTTGCCTGATCAATACCAGTATGATTTTTCTCCATCAAGTGTGGTGTTTGAGGGTGCCGGGAGTGGCCAGTTTTATATTTTAGTGAATACTACTACCACAATAGATGTTTTAGCTTCAAACGGAGAATGTGAAATATCCGAAAGTATTGAAGTTTCGGTTGAGGGTTGTATGAGCTGTCCACCGGATATATACGTTTGTCCTGATGAGGATGTACCGCCTTACAGCAATTTGACTAGTTTTATAGATGCAGGCGGCACAGCCAATTTTCCGTGTAATATTTCAGCTTCCGGTTTTGAAAGCTCAGATGTAAGCGATGGTCTGGAATGTCCGGAGACGATAACCAGAACCTATTCAATTGTTGATGATTGTGGCAATTCAAGCAGTTGTGTACAACTCATTGTCAGAAATGATTCTGTTGCACCTCAGATTACTTGCCCGGACGATATTACCATAGACTGCGAAATAGAACTGGCAGAGCCATATGATTCTTTCAGCGATTTCGCAGATGATGGTGGCAGTGCAAGTGATGATTGCATGATAGATGAAAGTAGTTTTACATTGCTTTCACAGACTTCAAATGAATCGTCCTGTCCGGAGATAATAACCAGAACCTATCAGATTGCTGACTTTTGTGAAAACACTTCAATATGCGAGCAAACAATCACAATCAACGACACTATACCACCTACCATAGTTTGTACTGACGTCACCATTGAGGTTTGCGATATTGAGGATTTTCCGGAATATGACAATGTCATTGATTTTTTAGCTGATGGTGGTGAGATCAATGATAATTGTGCTATCGACTCCTCTTCATTTGAGATGATTTCTGAAAACAGTGATGGAGATACTTGCCCTGAAACCATCCAAAGACAATATGTAATTGCGGATCAATGCGGTAATTTAGACAGTTGTCAGCAAATTATAACGATAAATGACATCACAAATCCTTCAATTTCCTGCCCAACTGACATTACAAGCGATGTAGAATGCGATGAATCTGAAATCGAAGCCTTAACAGGACTTCCCTTTTCTACTTCAGTAGATCAATTATCTGAAAGCGACTATCATGGTCTTGATGGCTCTCCCTCGGTTGATGATAATTGTGCTATAGCTCACATAACTTATCAAGATAACATTGTATCATCCGGTTGTCAAACAGTTGTTGAGCGTACTTTCATCGCCTTTGACCTGTGCGATAATAGTTCTGACCCATGTACACAAGTAATAACAATTAATGATGAAACAGCTCCGGTTTTGACTTGTCCACCAAATATTGAAGTAGAATGTCTGGAGGATGTACCTGGCTCATATGGCAGCTTTTCATCTTTTCAAGCTTCCGGAGGAATTGCCGATGATTGCAATCTCAATACATCCTCTTTCAATTTACAATCAGAAGATTTCATAACAGGTTCAGGTTGTCCGTATTACGTTAGAGAATATGAAATTAGCGATGACTGCGGAAATTCAAGTACTTGCGTACAATATGTCAATGTAGTTGATAATACGCCGCCTGTAATTTCCGGTGTGCCGCCAGATATAGAAATGCCATGTGACAGTTGCATTCAATCATTCGTTAATGGTGATTTTATGCTGCCTCCAATGCCTCCTTCCGGAAGTACACCAAATAGTGGAAACCCTGCTGCGGCAAGTCCTCCGGGCTTAATGCAATGGGGTGGCAGTCCCAATAGTTGGGCGTATTGGCATGAAGATTGGGTGCCTGGATGGAATACAGTAATTAGTGATCCCCGAATTGAAATCCATCCATCCGGTTTTGATAATTTAGTGTCCAGAGTAGGAAGTCAGCATGCGGAGTTAAATGCTGATTTTGATTCTGATTTCTATCAAAAGTTCTGTACTGTTCCAACAACCAGATTAGCTATTTCATTCTCTCATGCTAAGCGAAGTAAGAGTAACAATACCACGCCTGATATTATGGAAGTCTTAATAGGACCTTCTTTAAACAACCTGGAGTCTATGGGACAGTTTACAGCTACTCAAAATTCTGTGTGGTATGATCACATAGTTTATTACGATGTGCCTGTAGATCAAACCGAGACGTATTTCGTTTTTAGGGCTATTCAGGGAAGTCCGGCCACGCTTGCAGAGGGTAATTGCATTGATGCGATAAGTGTTGCAGTATCACCCGACCCAAGTTTTTCACCCTCTGTATCTGACAATTGCTCAAATGTGTCTCTGACTTTTGATGATGAAACAATCGAGGGTAGCTGTCCGAACAATTACCAGATAATAAGAACCTGGACAGCCACTGATGCTTGCGGGAATACATCAAGTCAGGAACAAACAATTACTGTAGGAGATTTTGAACCGCCGCAATTTAGTGACCACCCGGCAGATGTTACAGCAACTTTCTGTGATTTGCCCGAAATCCCGGAAATTACTGCATTAGATGATTGTTCAGGAGAAACTGAAGTTACATTTAGCCAGGAATTGGAAGAATCCTGTGAATACACACTAATTCGCTCATGGTACACAGTTGATGAGTGTGACAACGATACAATCATAGAGCAAACAATTCATGTTATACCGCCTGATATGCCGGAATTTATCAATCCTCCTCCTGATATTACTCTAAGTTGTGGAGATATTTCATCTGATAATGTATCGGATTTAGAGTTTTCAAATTGGGAAGATGGTGATTGCGAGATAGCCGGATCAGTTCCTGGGGAATTATTGGGTAGTTTTGGTGAATGCGGGGGAGAACAAACGATTACCTGGACATTCGAAGATGAGTGTGGAAGGGAAATCGAACATGTACAAACAATTACTATAGAGCCTGCTCCTCTACCAGAGTGGATAGACCCACCGGAAGATATTACAATAACATGTGATGATGCAGTTGATCTGATGGTACCGGATCTGGGATACACCAACAATGAATCAGATACATGCGAGATAGCCGGTACGGTTGAAGGAGTGCTTGAGGGTAGTTTTGACGAGTGCGGTGGGGAGCAGACGATCACCTGGACATTCGTTGATGAGTGCGGGAGAGAGATTCAGCATGTACAAACCATCACAATTGAGCCTGCGCCTGTAGCTGAGTGG
>SKLY01000136.1 GCA_007121335.1 Saprospiraceae bacterium | reverse complement strand
TTTATCTTCACTACATCCCCCTCTATTAGCTTATCAATCAATTCGCCCTAAAGCTTACCAACATCCAAACCAACATCCGGAAATGCAGCTTCTTCTCTCTCAGCCTGTCAAAGAACTTTTTCCCTCTGATCAGCCAATGGCTTTTCGTAAGGGACCGCAAATATATGAACATTTGCAGAATCATAAACCACTCTTCCCGGAAAAAATTATTTCCAATACCGAATATTTATTGTGAGGGTTTGTTTGTCAATACTTTAACCTAGGAAATATTTTTTAAAATTAGGTGCATTAATTTTGAAGGCCGTCAATCTACTATTGCGAAAAAGGGGAAATTCATTGGACCATCTCCCTGGATTTGTTAATACTGTATCAAAACATCAGCCTATTAATGGGGTTTCTAATAGAGATTAAAGAAGTCACACAATGATTTACGCAATCTCAGGATCGGGTGCAAGGAGGTCGAAGAATGGTGACCTTCTTAGTTCCATAGCCATGGAATTTCCCGATTTTCTAATCGAACATGATGAAGTACTTTGGGACTTGCCTGTTTTCCAACCATCTCTGGATACATCCTCCCCTCCCGACAGTGCAATTCATTGGCGAAGAAAATGTGGAGAAGCGAAAGCAATTATAATATCGAGTCCAGAATATCTGCACAATATTCCCGCGGTTTTAAAAAATGGTTTTGAGTGGCTGAAATCATCCGGTGAACTCCATGAAAAAAGGGTGCTCCCCATTACTTTTGCTCCACATTCTCCCAGAGGTGAATACGCCATGAACTCCATTGTAAATTCTCTAACTGCCCTAAAGGCTTATGTGGTCGCCAAATTCCCGCTTTATCAAAATGAGCTTGAATACATAGAAGACCATTATCAATTTGATCCGGCAACCAGGGAAATGATATTCACCGGTCTTCAAATGCTGGAAGGATAAAAGATTCCAGTGAACACAAATTTCACAATGAATGGTAAATTTTATTGGAGGTAAAATAAGGACGGCCGTGCGTATCTAAAGATATTAACCCTAATCTCCAATATCCACTTTCTACTTTCCGAACTTAATAATTTGCCAATCCCTTAATATCTGTTTCAAATTGGGAAAATTTCCGCACCTTAGCAGTTTGATACTACCCTCAAGCATATGAAATACGTACTACTTGTGCACGGTGGCGCCGGTGCCATAAACCGGAAAATGATTTCCTCTAAGAGAGATGCTTACCTCAATGGCCTCGAATCTGCTCTGCGGGCGGGAGGGCGAATCCTCGAGAAAGGCGGTTCTGCACTGGATGCAGTAGAAAAGGCAGTTATTGATTTGGAAAACAATCCAATTTTTAATGCCGGCAAAGGATCTGTTCTTACCCACGATGGAGAAGTTGAACTTGATGCTTCCATTATGGAGGGAAAGGGCAGGCAGGCTGGTGCAGTATGCGGACTTCGGAATATAACAAATCCCATATCGGCGGCCAGATGCGTTCTGCAGGAATCTGAGCATGTACTTTTGTCTGCAAAAGGAGCATTGCGGTTCGCCAATGCAATGGGATTTGAACAGGTTACTGACGGATATTTTTTTACGGAAGAGAGAAAGGCCCAGTTGGAAAAAGCACTCAAGACCGACCGGGTTTTTCTTGACCATGATTCGGACGAAAAACACGGCACAGTCGGTGCTGTTGCTCTCGACCTGGAAGGAAACCTCGCAGCGGCTACCTCCACGGGTGGATTGACCAATAAAAAATGGGGACGGGTTGGTGACAGTCCACTCATCGGTGCGGGAACATGGGCCGACAATAGGAGTTGTGCAGTTTCCTGTACCGGATATGGAGAGGCTTTTATAAGATGCCTAACAGCTTACGAGGTTGGAGCTCGGATTTTATTTGGTGGCTCTTCTTTGGAAAAAGCGGGAGACGCTGCTATCCATCAATCTATTGGAGAATTGGGCGCTACTGGTGGGCTCATCGCAGTTGATCGCATGGGAAACTACCACATGCCTTTTAACTCAGCTGGAATGTTTAGGGGTGTTCTTATGAAGGGCAGGGAACCGGAGGTGAGAATTTTTTGATGCTTACCAGATTAATGGCACGGCTGACTTCCAGGCATACCCAAGTTAAAAGTCTCCAGATTGTAAATTAGCTATCGCTTATTTATTCCAGATTGTCTCTTATATTTGCATATATGAACTGGCTGCCTGTTTTTCCTTGTATATATTTAATATTGGTGACCGCGTCGGGGACCCTTTTTTCCCAGGAGCGAACAGATATCACCTCGCAGGAGGTGCTGGAAAACATAGTCGAATCTTTCGTCGAAGCCACGGATGCTGAGACCTTTGATTTTAATACCATTTACGAGCGGTTAGAGCAGTATTACTATGCACCTCTCGATCTTAACCGTGCCACTGAAGGTGACCTGATGGATATGCTAATATTTACAGATCTTCAGATTTACAATCTCATCGGATATAGAAATATTTACGGGGATTTGATAGATGTAAGAGAGTTGCAGGCAGTGCCCGGATTTGAACCCGATTTTATCCGCATGATACTTCCGCTGGTTAGGGTCGAGGGCGATGGATTGCGCTATCAAATGTCGCTAAGGGAAATGCTCACCAGTGGCCGTACAGAATTGTTTGGCAATATAGAACGCGTACTTGAGGAGAGACGTGGTTACACTGATGCAGAGGAGGGGCAAACTCGATACCTTGGTAACCCCTACCGCTATTACACTCGATTTCGCCATCAGCACAGCAACCGGCTGAGTTTTGGTTTAACCGCTGAAAAGGACCCAGGGGAACCCTTCTTCGACGACGAGAACAAATACGGCTTTGACTTTTACTCAGCTCATTTTCATTTGCGTGACCAAAGTAGGTTTTTGCGAGATCTGGTAATTGGTGACTTTCATGTAAGCCTGGGGCAGGGATTGATTATGCACTCGGGTTTTGGACGGGGAAAGAGTGCATTCGTAACCAATATCAGCAGAGGTGGAAGAGAATTGCGACCACACACCTCTGTGGCTGAATTTGGGTTCAACCGGGGTATCGCAGCCAATGTAAATATCGGTGATTATAACATTACCGCCTTTGCCTCATCGCTTAGAGTGGATGGCAGTGTTCAGGAGGTTGAAGACGACCTGGCCGGTGATGAACTCACCCGCTTCTTTACATCTCTTCAGCAGTCGGGCCTCCACAGGACTCCACGAGAGTTGGAAAATAAAAATGCCGTCCGACACTCGAGTGCAGGATTTGCCATAAAGCGCAGTTTCGACCGCCTGTCTATTGGTATCCACGGTGTTTATAACCACTTTGACATCCCACAGGAAAGAAGGGTAAGTCCGTACAATCAATTCCAATTCTCAGGCACTGAACTTTTCAACGTCGGGATGGAATACCGATACATTTACAGAAACTTCAACTTTTTTGGTGAAACCGCTATGTCGGACAATGGGGCATTCGCAACGATCAATGGATTGTTGATTGGACTGCACCGCACTGTGTCCCTGGCTTTGTTGTATCGAAACCTCGGAATAAAATACCAGGCCATCTATCCAAATGCCTTTAGCGAAAGCACCGCAGGAAACAATGAGAGTGGATTTTATGCAGGACTGGAAATAAAACCCAATCGATCCATTACCGTAAGTTCGTATGTAGATCTTTGGAAGCACCCCTGGTTGCGGTTCAGGGCGGATGCACCATCCACCGGGAATGAATTTTTCCTTCGTTTTACCTACAGTATCAGAAGGCATCTCACTGTTTACGCTCAGTACCGGATGAAGCAAAGAGAGCAAAACGTCACTGAAGACACCGATTTGAGAATTTTGGAAAATGAAAGAAGGGAAGGTATCCGGCTCCACCTCTCCTTGCAACCCAGCCGGGACCTTGAACTCCGCACAAGATTCGAACACAGTATTTACAATTTCGACGGCCATCGTGAAACCGGGTTTTTAGTTTTTCAGGATATTTTGTACCGCCCGATGGCAAGCCCAATTTCTTTTACTGCCAGGATGAGCTTCTTCGACACAGAGAGCTTCAACACCAGGATTTTTGCTTACGAAAATGATCTCCTATACAGCTTTAGTATCCCCCCTTTCTCTGATCGAGGCATTCGGTATTACCTCAATTTTCGGTATCGGCCCACGCGAGCTATCACCCTGGAGGCAAGAGTGGCGCAGACGAGATACAAAAACAGGGATGAAATCGGAAGTGGACTGGAAACCATCGAGGGAAATACCAGAACCGATCTAAAATTCCAGGTGCGCTATATCTTTTAATAATAGCGTTACGGTCTATATGGGCCACCACTACTCTGCCATCTATTCATTCATTTTGATCTAGAATTATCTCCCAAAATTTTGCCGAATTGTGGCAAGCGGATACACCATAAAACCATCTCTGTACATCTTGTACTCGAATAAAGGATAAAATTTTGAGCAGGCTTGGAAAGGCTTTAGTAAATCCGTATCCTTGGGCTTTCAATGCAGTCGTTCAAGGGTTAAACCATATCAATGGATCAAAGGGACTTGGAAAAATTGGTCAAAAAATGCGCAGCCGGAGACAGACAGGCACAGCACCGATTCTTTCAGAAATACGGTCCCTACGTCAAGGGCGTGGTCAGGAAATATTTTAAATCGACCGACCAGGCTGATGATGCCTTTATCAAAGCCATGTTCAAAATATTGACTAACATCGATCAGCTGGAGAAAACCTCCAGCCTTTTTGGTTGGATGAGGCGAATTGCGGTGAATGAATCTCTGATGGAACTGAGGAGTATAAAAATAAATGAAGACCTGGAAGATGTCAGCGAGTACGAAACAGAATTGGAGACGAGGCAGCAACAGGATATGGACCTGGAAATCGTTCACCGCGCAATAGAGTCTCTGCCTGAGGGCTATAGAAGGGTTTTCAACCTCTATGAAATCGATGGATTTAAGCACAGAGAAATTGCAGATATACTGGATATTTCTATCAACACTTCAAAGTCACAGCTCATCATGGCCAAAAAAAGGCTGCGAGAAAAACTACTGGAACTCGGTTTCAGAGAAGACCAAAGTAGTGATCTCAAATCTAATAAACCATCCAAAAACTAAAACAAAAAACCAGCAATGGAGCCATTGAACCGTTTGATAAAAATACTAAAAGGTGCCAAACCGGAAGTAACTGACCAGGAGTGGTCACGCCTCAGTAAAATGCTCGACAACCACCATTCAGCAGCCAAAAAACCACAACTGCGAACTGCCGAAATCGTCAAAAGATGGGCTGTTGCAGCCAGCATTCTTTTGATTGCAGGAGCTGGCTTTCTCTTTATTTTAAACACTGGTTCCGGGCTTATTGAAGGGAACCTTGCCCAACATGAAGAAGAAATTTACCAACAACCCAAAGTCGCACTGGCCAGTACAAACTACCTTTCTCATCGCAGCGATATGGTGGTTGGAGAGGCATCTGAAAGCAGGGGCATTGACCGGGGCACCAAGCCCTACAAAGCAACCCTTCCGAATGGCGACAGTTGGCTGGTGCAAATGGAGTTGATTCGCGAAGTAGAACACTGTGAAGCCAGAATCAGCTCTATAAACGACAAAGCCGTTAAGTTGGAGTTGGACGTGGTGGACGAAGAGTGCTCTAAGTTTAAATCCGGGAAAACCGATGCTGCAGTCAAACTCAGCAAGGCAAACGGTGAGGATAGAATCACCCTGGTGCTGAATGGAAGCCACGAAACAGAAAACGGCCCTCTTTCTTTGGAACTTCAGCGTATTTATTGAGCGCTGTACTCTTCTATGGAAAAAACCACCGATCGCAATCCCTTTTTCTTCACTCCTTCCTGTTCTTCCTCAATCAACATTCCGGAGGCAGCTTTGGATTTCAAAGCCTCTGCCACATTTTTTAACTTTCCCCACGGAATGCCGGCGCGGTTCATTTTTTTGAATAAAGTAGCCGAATTAATCTCACCAAAAACCCACTGACAGGCATTGATTACCATTTCTCTTTTGGCCACGCGAATATCATTGGGCCATCCCTTGATTTCTCCTCTTATTCCAAATGTGCTACACAGACTCGCCCACTGTTTTTCCGTTCCGACAGCCAGTACAAATTCTACCCCGTCTTTCGAAGTAAAAAGGTCTCCGTAGGGTGCAATATTTGGGTGCATGGTGCCCATTTTTGCAGGTAAGTGTCCGGCCATCAACCAATTCGTACCTTGATTGGCTAAAGAAGCCAGGCCAGAATCGATAAGAGATGCTTTGACTTTGTATCCATGACCCGATGCGGCCCGCTTCAACAAAGCAATCAGGATACCCTGTTTTAATTGGTGTGCAGCCAGGAGGTCGATCAGAGCTACGGGCATTTTAGCATATTCTCCATCTGGGGTGCCCGTCATGGAGAGAAAACCCGTCTCAGCTTGCAGAACCACATCGAATGCAGGCCTGGGATCACCCTCAGAGAGACCTTCCACGCAGGCGTAGATCAATTTTTTATTGATTTTACTTAGGCTCGGGTAATCCATGCCGAGCTTTTCAGCTGAACCTTTTTTAAAATTTGCAATGACCACATCGGCCTTGGCAATGATGTCCAGAATTTTTTCTCTGTCTCCCGGCTCTTTCAAATCAGCAAAAACCACCTCCTTGAAAAAATTGACCGAGCTGTAGTATGCTGAAACCGGAACCCCGGGGTCCTCCTCCCCCACTTTCCACCTCCGGGTAATATCCCCTCCGGTGGCTTTGTTTTCAACCTTAATCACTTTTGCCCCGAGTTCTCCAAAAAACATACCAACAGAAGGCCCCGCAAGAACTGCAGCCAACTCAACAACAACAAGTTCCTTAAATATACTCTCAGTTTTAAGCATATCTACTGTTTTCTAACAACCTTAATTTCACATGAAAATAACATTATCGTAATCCCTGGATGAATAAACGATTTTCCTCATGCGATACCTTTGCCACAATTATTGAAACAGATGAAATATCAAAAAATGAACCAGATTTTCTCTAGCTTGCAAAGGTCCGGATTTTATACATATCTAATCCTCGCTGCTTTTTCATTGCCGTTATTTGTGATTAGTTGCGGAACCCCCGATCAGACAGAAAAGGAATCCGAAGATAAACCCCATGTAATGCTTGAGCAATTTTGCCTGGAAGACCCACCGCTGATTGGCACTTTTAATGGACTGGAGTTTTTTGAAGGGGGAATATCCGGTATGTATTATATACCCGGCACTGAGTACGAGTTTTTATTGATCAATGACCGCGGGCCCAATGTCGATATCAGTGACCATCCCAATGCAGAGGGACAAAATGTAAAACTCTTCCCCTTTCCCGATTATGCGCCTAAGATTATGCACGGCCGACTGAGGGATGGAAAATTTGAAGTGCTTGAAATAAGGGAAATAAGAAACCCCGATGGGGAGCCGATTACAGGATTGCCCGTGGCAGGTCTCGATGGTGAATTCCCCGAACTGGCCTGGAGAGATCTCGATGGCACGCCTGCCGGCTACGATGAATTTGGAATTGATGCCGAGGCCATCACAATTGACCTGGATGGAAATTATTGGATAACGGACGAATACAGGACTTCTATTTGGAAATTGGACTCGGAAACCCTCAATACGCTGGAAATATTTAGTCCCTTTGGAGATAATCCTGTGATAAGACCTATTGACAAAGTTTTTGCAAATAGAAGACCCAATCGCGGTTTTGAGAGCATAGCAAGCACTCCTGATGGCAAAATTTACTCTATGCCCCAATCTCCACTTTGGAACCCAAATAGAGACAAGGCAGACGAGTCCAGAATTGTACGGGTTTTGCAATTGGATCCCGAAACCGGGGAGACCCAAACCTATTTATTTGAAATGGAAGCTGCCAGAGGAGACATCAGACAGCGCGACTGGAAAATCGGGGACATGGCCGCCATAAACAACACTCAATTTTTAGTAATTGAACACGCGACAAGAGGTGACGACCAGGGACTACAAATCAATCTATTTGACATTTCCAATGCGACGCCCCTGACTGAGGAACAACTCAATGGAAAGACTCCCGAACAACTGCTCAATGCGGAGTCTCTCGCTAAACATGGGATTGAGGTGGCTGAAAAGAAACACTTATTTGAGCTGGCTGACCTGGGATATCCCAAAGACCAATACAAGCCCGAGGGCCTTACCATTATCAGTTCTACCAAACTGGCATTGATCAATGACAATGACTACTCCATTGACATCGATTACGAAAATGATGAAATTATTGATACCCGGGTGCCTACCTGTCTGTATATTATAACTCTGCCGGAGGGCGAGGCTTTGGATTTCGTGGAACTTGAACGGTGATTTTTGCAGGATGGGATTATTTTACTTCCCTGCTATTTATCAATTTGAAAACGGCTTTAATCTGTCGCGCTTGATTGTCTCAAAATCTCCAGCCTTTCACTAAAATACTCAGTATCATAACCCAAGGAGAGGATGCTATTCAATTCAGGGATATGGTCCTTTTGGAGGCGAAGGGCGATGTCCTCAAAAATCCCAAAACCGGTCAGGTGGTTGATCTCTCGAATGGAAAAGACCAATTCAGTCAGCGGCACCTCAGCTTGGTTTTCTTCCCATAGAAAACCGAGGCTTTTGCCATCTTCCAACTCAGGGAAATAAAGGGCTGCAAACATCATTTTGTCGTTCCCTTCTGAACCGGTAAGTTCCGGGCAATTAAACCAGCCGGCCACCATTCTCAAGTCTCCGTATTCCCTGGACCAGTTGAACGCCTGACAATACACCTCTTCCAGCACTCTGAATTTTGTTACAGAAACCGAATCAAAGCCCATTAAATCGCTTTCATCAAGATGATTGATGAGTCCGGCAGGTATTTTAAGAAAGGGTCCCTCCACACCTTTCTCTCTAAAATTACAAGATGAGATCTCATCTGTGCTGTGTGCAATCCACAAGTAGCTTTCCCCATTTCTTACCGGGGCGTAAATCAAAGAACCAATTTGTCCTGTATCACCACTTTCCATCTGACACTGAGGCACGGGTTTTTCTTCCATGAGTAAAACCTCGAGCCAGGGCTCCATGTCCACCATAAGCAGCCAAATGAAAATAAGCAGCAAAAATATAAGCCCTATTATGTATCTCAAATGGTTAATTCCACCACCCCGCTTTCCCTTAATTCCGCGTTTTTTTCGGTTGTCATCAAATGCACCCATCTGTTAGAAATTACCAATTTTTTTTTGAAAAAACCACACTCAAAGCCAGAAAGTTACAATACTTCCTAATCCAATTTCCCCTGAGAAATAGGTTAGAAAAAGACTTATGAGTAATTTTACGCTTTAAAGATAAACAGATATTTGATATGAGCCATATTTTGTTCGAGAAAAAAGACACCTACGGAGTTATTACCCTGGACAGGGAAAAGAAGTTCAATTCCTTTGTAAGGGACATGGCACTTGAGTTGCAAAAAAGAATTGACGAATGTGCAGGCGATCCCGAAATAAGAGCATTGATGATCACCGCCAAAGGAAAGGCCTTTAGTGCAGGTCAGGACTTGCCCGAAGCTGCTGATGCAAACAATGGTATTGAGTTGGAAGACATACTCAAGGAGCACTACAACCCCATTATCAGAAAAATCAGAAGCATTGAGAAACCGGTAGTATGCGCTGTAAACGGAGTAGCTGCCGGTGCGGGAGCCAACATTGCACTGGCTTGCGACATCGTCCTGGCCGGCAAATCGGCTTCCTTCATCCAGGCATTTAGCAAAATCGGTCTTATCCCGGACTCGGGAGGAACCTGGATGCTGCCCAGACTGGTGGGCATACAAAAGGCAACTGCCCTTATGATGTTAGGTGAGGCCGTGCCCGCAGAAGAAGCCGAGCGCATAGGCATGATTTACAAAGTAGTGAAGGACGAAGATCTGCAAAAAGAAGCGGAAAAAATTACGGCCAAATTGTCCACCATGCCTACAAGAGGTTTAGGACTCACCAAACGCGCTCTGAATCTGACCCATTCGAACGGATTGGATCAACAACTCGATCACGAATTGCGGTTACAGGTGGAAGCAGGTAACACTTTTGATTACAAAGAGGGTGTCAGTGCTTTTATCGAAAAAAGGAAACCTGAATTCAAAGGTGAGTAAACATACGGAGCTGTATTTTGTAAGGTGACTGTGTAAATACTCTTAACGAGGACTCACCGAAACAATAACTTAAACTGTTTTGCATAATTTTTTAGAAAGCTTCCCAATTCAATCTCCGTTGAATTGTTTTATTATTATGAAGATTTCAGGAAGCAGGCATTGAAATCGACTATTTTTTTAAAAAAATAAAACCAGTAGATTAATGAAAACCGGAATAATCGGAGCCGGATCGATGGGAACCGGCATAGCCCAATTGGCAGCATTTCACGGCCACAAAGTGGTGATTTTAGACAGAAGCCCCGAAGCGATACAGCGTTCAAAAAACAGTTTGTTGAAAATACTAAACCGCATGGCAGAAAAGGGGAAAATCAGCGATGCAGATGCAAAGGCCATTTTCGGACGCATCCACTTTGTGGAAAAAATTGCCTCCTTTTCTGATTGTGAACTGGTGATTGAAGCCATTATTGAGGATGAGGGAATAAAAAAAGACCTGTTCAGAGAATTGGAAACGGTGGTCTCTGATAAATGCATACTGGCCACGAACACTTCTTCCCTTTCCGTGTCCTCCCTTGCGTCAGCTTGCAAAAATCCCGGGCGATTCATCGGGCTTCACTTTTTCAATCCCCCATTTCTTATGAAACTGGTGGAAGTAATTCCTGCCCTTCAAACCGACGAAGAAGTCACAAAAACATCAACTAGCTGGATAGAAGGCATGGGGCATATGCCGGTGAAAGCCAAAGACACACCCGGTTTTATCGTAAATAGAATAGCCAGGCCATTCTACGGGGAAGCATTGAGAATACTGGATGAGGGCCTGGCAGATGCAGCGACCATCGACTGGGCCATGACAGAAATAGGCGGTTTCAGAATGGGGCCATTTACCCTCATGGATTACATTGGAAACGATGTCAACTTCACCGTCACGGAAACTGTTTATAATGCCTTTTTTCAGGACCCGCGGTACAAACCCTCATTTACTCAGCAGCGACTGGCACTTGCTGGTTTTCTCGGGCGAAAAAGCGGCCGCGGATACTACGACTACCGGGATGGGGCACAAAACCCTGAACCCGATAAAAACAGGGAAAAGGGCGAGTATATTTTCAACCGCATTCTAACCATGCTGATCAACGAAGCTGCAGATGCACTCCATTTCAATGTGGCAAATCGCGACGATATCGATACTGCAATGAAGTACGGGGTAAATTACCCTAAAGGGTTGTTGAAATGGGCGGACGAGATTGGAATAGCCACCTGTGTCAAAAACATGGATGAATTGACCGATTTGTACCGCGAAGACCGTTACAGATGTTCTCCCCTTTTACGCAATATGACAACCGAAAACAAAACCTTTTATGGGGACTGAAGAGCATATAGTGCGAGAATTGATGTACGAAAATGACGCCTTCAGCCAGTGGTTGGGGATAGAGATTCTATCCGTGGAACCCGGTAGCGTTAAGTTGCAAATGCGCATCACGGAGAAAATGACCAATGGCTTTAAAATAGCCCACGGTGGTATTGCATTTTCACTGGCAGATTCAGCTCTGGCTTTTGCAGCCAATACACACGGAATACAAGCACTCACCATAGAGACCACCACCAGTTTCATCAAACCCCTTCACGAGGGGACAACTGTTACAGCCAATGCCAGGGAGATTCAACTTTCTGGCAAATTCGGCCGTTATTTGATTGAAATTTTTAACCAGGAAGGGCAACTATCCGCCGTTTTTTACGGTACGGTATTCAGAACCGGGAAGCCCTGGATAAAATCAAAAGACCAATAAATTTATGAGTAAATCTTACATTGTAGATGGACTGAGAACACCAATAGGAAATTTCAGGGGCACACTGTCGCCTGTCAGAACCGATGACCTGGCGGCATTGCCCATTAAAAAACTCATCGAGCGAAATACGGGGATTCCCCCGGAGGCAATCAGCGATGTCATTATGGGCTGTGCCAATCAAGCAGGAGAGGACAACCGAAACGTGGCTCGCATGGCCCTTTTGCTGGCAGGATTACCTTTTACGGTCCCCGGTGAGACGGTCAACAGGCTTTGCGCATCCGGCATGAGTGCAATCATCCACGCTCACAGGGCAATAATCGCTGGTGACGGAGACCTCTTTATTTCAGGTGGTGTGGAGCACATGACCCGCGGTCCCTATGTCATTTCCAAATCATCCAAACCCTTTGGTTCTGATTCCAAATTGTACGATTCCAGTTTTGGATGGAGGTTTGTCAATCCCGAAATGGAAAAATTATACGGTACTGAGGGAATGGGTAAGACTGCTGAAAATCTGGTTGAAATGTACGACATCTCAAGGGAGGATCAGGACCTTTTTGCTTACCGCTCTCAAATGAAGGCGGCAAAAGCCAGGGAAGGTGGAAGACTTGCCAAAGAAATTACCCCGGTGAGCATTCCAAGACGGAAAATGGATCCTCTTCTTTTCGAAGAAGACGAATTTATCAAGCCAAAGTCCACTACAGAGATTTTAGCAAAACTCCGGCCTGCTTTCAAACCTGCAGATCAGGGAGGTACAGTTACAGCCGGAAATGCTTCAGGTCTGAACGATGGAGCTGCCGCAGTTTTAGTAGCCTCTGATAAGGCCGTTGAAAAATACGACCTCAAACCGAAGGCTCGAATAGTCGGCTCGGCAGTTGCAGGTGTTGAACCCAGGATTATGGGAATCGGTCCCGTTTTTGCCACTCAAAAAGTGTTAGAGAAAACCGGACTAACCCTGGACCAAATGGACGTAATTGAACTCAATGAAGCATTTGCCGGGCAATCACTGGCCTGCACCAGAGAAATGGGACTTGAGGATGACGATCCACGTATTAATCCCAACGGCGGTGCTATAGCTCTCGGCCATCCACTGGGGGTTTCCGGTACAAGAATCACCTATTCAGCAGCACTGGAACTCCAACTCACCGGCAAAAAATACGCACTCTGCACCATGTGCATTGGCGTGGGACAGGGATATGCAGTGATATTGGAAAAAGTGTGATCGCAATCTGTAAACCTTTATTGAATACCACCTGATGAGGTGGTAGGAATTCGTATATTTGCGATGATAGTAAATTAGAATCTGATTTAGTAAAAACAACGATACAAATGAAATCAATGGTTAGATCATCCAATCCGGTACTCACCGACTCAGTTTTCCAGCAACAAGCCACTGCAGACGTTGCTTTGGATAGATCAGAAACAATGACCAGGGAAGGGGCCATCAACAAGTCATTAATACTCTTTATGTTGATTCTTGGTTCTGCTGCCATGGGATGGATTTACGCCAATCCCATCATACTTTTCGGAGGTATGATTGCCGGCTTTATCACCGTTTTAGTTGCGGTTTTCAAGCCAAAAACCAGCCCCATTGCAGCACCGCTTTACTCCCTTTTTAAGGGTTTGTCAGTCGGTGCAATTTCCGCCATGTTTGCTACAGCATATGGCGGAATAGTTTTTCACGCTGTCACACTCACTTTTACCATCCTCTTTGTGATGTTGGTGATTTACAAATCGGGAATTATTAAGGTAACCAGTAAATTCAGAACCGGAGTAGTTATGGCTACCTTTTCAGTCTTCATTATCTATGCCATCAGCCTTGTGCTTTCACTATTTGGAGTAAGTGTGCCCATGATACACGAGGGAGGCTGGTTGGCCATTGGCTTTAGTTTACTTGTAATTGGAATAGCCTCTCTGAACTTGCTTTTAGATTTTGATAATTTTGACAAAGGAGAAGAACAAGGCGCACCAAAATACATGGAATGGTTTGTGTCTCTTGGTCTGATGATCACTCTTGTGTGGTTGTACATTGAAATTTTGCGTCTGTTGGCTATTTTGCAAGGAAGAGATTGATGAAGCAGGATTTTTTTTAACCCTTAAGGAAACTGTCATGATCTATTCCTTTGATGGATTTGTTCCGGTTGTACACCCTAGTGCCTTTGTGCATCCTCTGGCTGCGGTGACCGGTAATGTAATCATAGGGAAAAATGTCTATGTAGCGCCGGGTGCTGCAATAAGAGGAGACTGGGGTGAAATAATCATCGAAGATGGATGCAATGTTCAGGAAAACTGCACGATACATATGTTTCCCGGAGTCTCTGTCATCCTTCGTGAAGGAGCTCATATTGGTCACGGAGCGGTTATCCACGGTGCTGAGATTGGAAAGAACAGCCTCGTGGGAATGAATGCTGTGGTCATGGATGAAGCGGTGATTGGCAGCGATTGCATTATTGGCGCTCTTAGCTTCATTAAAGCAGGAGAAAAGATTCCCGATCGCAGTCTGATGGTCGGCAATCCGGCAAAAAAAATAAAATCGGTCAGCGATGAGATGATTAGGTGGAAAACAGAAGGCACTAAAATTTATCAGCAGTTGCCTGATGACATGCGCAAAACAGCTCACGAAACGGAACCACTCCGGGAAATACCAGCAGACCGCCCCTCTCAAAAGAAATTTTTTCAGACCTGGAAAAAGAGGAAGGAAGAATAGGTTCGCTAAACGCTTTCAATTAAGCGGAACCACAGCTATGCTGGCTTATTGGTCCGGACCTTCCGGGGGAGATTTGGGAAACCTGTTTACGAGATAATAGTTCAGCCGAAGTATAGATCATACACCCCATTCACGGTTTTTTATTTAAAATCCCTGGCCTGAGCCAAAACATATCCGTTGGTTTACTGGTTTGATAGATGATTTCGGGAGTAGTTATTGATTCTACCAGTCGAAATTTTGTTAATCCTAAGCAAAACATCAATAAGCTTCTTTACAATCTTTACACACCACTGACAATGATAAAGATTGCATAGGGTTATTCAAGCCCAATTTCTGTTATTAACCGTGATTATCAATGCTTTAATACATTTGCCTTCTTAGATTAATAGGCTTTTTAAACCTTTTCCTTCAAAGAATTCAAATAAAATCATTTAAATCTACAAAATTATTTGCAATTTGACAGGAAAGATCGTTTCTTTGCGGCATATTTCACTTAAGCACAATCGTTTATTATTATGTCTGTATTTCTATCAAAAGTGGTATGATTATTGACAATTAGTAATTAGATTCCAATTTGCCATTCAGCTTATTATTAAAGTTTTACCGTTAATCCCATTTTACCCAATATCGTTATGTAAAGGTGTTAGAAGAGCATTTTCCAGTGATATCAGATTTATTAAAAGATTTTCGCTGTATTTCTTAAGCCTGTACTATCATTCAAATAGTTAAATCCGTAAGCATTCTAACAAAAAACTTGATAGTTAAGAATAAACCGATTTATTAAACTTAATCATTTTAAATTATGTCCATAACAAACCTTTCGGCTCATGAATTACGAGAATTGATAAGCCGTTACCAGTCCGAATTGCGCAAACTAGAGTTTCAGGCGCACAAAACTTACTCCACCATTAAGGAATTGGAAGATGCTTTTTTCCAATCTACCGGTCGAACTCAGCAACCACCTAATTTACCTGGCAGCAAAACTTCTGCATCGACTCCAACGCAGCAAGCATCAGAAGCCAGGCCTCAAAAGAAACAGGAGGTATCTGAACCCATTGAAAGACCCTCTGTTTCCGGGAGGAGATCATCATCTAAGCCCGCAATGGCAAGAGCTGTAGAGGAAGCATCAATGCCTAAAGCCAAGAAAAGTGAACCGGCCACTGCTGAATACGCAATCTTGCCCAAGAAAACTCCGAAGAAGCCTAAAAAGACCGGTGGAAAAGGCAAGCGCAAGCGCGTTGTAAAAACCGATGGTTATCGCCTTTCAGACTGGGATGAGTTTATCCTGGGCTCAATAAAGGATCAGGGGATAATCCTTCGAAATGCTGACTTTTACGAACTTGCCAAGGATTGGGTTAAGAAGAAGAAAATGAAGCTCGACAAGACCGAGATACGCGGAAAAATCAGCAGGTCTATCCACAAACTAGCCAATAAGAGAGGGTATATCATCAAGGTGAAATACCCCGGCCGTGGAAATGCCTACGCCCTCCCCGAGTGGTTTACCGAAGACGGAAAATTGAAGCAGGTGCATTCTGCTTAATCAATAAAAACACTTTGATCAAAGGGCAATCGCTACTGTTTCGGTTGCCTTTTTTTTATTGCTTTAGTTCGCTTAACACAGGATCACTTATATCATATCCGTTGACGATAAATTGACCTTTCAACCATTGTCCGCCTGGCATGTTGTGAAAGTGAATTATCAGCCCTGCAATTTCCGAACAAAATGATTAGTTTTGCAGATGCGTTTGATGAGTGAAAAAATCATCTTATGAGTCAATCTACCAAAGATCAGGCAGTAAAAGACATACTGAAGAACCACAAACTTCGCCTAACTCGCGTACGCTTGAAAATCCTCAATATTTTCCTGGATTCTTCCAAAGCACTTACGCATGAGGATATCGAAAGTCACTTTGACCAACTGGATCGCATAACCCTGTACCGCACGCTTAAGACTTTTGAAGAAAGCGGATTGATTCACAAAATCCCCAGTTCTGACAATACACCCCTTTACGCCATTTGTGCCGAAGATTGTAATCACAATCGCCACATGGACAACCACGGACACTTTCACTGTCTTAAATGCGGCAAAACCTACTGTATGGAAGAGGTAAAAATTCCGGCCATTGACCTACCGGATGGCTACGAGGCAAGTAATCAGCACCTCGTTATGGAAGGCAACTGCGCGGACTGTAACGAATAACTACCATTCACGTCATGGCACCACTGCCCGAGCGATTGAGACCCAAAGACCCCGGTGATTTCGAAGGTCAACCACACTTATTTGGTCCGGGAAAGCCCCTTCGCATAATGCTTGAGGACGGTCACGTGCACTCTATGGTCTTGTGGGGTCCACCGGGAGTTGGAAAAACCACCTTTGCCGGGCTGTTGGAGACCAAAACCAAACGGCCATTTTACAAACTATCTGCTGCCGATTCAGGGATAAAGGCCGTGCGTACCGTTATTGAAAAAGCTGCAGAACGCATCGCTCTTCACCAGTCACCACCCATTCTCTTTTTGGACGAGATACACCGCTTTTCTAAATCTCAACAGGATGCACTGCTCGGGGCTGTCGAAAAAGGGGTCATCACACTGGTGGGCGCCACCACTGAAAATCCATCTTTTGAAGTAAATCCCGCCCTGCTGTCTCGCTGCAGAGTCTATAAATTTGAGCAGCTGGGAAAAGCGGAATTGGAGCGGATCCTACAAAAGGCCATTGAAAAAGATGAAATACTCAGCAAGATCAAGATTAACGTAAAGGAAACCGATGAACTTCTCAGGGCTTCGGGTGGAGATGTGAGGAAATTACTTCACGGCCTTGAAAGCGTGGTTGCAGCAAAAACCAAGGGAGGGAAAAAAGAACTGATCCTCGACAACCAAACCACCCGGGAGGTACTGGTGAATATCCTGCCGGAATACGACAAGGCAGGTGACCAGCACTACGACATCATATCGGCTTTTATTAAAAGCATTCGGGGAAGCGACCCGGACGCCGCCATCTACTGGCTCCACCGAATGCTGGAAGGAGGTGAGGACATCAAGTTTATTTGCAGGCGAATGATCATCTCTGCTTCAGAGGACATAGGTCTCGCCAATCCCAATGCACTTTTGCTGGCCAACTCCTGTATGCATGCAGCCATCAACACCGGTCTTCCCGAGGCCGCCATTCCCATGACCCAAACCGCCATTTACCTGGCATGTTCACCCAAATCAAATTCTGCCTACCTGGCCATGCACAGCGCCAGGGACCTGGTGAGAAAATATCCCAACTCTCCGGTCCCGAAACACCTCCGAAATGCACCGGACAAATTGAGCCGGGAACTCGGTCACGGAAAGGACTACGCTTATCCCCACGACTATCCGAACAATTATGTACCCCAAAACTATTTTCCAGAGGATATTCCCCCAACCGAACTCTACCAACCGGGAGTGAACCCATACGAGCAACAGATGATAAAAAAGTGGGAGGACAAAAAATCCGGCTCCTCATCAACTGAAAGGGAGGAATAAAAGACATCGAAGTTCTTTAACCATAAAACAGATGGGTGTCACAAAATTTTCTGTGACAAAATGTGCACATCACTTTACTGAACCTTTACTGCCAATAGTAGTTCTGCTATAGATATGCGATTGTTTCCGGCAAAAGCAATGGTTGTGCATAAATCAGGGCATTTGACACGGTAGAAATCCCCGGGAAGATCAAAATTTATACTATATTTGTGAGAAATTAATCAGCGACAAGAATAATATAAATGGATACAGCAACAACCTCATACATCGATCAGGAGAACCTCAAAATCATCAGAGACAGTGCCAGAGATTTTGCCGAAACCCACATCAGGCCACATGTAATGGAATGGGACGAAGCCCAGCACTTTCCGGTGGACATGATGAAGGAAATGGGGAAATACGGTTTTCTCGGTGTACTCGTACCTGAAAAGTACGGTGGCTCCGGATTGGGTTATCAGGAGTACATTACCATAATCGAAGAGATTACGAAAGTTGATCCATCCATCGGTCTTTCAGTGGCTGCACATAACTCTCTTTGCACAGGCCATATTCTGGAGTTTGGAAATGAGGAGCAAAAGCAAAAGTACCTGCCCAAACTCGCCTCAGGTGAGTGGATAGGTGCATGGGGGCTCACCGAACCCAATACCGGCTCCGATGCGGGAAGAATGAAAACCGTGGCTGAAAAACAAGGCGACAACTACATCATCAACGGCACCAAATGCTGGATTACACACGGCATTAGTGGAGAAGTTGCTGTGGTTATCGTGAGAACCGGTGAACTTCTCGACTCTCGCGGGATGACCGCCTTCATCGTAGAAAGAGGTACCGAGGGTTTTTCAGGAGGGAAAAAAGAGGACAAACTCGGAATGCGTGCATCCGAAACCGCTGAATTGATTTTTGACAATTGCAAAGTTCCACAGGCCAACATGCTCGGAAAGGAGGGTGAAGGTTTTATCCAGGCGATGAAAATCCTCGATGGAGGGCGCATATCCATAGCAGCCCTTTCACTCGGAATTGCCAAGGGAGCATATGAGACCTCCGTAAAATACGCCAAAGAGAGAGAACAATTTGGACAACCTATTGCCAATTTTCAGGGGGTGAGTTTCAAGCTGGCAGATATGACCACCAAAATCCAGGGAGCAGAATTGCTCACCAGAAAGGCCGGATTTTTAAAAAACAGTGGCAAACCGGTTACAAAAACCTCCGCTTCAGCGAAATACTACGCCTCTGAGGTCTGCGTGGAAGTCGCAACAGACGGGGTTCAAATTTTTGGAGGATACGGCTACACCAAGGAATTTCCAGTCGAGAAATTTTACCGGGATTCCAAACTGTGCACCATTGGGGAAGGAACCTCTGAGATCCAAAAATTGGTAATCGCAAGGGAGTTGATCAAAGAAAACAAACTGGGCTAATCCCACCTTGAAATTTTTACAGCGGATAGAAGAATTCGGCCACTGTCTTTTCGTGGTTCAAATGGTTTTTGGAAAACCGGATTTGAGATCAGGCAAACCAATTCAACTTACTCTACCTCCGCACTTTCGATGACCTCGTTAAAGACCCGGAAGAAATTTCCGCTCCATATCTTTTCAATGTCCTCCCAACTGTAATCCCTGCGGAGCAATTCAGCAGTCACATTTTTCATCTCTGACACGTCAAAGCAATCTTCCAGCACACCTCCCCCATCGAAATCACTTCCAATGCCGACGTGATCAATTCCAATCAAATCCACAATGTAGTCGATGTGATCCACAAAATCGGATACAGTTGGGAGTTTAACGGGGTATTTGTGATTGATGGCTTCCCAGGCCGCCCATGCTTCTGCCATCTCTTCATCACTCAGTCCACTAAAGTTGTTGTAACGCTGCCTTACCTCACGTCTCGCTTCGAGCACCTCCGGTTTTTGTTGTATGGTTTTTACATAAGAAGGTAGAAAGGTCACCTGGACAACCCCGCCATTTTCGGCCAGAGCGATCAGCATATCATCGGTCAGATTGCGAGCGTGGTTACATACGGCCCTTGCATTTGAATGAGTGGCTACCACCGGTTGGGTACTCACTTCTATCACATCGTAAAATGCCTGATCGGAGATGTGGCTCACATCTATCAACATACCAATGCGGTTCATTTCTTTAACTACTTCCCTTCCAAAATCGGACAATCCACCGTGGATATAACCTTCGGGGTCTGTAGAGGAATCGCATACCTGATTGTTTCTGGTGTGACTGAGTCCGATATACCGAGCTCCCAGATCGTAGAATTCCTGTACCCTGTTAATGTCGTGGTCCAGCGGAAATCCATTTTCCAAACCGATGAATATAGCGTGTTTTCCGAGGTGTTTTAGTTCCCAGGCATCTTCCGGAGTGTATGCTAAACCGGCGACCTCACTGCTCTTTTCCGCCATTTCGTGAATCAACTCAAAAGTCTCCAGGGCGCTTTCATAGGCCTTTTTGTAATTGGTTTCGGTCAATGGCTCCTGCCGCACATACACCACAAAGAAGCCGGCATCAAGTCCACCCTCTCTCATACGCGGAAAATCGACTTTCCCACCACCCCTTCTGGGATCATTTCTCTCCAGCATGTCAAAATCATCTCGCCCCAGACGCATGGGCGTATCCAGATGCGTATCCAATGTCAAAATACTTTTGTGGATTGCTTCCACCTGCTCCTCGATGGGGTCTGTGAAGGTGAAGCCCATGCTGCTGATAACAACTGCTAAAAAGAGTATTCCTGAAGTATAAATTTTTCGCATAATTGGTTTTTTCTATGATTAATCACACAAAACACTGATCCAAAAGTAAGTATTTTTCCCGGCTGTCTGGCAAAATCGGTGGTGAAATGTAATTTTTGCTGTTCATCAGCCGGGATTTCAACCAAATGATTTACCTTTGAATCTTTAAGACAAAGGTTTATTGAGATCATTTTGGTGAGAGAAAAGCCAGGTAGATCCGGTTAAAATCGGTTGTCTGATTCGGGTTTTTGAAGAAAAAATGAGCAGATGAAAAACCTTCTATTCGCTGTAGTTTGCCTTGCACTTGGTTTTAAGGCCGGAGCGCAGGTGGAACCAATGTCCGTGGATGGAAGGGCTACTGCCAACTGGGCCTACACCTTAAAAGGTATTGAGTCCTCCTTTTCCAATCAGGCGGGATTGTCAGAACTGTCGGGATTTGCAGCCAATATTTACGCCGAACAAACCCATTTACTGCCGGAATTTTCCAATGTGGGACTCGCTGTCGGACTCAGTACGGGTGCCAATTCAGGAATATCTGCAAATTTCAGTCGGTATGGCATTGAAGAATTCAGACAGAGCAGGATCGGTTTGGGATATGGGATGAAACTCAGTCGTGAGCTCAGCGTGGGCGTTCAGATAGATTGGTACCAAACAAGCATTACCAACTACGGACAAAACTCACAACTCTCTTTTCGCATTGGCGGAATGTACTCCATTTTCAGCAATCTCACTGCCGGCATTCACATTTCCAATCCTCTTGGCATTGAAATCGCTGACAATCACCCCATCCCCTCGGAATTTAATTTCGATCTGGACTGGAGGGTTTCCTCTCAATTGACCGTCGGTGCCGGCCTGGTAAAAGATGTTGACTACGATGCCGGGATAAAAGTAGGTTTGCGCTATCAAATCCACCCCAATTTCAGGATCATGTTTGGTGCAATTACCGAGCCCACCAGGTTTACTTTTGGGATCAATCTCGACCTGCAGAACTTCAGTATCCAATCGGCGGGCAGCTATCACCAGCGGCTGGGAATCAGCCCATCTGCCGGTCTCTCTTACGAGGCCAAACAGTAGCATGGGAACCACTTAAGCCCCATCCTGGAAAAACATTTTCAGCATTTTATTTCGAACATAGAAAGTCACCAAATAGTAAACACCACCAAAAACCTCCTTGAAATTCATGAAATTAACCCTGGTTACACCAAATGGAACTCAACTTAGTGGAATCACTGATTTTTTAGAGCGGTCAGGAACCCGATCTGCACCTTTTCACTATCGCATAAAAGGAACTGAAATACACCTCCTCGTAACCGGTGAGGGAATTATTAACACCACCTACTCATTGACCAAATACCTCCAACACCAGGCGGTTGACCTGCTCATCCACACCGGCATCGCTTTTTCTCTGAAAAAAACAGTGGAAACGGGTTCTATCGTGCAGCTCAGCAGCGAGCAGTTTATCCGAGATACAAGCGAACCTTTTGAAAAAACACCGACAAAAGAAAATCCTGGAATGCCAAACCAGCCAGGGGACAATTTTCAGCCGGATCGATTGATGAAAAATCCCTTTACCGGGCAGTTTCTTCCGGTCGCTGTGGGACTTACTTCCACTACTTTTCCACCTGATGAGGAGTTTGCCACAAAGCTCAGCAAAACATTTCCGGATGCAGCGATTGTAACCCCCGATGGAGCGGCTTTTTTCTTTGCAGCACTAAGCGAAAACACCAAATTTTTAAGTCTGAGAGCGGTGACGCATTCACTGCATGAAACCGATGGTGAAAAGGATGCAGATTCTGCCATAGCGGAGATGAATGAAATACTCGCAGAGATGATAAAGTCACTTGCGGTATAATTTTTCATAACTCTCAGCCAAAATAATCATCTGATTGTAGCTGGCCACACCTTCTGTTACACCGTGCGCCCTGAGATAGGAATCATAAACCCGCCTTTGTAGCCCGGGAAACCAATCGGGATATTTCGCCCTGTTTTCATAAATGGACTGCAGATCCCCGACTACCAATTCACTTAAGTTTTCTTCGATAAACTCACTGTAAAATTCGCGGTCAAAGGATCTGGCTGCACGCGCGAGGTAACGCCAAAAAGTCAAAAACCCGGAATACCTTATAAAAGGATCCTCCGATCTGGTGGTGGCCAGATAAGCTAACAGATTACAAAACCCCTCGTCCGTGAATCCGGCACTGTGCCCCATCTCATGGCTGGAAGTAAAGGGCAATTGCAACGGATGCAAGCCCGGGTCTATGGTGGCCTCACCGGTAAAGGGAAAATACATACCCGCTGTGGAATTTCGCAATAGAACGCCTTTTGGCCGCCAATGCCGCAAGGGATACGATGAATACTGTTTGAATCCGTGCACTGCCAGAACCCGATTTAAATATTCCGCCAGCCGGTCATAATCAACCGTCAATTCAAAGAAATTTTCGGAATTTTCGAAACCCTCGTCGTACAGTTCCGCCCGGAGTTTGTTTACCGAGTCTGTGTAGGCGTAAAGCATTTCATTGACCCGTTCGGCAGGGACCGGCTTTGTACTCAATCCCAGGTGCTTGACTGGCGAAGGCATGAGGTAATTGAACCCCCAAATCCAGTAAAAACCACAGGCTATTATTATTCCGGTTCTCAGCAGGTACCATAGCACATTGAGCCATCGGTTACTCACATTGCCCCGCCTCTTTTTTAGCCGAAAAAAAACACCCCTGACGATTGCGGCGAGGACAACAATGATAAACACCTTAAACAGTGGTATTGGGAAGAGCCAACTCAGGGTATTCAAGGTCAATCGCACAGATGGATACATCAGCTCACCGTATAAAAAATTCATAGCGGAAGGTGATAACCAGCCGATAATCAACATCAGAGCGGTCAATAGCGCGAAGGGTATAACAATCCGGTTGTGAGTCATAATTTTTCTGGCACTATATTTAAACTAACTCTTTCGGAAAATTGTATTAATTTTGCAAGATTAGTAAAAATTATAAAAAAACGTAATATGGCACTTGAATTCACAGACGATAATTTTCAGTCCACAGCTCTTGAGAGCGATCAATTGGTGGTTGCTGATTTTTGGGCAGAATGGTGTGGCCCGTGTAGAATGATAACTCCCATCATTGAAGAGCTCTCCAAAGAGTACGATGGAACTGTCAAAATTGGCAAGGTAAATGTGGACAACAATCCGCAGATTTCCGGCAAGTACAGCGTCCGGTCCATACCTACCATTTTGTTGATAAAAAATGGTGAAGTTGTTGACAAACACGTGGGTGTGATTTCGAAGCAGGCACTGGCTGATAAGATCGAAAACCACAAGTAATCATTCGAGTAATTATTAAAAGTTGTAATACTACAAGCGGTCCGGAGATAGTTTGACTTACCGGACCGCTTTTTCTGTGTG
>SKLY01000214.1 GCA_007121335.1 Saprospiraceae bacterium | reverse complement strand
TGAAAAAAGCGCTGAAAACCGGAGTCGTCAACTGGGAATTGCTGAAAACATACGACCGAAGGATAAAGCCCCATGCGGATATTGTTTATGCAGCGAGAAATGAATACTGCGGTGAGTTGCTCCGACATTTTAAATCCTACTACTCGGATATTTCAGGCGGGTCTGAAAAGGTGGAATTTACCTATCTATCCCAACTGCACGATGCTGCATATGGAGACCTTACTGTCCGTTTTTCCGAAAAGGACCGGGTCATGGGGCGCTCTCACGGTGGTATCCACAAAGACGACCTGGATTTCACCCTGCTCAATCGCAAACTCAGGGATGTGGCTTCTCAGGGGCAACTGAAATCCACTGTACTTGCTCTTAAGCTGGCATCCCACAAGTTGATAAGAAACCGCACGGGCACCGATCCCGCATTTTTACTGGATGATCTTTTTGACAGGCTGGACATGGACCGCGCCTCCAATTTTCTCCACACATTAAAGGAGCACACCACAGGCCAGATATTTATCACAGACACCAATATCGAGCGGCTGACCGGTGCCATTTCGTCCATGAATGAAAAATTTACTATCTTTTCGATCCTTAAGGGAAGAATAGTGGATATGATTGATTCGCAAAAAAACAGATGATGTTCAAAAAGAGCAACGAGCAAAAACTGGGTGATATACTAAAGCAATTTTCATCCAAAAGAAAGATAAAACCGGGTTACGACCAATACCGGGTAAAAAAGTGGTGGCACGAGAACATGGGCGGAATGATCAACGAGCAAACCTCCGGGCTTTACCTCAAACAAAAAGCGCTGTACATCTCCGTGTCCTCAGCATCCCTGCGGTCGGAACTCAATATGAGCCGCGACGCACTAAGAGAGAAAATCAACAGAGAGTTGGACGGGGAAGTGGTAGAGAAAATCATTGTCCGTTGATTGTTGCCATCACTGCCGAATGCAGGAGAGATGCTTGAGGCCTTTGCCAATTGAAATCGCCCATTTACCGGTTATCACTCAAAGTTTTCAGATAATCCGTAAGTTTGGGCCAATAAAAACAACAGGCAGATGACCTACAGTGGTGTGTTGAGGTTTTTCCAGATAAAGGGGGCCGAGGTGCCCACCTTCCTCAATATGCTGGGTCACTCCTTTTTTAATGCCCTGGCAATCGCTTTTTCTTTCACTGCAATCAACGTATTGCTGGTGGAGATGAACGGGATAGAAAATCTCCCCTATATTTACTTATTAGGCGGGTTTTTGATGCTGATAACCGGCCGGATATACTCCTCGCTCGAGTCGAGTTTGCCTCCGCAGAGACTTTTTACACTGGTCTTGCTTTTTTGTATGGGTTGGGCCATTGTCGCGCGGTCAGCAGACCTCGTCCAAAATACATTACTTTTTGTCTCCTTCCTCTACGCCCTTTACCTCGTAATTTACCAGCTAAGCAACCTGGAATTTTGGGGTGTGGCATCATTGCTCTACGATGTACGCCAGAGCAAAAGGCTGTTTGGGATGTTGACAACGGGGGAATCTGTGGCTAAAATACTGGGGTATATGGCCACCCCGCTCATCGTGACCTGGTTTTCGGTTTACGACCTTTTCCTCTGTGCGGCAGTGGCTTTTCTCATCTCCCTGTTTTTCTTTTACAGACTGGCACGCCTCAACAAAGAAGGGTTAAAAGTAGCTCACCATCACGATGAGGATCACGAAAAAAAGAGCGGCAGTTGGCTTTCGGTATTTCGCATTAGTGACCCCTTTTTGCGGATAACAGGATTGTTTGCCCTGCTGGCTGTTTTGGTCTATTACTTTGTACATTACACCTTTCTCAACCGCGTTGAAGTTCACTTCAGGGAAGCAGAGGAGTTGGCCTACTTTTTTGGACTCTTCTTCAGTTTTGGTACTTTTCTCAACCTGGCTAACCGGCTTTTGGTATTCAACCGCCTTTTCAAAATGTTGCGGATAGGAAACATGATACTTATATTGCCTGCCTTTCTGGCTGCATTTACGCTTGCCGGCCTGGTTGGGATGGTTTTTATTGAAGATCCGCTTTACTACATGCTTTGGGTTTTTGGTTTGATTATGCTGTTCGATGAGATATTGCGGTCCTCTCTGCACCTGCCCTCCTTTTTTGTGCTTTTTCAGCCGCTTTCAAAACACAAGAGATTGGAGGGGCACACGCTGGCAAAGGGAAGAATGGAACCACTTGGCATGTTGATGGCCGGGGGCGTAATGCTCGCATTGATTTGGTTTGGAGTTTTTACGATTCAGAGCATTATTGTTTGCCTGGCCGTGGCGGTGATCTTGTGGATACTGATTGGAGTGAAGGTATCAGGGATGTACGGAGAACTGGTTCGCTTTATGCTCAAAAACCGCCTCCTCACAAGCCGAAATTTGGACTTTTCAAAAGAAGAACTGGGAGCAATTGGAGGGGAGGTCAGTGCCAGTACCGATCCGGTAAATCTCCTTTACCGCTTGAAAGTGATGGGGCCCAGCCTGCCTGATCAGGAGCGAAAAGATATGCTGGTGAGATTGTTGAGTGATGAGAATCCGCTAATTTTGAAAGAAGCCCTGGCACTGGCAGGGGAATTTCGGGATGAGAGAATGGTGCCCTATGCGAGGGAATTGGCAGCTCATGAAAATTTGGAAGTGAGCTCTAAGGCGGTTTTTTTGCTGTGCTCATTTTTGGAGGATGATGCTGTGGAGGAACTGGAGGAGGATATCAGGCAGAGCACGGGGGAGCGGAAGGAACAACTGGTTGCAGCCGTGCTCAAGTACAGTGGGATAGTTGGAGCGACAACCTATGGCAGTGCACTCATGGGAAAAGCGAGATCTGGCACAATCGAGGATAGAATCACTGCTGCCCGTGTGATCGGTCTGGTGGGGCTGAGAGATTATTATCATCCACTGGCTAAATTGCTGCGGGACAGTGACAGAGAAGTCAGAAGGGCTGCCATTGCTGCAACAGCTACGGTCAAAAATGAAAAGCTAATACCCATTCTCTTCGAAATTGTGATCTCCGGTGATTTGTTCCGCGAGGCATCCCGGGCCATTGCCTCCTTTGGTAAAGAGGCGATACCCCACCTCGTAATGGAGCTGAAAAAGTCTTATGATAACAGAATCCATCAGCGCTTGCTTAAGATAGCGGGGCATATTCACCTTCCCGGGTCGCTGAGAATGCTGGTGTCCGAATTGCTGGCTACGGACCCGGGCACCAGATCGGTGGCAATTTCAGGAATATATTACTCAGGTGAATCAATTTCCGGGGCAGAGGTCAGGGATAAAGTGGACCACTTACTCGATTTGGAATCCCGGTATTTTGATGTGTTGGTGGCCCAGCTTTTATACTCACTTGCAGAGGATGATGACCGTTTGAGGCGCTCTTTGTTGAGTGAACTGGATTTGCAGCGGGACCGGGTTTTGAAAATTGCAGGCTTGTGGTATGGCCGCAAACTCATTCAACGCGTATCGGACAATTTGAGATCCGCCGACCGAAACCTGGCCGTCAATGCTATTGAACTGCTCGAGAATAGATTGGTGCGAAGGGATGCCGCCAGGGTGATTCCCGTGGTGGAGTTTTCACTCGAAACCCTCTATGACTGGAAAAAAAGCCACCACAATTACAAAAAAGACCAGGGTATTGAAGCGCTTTTTCCCAACGGATGTGTCTGTGCCAGTGAATGGCTTATTGCGCTGATGGTGCGCATCTACAGAGAGCGCGATATCGAACTGCCCCGCGATATAATACCCCGGTTGGAGGAAATTGAATCGGAGGCCGTCATGGCTGAGTTAAACGCCAAAAATTAAGCTTATGGAGTTTTTAATCGACAAAGTATTTTCACTCAAAGCGGTCTCTGTTTTTGAAAAACTGCCCGAGGCCTCCCTGCTTGATGTAGCCCGGATCATGGATTACGACGAGTTTAAAAAAGGTGTGGAATTTATTCGAAAAGGCGAAATGGCAGGAGAGATGTACATTGTAAAAAGTGGAGAGGTTAAGGTTCACGATGGTGAGCATCTGCTGGCCAAACTGGGCCCCGGTGAAATTGTCGGTGAGCTGGCCCTTTTAACTCCGATTCCGAGGACCGCCTCGGTGAGTGCCCTCTCAGATGTGGTGGTTTACAAAATTGGCAGGGAACACTTTTTGGACCTGCTGTATGAAAAACCCGAATTGATGAACGAGATCATCGAAGTCCTCATCCAACGCATTATCGCCCTGAATGATGAGATAAAAAAATTGAAATCGGGCCAATGATCCCCTGCCAGATTTTTTTAAGTCGGGTGATTTCGGTGTATTGATTCACTTGACCATTTCCCTGAGTTCCTCTAAGTATAAGGCTTTGACCGGCGCCCTGTTCTTTTTCGCCCAATCGGTGTGAAATTGGTGGCTCTCGAAAAAGGAGACCTGGATTTGATTCCATTTATTTCGGTCAGTGAGTCCTTTGAAGTGTTTCAGCTCCTCAAACAGGGATTCGCTGATGTGGTAAAAATCATCCCTGCCCAGGTAGTCAAGATCGGCATCGCAAATGATTTTTTCCATTTCGGTTTTCGGCTCCTGTGGTACTTTGGTCGCCATGATCAATCCGGAGATGATTTTTATGGCCTTTTTGGAGAATTCAAAACGCGGTAGAATCCGCTCAGCAATTTCAACACCCTTTTTCTCGTGCTCATCGTAGGTGTACAAAAAACCGGTATCGTGCATCAGTGCCCCGGCTTTCAGCAAAGTGGCATCCTCTTGATTCAGTTGAAATCGCTCGCAATACGCAATACAGACCTGCAGTACATCGCGGGTGTGATGCACACCGTGATAGGTTAGTTTTGGGGATAGGTTTTCCTCCAATTCACTCAATACAAATTTTTCCAATTCCTGATACAGCATGATTGGTGAGCAGGTTCTGCAAGACACAAAGGTATTAAGAAAATGTGATATATTTTATATGCATTTTTTGATGCCAGCCAAAAATAGCCAAAAATTGGGCATTTTTCACCCTATTCGAGTCCCATTTTCAACCTCAAAATCCGGGCGGAGGAGCACTACTTCGCCATCGCTTTCAACCGCTCCGAGCACCAGGCATTCACTCATCATATTGGCAATTTGTTTAGGAGGAAAATTGATCACTGCGATCACCTGGGTACCAACGAGGTCTGCGGGCAGGTATTTGTCGGTGATCTTTGCCGAGCTTTTGAGTTTACCCTCCTCGCCAAAGTCGATGACCATTTTGATGGCATGGTCTTTGGCTTCTTCAAGATAGGCAGCCTCGAGCACCGTGCCGACGCGCATATCTATTTTTTGAAAGTCCCACCAATTAATCTGACTGCTGTCCATTTTTTATCAGTTTGAACGCTCGATGGCGAGTTTTACCGCCTCAAAAGCATTGATATATCCACCTGTACTGCTCAGCTCGCTAAAATGTACCAACTCCCTGTCGCTCGGTCTGGATACTTCCGCATCTTCCCTGATGGCGGAATCTTCAATGATGGCCTTGATCTCTCTGGCAGTAAATTCGGGGAAATAGGCCCTCAGCATCGCTGCCAAACCAGCCACCATGGGTGCGGCCATGCTGGTGCCCTGCAAGTCCTGGTAGTCATCTCCGGGAACGGTGGAGTAGATAAAGTTGCCGGGTGCAAAAACATCCACTGTTTCTTTTCCATAATTGGAGAAGGAGGCCACCAGGGTTGGAGGATTTTCGTAGTTCAGTGCTCCTACTTCTATCCAATTGCGGGCCTGTCTCGGACCCAGGAATCTTCTCCGCTCGAAAACGGGGTTGGGAAAATTGTCGTTGAGGTCGTTGTTTTGGGCGCTGTTTCCGGCTGCGTGGACCAGCAGTACATCATTTCGCTCGGCGTGCCGGACCGCATCGTCCACCACCTGTTTGTTCCAGGAAAATCCCTTTCCAAAAGACATATTTATAACCGAGGCTCCATTGTCCACTGCGTAGCGGATGGCATTGGCCACGTCCTTGTCTCTTTCATCGCCGTTGGGTACAGTCCTGATGGACATTATGCGCACATTGTCTGCAATTCCGTCCATTCCGATGTCATTGTCTCTGACTGCCCCAATAATTCCGGCCACATGGGTTCCGTGTTGGGAAAATTCACCTCCCACCTCGTTGTTTCCATAATACCGCTCTTCCTGATCGTCGTAATTGTCGTTGACCAAATGCCGCGGACAGAAATCTACATTGTAGTGGTAATTGTACCGTGCGCGATAGTGTTCAATACCGCCTGTCAGATTTTCCTTCAGGTCCTCGCGCAAATTGTCGTAATCGGCATCGGGATAGTCCTCCAGGAAGTTGAGTAAAACCTGTATCCCAAAACTCACGTCCCGGTCGCCCTGGGGGTCAATGTTGAGTAGTGCGTCTTCGGTAAGTGGCTCGTCTCCGATGGCAAGCATCACTTTATCAATGGACAAAAGCAGTCTTTCAGTGAAGTCGCTAAATTGCTCGTAGTTGTTTTTTGCGTTCTCTCTTCCGCTCTGATAAGCACGTTTGTAGCTCAAGTACCGGGCGTATTCCTTGCGCTCTCTTCTGTTTAAATCCAATGGGTCCAGATGCGCATATTTGTCGCGAAATTTGCGGTATAGCCGGGTGACCTCGAGATTGTCGTAAATTACATTACTGTCGGGACCTCCAATGAAATTCCATCCGTGCAGGTCATCTGCATAGCCATTACCGTCGTCATCTCTCCCCGTTCCAGCTATTTCACCTGGATTGACCCATACATTGTCCCTCAGGTCTTCGTGTTCGATATCGACACCACTGTCAATGACGGCAACTACCACTGTTTGGCTTTCGCGCCCATTCAACAATTCGTAAGCACCCGCGGTATTCAGCCCGCGATAGCCGTCGTCCTCAGGGCAGAGGTGAAACCAGTCCAAAGGCACCTGTGGCTGTGCCAGAACAACTGTTGGGATTAATAGGAGGAGGAAAAAGATATTCTTCATTGAAAAAAGGATTTTTGAAAAAAATAACCGGATATCAAAGTAATACAATTGCTAACACCCTCGGTTCAAACACTGATTTGCACAATTTTTGGACCAGTGCGATTTAAAAAGACTTATAGTGAACGCAGCTCAACCACGAATGCAGATAATTTTTACCGGATTTCTGGTAAAATTTAGGGGAGGAGCATTTTGAGTTGTGAGTTTTGAGTTTGTGATTTGGTGAGTTGGGACGGTCGATGGCTGATGGTTGATGGCTTCTGGTGGGCGTAATTACTTTACTTGCAGGTGTTTATCGATATTTTGTGGTTATTGATTTTGGGGGATTTTTCTGTCGTATAGTCTTTCGGTAACCCTCTGGCGGATGTTTTTCAAGCCTGGCCTTGTGGTATTTAGGTTTCACGCAGAGGACACAGAGGCTGTATTATTTGCATCTTTGATTTTCCTGAAATTATTATAGTTAGGGGCTTTTGAATCCAGGATAGGATTCTACCCGAAGTGCGCAGAGAACTTCCGTGTAAATTTTGAGAACCGGGTAGTTTATGGAATTATGAGAATAGAATTTTTGGAAGGTCAAACCGGTTGATACTGCGAGTTGAGGTGAGTATTGCTGCGTTTTGGTGCGTAGTCCCGTAGGCTTCATTTGGCTGGGAAACGTTAATAGTCCCTAAATGCCACTTCTGTAATTCGGTTTTCCGGCACATTTTATTAAATTTGCCGAATGGTGTATCAAAGCCCTGCTGAAATGAGACAGTGTCCAATATGCTTAAGGTTATGGCAATTTTGGCCAAATGGAGGGAGTTAAAATACAGTGTTTTTAAGAAAAAGTACGAAAGCCTTTGTGTGGCAGGTTTTAAGCAATAAATGGCACTTGCCTGCCAAATCTATCAAAAGAAAATACTATCAAATGAAATACGGCAAATTGATGTTGATTGCGTTTGGCTTGTTTTGGTTTCAGGGTCCTACGGCCCACACTCAGCATTTTGAGGTGGGAATCGGTGGCGGAATAACTAACTTTTATGGAGATCTCAGTGAGGGGACATTCAGAGATATTACGAGGAACACCCATGTGGGTGTCACCGGGTTCGGAAAATACCACATCAGCCCCACCTTTAATGTGGGCTTGTCCATCAGTCACGGGCGCATCAGTGGGGATGATCGATTCGCAGAAGACGAAGAGACTCGTATGCGTAATTTGAGCTTCCAGTCCCCGGTGACGGAAGTGGCTCTGCGACTGGATATCAATTTGCTCGGCTTTGAACCCTACAACTTCAGGTCACCGTGGTCGCCCTACATTTTTGGAGGAATTGCCGGTTTCCGGTTCCAGCCTGAGGCATTGTACGAAGGGGAGTGGGTCGAATTGCAGCCTCTGGGTACCGAGGGCCAGGGCCTGGATGCATTCCCGGATCGCGAAAAGTACAATCTCGTCCAAATTTCGGTCCCGCTCGGCTTTGGATTTAAATACGCGCTTTCAGAATTTCTCACTATTGGCTTTGAATTTGGTTATCGCCTCACCTTTACGGATTATCTGGATGATGTGAGCACCAATTATGTGCCTTATTCACTGATGTTGGAAGAGCGTGGAGAAGTAGCGGCAGCTCTTAGTGACCGGAGTTGGGAATACCTCGGTCAGGAACCAATGGACAGAGAGGGGCCCCGCGGGAATCCCGATAAAAATGACGGTTACATTTTCACTGTTTTGACGCTTTCCTATCATTTTCTGGACACGGGACTGGCCCAATCGCGCCAGCGCAGACCGAACCGCACAGGCTGCCCCAGCGGTTTTTAAATCAACTCCTGCCCCCTGAAGGCTTAAAAGCAGAATTTGCAAATTATGGCTAACCAGGCAGTCGAAGTTCTCAGAAAATACTGGGGATATCCGGAATTCAGACCACTGCAGCAGGATATTATCGACAGCATTTTGGAGGGAAACGACACCATAGCGCTCCTGCCTACAGGTGGAGGAAAATCAATATGCTATCAGGTGCCGGGATTAATGATGGACGGTCTGACCATGGTGATCACACCGCTCATTGCATTGATGAGGGATCAGGTCAGGCAGTTAAAAGACAGAAACATTCCCGCCATTGCCATTCACTCGGGACTCCGCAGTCGGGATATTGACCGGGAGTTGGCCAATTGCGCAGCCGGTATGTACAAGTTTTTATACTGCTCGCCGGAGCGACTTCACACGGATATGATGGAGGCCCGGATCGGGAGTTTGAACCTGAGTCAATTGGTCGTGGATGAGGCACATTGCATATCTCAGTGGGGGTACGACTTCAGGCCCTCTTATCTGGAGATCGCCAACGCCCGCGAACTGGTCCCCGGTGTACCCTGCATGGCGCTCACCGCTACGGCCACCCAGCAGGTGCGAAAAGACATCGCAACCCACCTTCAACTCAAAAATCCCCGCCTTTTTGTAAAAACATTCAAGCGGGACAACATCGGTTTTTTTGTGGTGGACGAAGAAAACCGGTTTGAACGACTGCTTTACTTCCTCCGCAGAATCAAGGGTACCAAAATTATCTACGTCAGGAACCGGCGAAAAACCAGGGAAATCAGCGAAAAACTCTCCCGCATGTGCTTTTCCTCCACCTGGTACCACGCAGGTCTTGAAGCAGGCGAAAGGGCAAAGGTGGAGCATCAGTTTATCAAGGGGGAACGAGAAATTATTGTCTCCACCAATGCTTTTGGGATGGGAATTGACAAATCGGATGTGAGAGCCGTTTTTCACATGGACCTGCCCACGGGCCCCGAGGAGTACTATCAGGAAGCCGGCAGGGCAGGGCGCGACGGCGAGGAATCCTACGCCATTTTATTTTGCCGGGACAGGGAAAAAAGGGACCTGGTGTCTTCCGCTGAAGCTGAATTTCCTCCGCCATCTGCCATAAAGCGCATCTACAAAGCCCTGTGTGTCTATTTCAATATAATCCCGGGCGGGGGAGCGGGCGAAACCTTTGATTTCGATATGCCGGAATTTACACAGAGATTTGATCTGCAGTCCCGCCAGGTCTATCACGCACTGAAACTCATTGAAAAATCGGGCTTTATCCTTCTGAGCGAGGCTGTCTATCACCCTCCACGAGTCGGATTTGTAGTTAACAATGAAACCCTTTACGACTACCAGTTGAAAAATCCAAAGATGGATGTGCTGAGCAAGGTGCTGCTGAGGATGTACGAAGGTATGTTCAGCGTCTCCGTTGCCGTGCACCTCAAAAAAATTGCAAAGCGATTGAAAACGGAACCATCTGAGGTTCACAAGGCGCTCGTGACTATGGAAAAGGACGGAATTATCAGTTACGCCCCCGCCAGCGACAAACCCCGGGTGACTTTTGTGGAGCCCAGGATATCCTCGCGACACTTCAATATCGACAGGGAGCAGTATGATTTTTTGAAAAAGCGGACCTTCGACAGGGTGCGGGGAATGCTCTCATATGTTGAAGAGACCGACTGCCGAATGCAAAATCTGCTCGGCTATTTTGACGAAAAAAGTGCGGAGAAATGCGGAAAATGCGACCTTTGCTACGGCGCACACCAAACGGAACCATCCAGCGCAGATGCCAAAAAACTGAAAGGCCATTTTGAGAAGTTGCTCTCGAAAAGGGATATGAGCCTGGAGGATTTGCTGGCCTCTGTCGGTTTTGTTTGGAGAAAGAGGGCCATCTCGCTGCTGAAATACCTGGAAGCCGAAGGGATGGTAGAGTGGCGGGATGAGAAATTTTCCCTGAAAAAGTAAACCGTGGGCCGCTCACAACAAACTGACCCATATGAAAAATAGTGTATTTTGAAAAGGGCCCTGATAGCGGTGAGTAATGATGTGACCATGGATCAACGCATGAACCGGATTGCCGGGGCTCTGCACGAATATGGAGTTAGTGTTATGTTGGTGGGACGCCGGCTGCCCCATTCACTGCCATTGGTCGATAAACCTTTTGAACAGCGGAGATTGAGGTGTTTTTTCAAAAGGGGACCACTGTTTTACACCGAGTTGCAAATTCGACTTTTCTTCTTTTTTTTAACCAAAAAATACGACCTGCTCATCGCCGTGGACCCGGACACCTTGCCGGCCATGTGGTGTATAAAAGCGCTGCGCGGTGGCAAACTGCTCTTCGATTCGCACGAGTTGTTCGACCAGGTTCCGGAGTTGGAAAATAAGCCGGTGGTCCGGTGGGTATGGAGAAAAATCGTCCGTCTTTTGGCCCCACGGGCGGATTTTTGCTGGACGGTCAATCAATCCGTGGCTGACATTCTGCAAAACCAAACCGGGGTTACATTTGAGGTGGTTCGCAATCTTCCCGAAATCAATCCTTTTCCCGAAGTAAAAGACAATGCCTTTGAACACAACCATGGCCTGATTCTCTATCAAGGAAGACTCAATAAAGATCGCGGTCTGGAGGAAATAATCGAAGCCATGAGCCGGCTGGAAGATTTTACACTGGTTCTGGCGGGAGGTGGTGATTTGGAAGATGAATTGAGAGAGAGGGTGAGAGAAAAGGGCCTGGAAAATGTGATGATCACGGGCAATTTGCGACCGGAGGAACTGAACGAATGGACTGCCAAAGCCTGGCTGGGACTCAATCTTTTGGATGAAAGCAGTGGAAATTACTACCACTCGCTTGCCAATAAATTTCTCGACTACATGGCCTTTGGAGTGCCATCGATTTCCATGGATTTTCCCGAGTATAGAAACCTGAATGAGGAGTATCAATTTTCAATACTCATTTCCGATCTACGGGTAGAGACGCTTATTGAAACTGTGCAAAAGCTGCACAGCGATCCGGATCGTTACAATGAATTGCACCGGAATGCATGTAAAGCGTCCCGTCATTTGAACTGGCAAAGGGAAAAGAAAAAGGTTTTTGAAGTGCTGCAGCGATTATAAGTGCGGCATCACTTCAATAGCGGATTCGTTTTCAACCCACAACAGCCCTTGCGCGACAATACTTGCCTTAGCAGGCTGTTATTTTTCCGCTAAAATCTCATCTTGAATATCGCTGAATTCCGGCAGGCGGAGTTTATGCCATTTTTTCTTGATTACGCCATCTTTCCACCAAACCACCCCGGGACTCGACCGTATGATGGTTTTCAGCAGGATGTCATCCGCGAAATAGAACTCCACGTCGTCCATGCCCATATCACGCTGAAAAGCTTCCAACTTGTGGGTGTTGGCCTCTCCTGAAACCAGGTAACTCCTCACCCCGCTCAGTCTGGCCTCGTCAATAAACGGGATGATTTTCTCCGTAAAATGGCGGTTGAAGCGCTCGTCCCAGTCATAAGTGATCTTGGTGGTTTCTTTTTCCTCTATCCTGTCCACTCGCTCAACTACTATAAGTGAGTCCTGGCCATCTGCACCCACCATGATAATTGAATCCGTGACAAAAGATGTGTCAGGCACAGTAACTGATTCACGTACAGTTCTACCGGGGAGGCTGTAAGTCACTATCATAATGCTGTGACCGGCATATTCGAGAAGTTCATCGGTGACTTCGTGCCCTTCCAGGTGATTAATCATATAGTCGGATACTTTTGTTTCCGCAACCTCGGGCTCCGATTGAATTTGGTTCTTTACTGAATGGGTCTGGCTGTATTCCGAGAGATTGGCGAAGTACTCTTCCGTGGAAATGGTGATGACCTCACCCGACTCCCTGTCTTCCAGTTCCCAGGCAATAACTTCCACATTGCCTGCCGCATCTCTTTCCAGGTTGAGTTGAGTTCTTATATCAGCGCCTTCGTGGAATGCTCTGAAGTCCATGTGTGGCAGGTTCCATGCAAAATTGCTGAATGCGTAAACAAGCAGAATGATGGAAGATGCCGCAATGGTTATATTTCTGACCCGCTCGGTAAACAACTGGTGCATTTTTTCGAACTTGAACAGGAAAAACACTGCCGGTACGAGCAGTATCAGGTCTTTATAGAAAGATAGTTTGGGTTCTATCACTATGAAATCTCCAAAGCAACCGCAATCCGTAACCCGCATGTTGTCTGAATTATATTCGCCCCACTGGGAAAACTGAAAGAAGTTGGTTCCCGATGGTACGTAACCCGTCAGGAAAGTAAATCCGGTGAGTACGGTGAAAAAGGCCACGAGCAAAAAGAAAGCCCAGGCAGTAAATTTTTTCCACATCCCCATGATCAACATCATACCGAGCAACAACTCCACTATGACGACCACTACACTAAAGGCCAGAGCGTACTCCGACATGACCGGGAAAAGGGGAGCGATAAATGAAAACCAGGTACCCTCGAAAGTGGCCTGAAATTCGGCGAAATACTGCTCCATCTTGAAGCCGGTTCCCATGGGGTCAACCACTTTGACCCATCCTGAAAAGATGAAAAGTGCTCCAACCGCATGTTGCAAATAAGAGACCAACCAATTTTCATTGCGCTTCATCACAAATCCGGTCAGGGCCGTCAATCCGGCCGCAATCAAAAGTATTATAAGTGTAAGTTGTCCCAACCCCATAATCTTCGTTTCTTTAGCTGTTAATAAAAAGTCCTATCCTGACTAAACGATGCAGTCGCCCCTTAGTATATGAAGTCCCGCGCTTTTGGGATTCCCGGGTGAAAATTTTCCATCGAGGACCGGTTTTTCAATGCTCCTGACTCTTTCCCTCTCCGGCTTGATTCATTCCCAAATGCTGTTTTTAACCATTCACTCGCGGCAATTTCTACATCCGAATTTCCTAACCCCAATCCCTTTCATTTGTTGCAAAGATAGGCATTGAAGTTGGTACAGAAAAAACTGGTTTGTTGAACTTAGGTTTCGCGGTTGGTTAAAGGCCTAACCAATTATTGATCTGAAAACGGTTATAATTTTTTTGGGAGGTAGAATATCCAGGGCCGTGGGTAACTATGGATAATGGAAAATATGATTGATGGGTTAAAAATATGCACGGCCGTGCGTATCTACAGATGTTCAAACAAAATACGCAATTCACTAATTGCCTCCCATGACCCGGAACCCCACACCTCACCGGGCATTCGGATTTTTCGGGGCTGCGGAAAGAGAATTTTATTGGGAATATGATTGATGGAATTTTGGGGGTATCAGAGACACAATATTTCGCATCGACAGATTCCGGGATCCGGGGTTGATGGGTTTCAATACGTACGGCCGTGCGTATCTACAGAAAATGATTTCAAACCCTGATTTGGGTATTAGCGACGCAAGGCATTGCGTTCCTACAAAGGATTCCGTTCAAATTATATCCGTTATTATCAACTTTGTGCTTTCCGAATTTTGTACTATCAAAAACATGTTTTGTGCGATAAAATAGGACCATGCATCGGACGCAAGGCATTGCGTCCCTACATACGAATTTATTCAAATTCTATCCGCCACATACGAACTTTGTACTTTCCAAACTTTGTACTTTCAAAACTTTCTACTTTCCGAACTGTGTACTTTCCCACTGTCACAAAAAAACCCTTATTTTGCGGCTCAATATTTGCCTTTGGGATGACCGTATTGCTATTGCTGGCCTCTGTAGTTTTCAACACCATCGTACTGGTGGTATTCAAGTATTTCGCCATGCTGGGGGTGGATGTTTTCAAAGCCATAATTTACAACTACATCGTTTGCATTGCCCTCGGGGTAGCTGTCACGGGTACCATGCCGGTGGTGTCAGCTCTGGAACAGCCTTATTTACCTTACATACTCGCTCTGGGGGTGATTTTTGTCTTTGGATTCAATGTAGCTGCTCAGACGGTCAGGTACTTTGGGTTGACCATCACCTCAATTCTTCAGCGGACCGCCCTTGTAATCACTGTTCTTTACGCGGTGGTGGTATTTGACGAGTCGCTGGGGTGGTTGAAAATACTGGCCATTGGTATGGCGTTGGCAGCCATTGTACTGGTGAATATGCCATTTGGAAGGGCAGGGAGAAAACCGGTCGATGGCCCATTTTGGGTGCTGCTGCTTCCAGTTGCCATGTTTTTGGTGAATGGAGTGATCGACACCATTCTCTTTCACATCGAAGCCTCTCGAATAACCACCACCGGTGACCTCGTCATGATCACCAACATATTTTCCTTCGCGCTTTTGAGTGGGTTGATCTTTGGTGTTGCGCGGTATGGACGCGGTTTCTTTATTGTAAAAAAGGCCACCCTTTGGGCCGCTCTGATACTGGGAGTGCCCAACTTTCTGTCCATTTACTTTGTGTTGAGGTTGTTCGGAGGAGGCTGGGACGGTTCTGTGGCTGTTCCCCTCAATAATGTGGGGATTCTATGTGCCGCCACCCTCACAGGCGTTTTTCTCTTCAGAGAGCGACTCACCGCTTACAAAACGGCAGGGCTCTTGCTCGCAATAATTTCCGTAATTTTGTTCAGCAGAGTGATATAAACCTGGAGATTTGAAGCATCAAAAACCTTACAAAACGATTGACCAGCCCGGCGAGGCCGAATTCCGAGACAGAAACAGTAAGTTTATCGGACTGGCATGTGGCGCGAACAGTGAAAAAGAGGTGGATGAGATTCTCGATGAGAGAAAATCAGCTCACCCCAAATCGCGCCACATCGTCTTCGCCTTCCGTATCGGACCCGGCGGAGAAATATACCGGGCTTCCGATGATGGAGAGCCATCGGGCAGTTCGGGGTTGCCCGTTTTTAACCAGATAAAAAGCGCAGAGCTGGACAATGTACTGGTGACTGTGGTGCGGTATTTCGGGGGCACAAAACTGGGAATCCCCGGTCTTATCAATGCCTACGGAGAGGCCGCCCGCCTGGCCATTGAAAACGCCACCACCCGGTGGGTTAAGCCGGTGGATGAATTTCTGGTGCAGGCAAATTACGCCCACATGGGCAAATTGATGGATGTACTGAAAGACCTCCCCGGCCTGGAGATCACTGCATCCGATTTCACCGACGGAGTAGAGCTAAACATCGAGATCGAAAAAGAACTGACCGATGAAACCCTGCAGCGCATCCTTTGCGAAATGGCAGAAGTCCCCTACGACCCGCATAGAAAAATTGAGATCGATGGGTTGGAGATTAATGAAGTGGGAGGGGAGGGGTAGGGCTGGATGCTTTTTATTGTCATTATGTGACAATGGGAATGCTTATTTTTTCCAAAATATATTAATTAAATGTTAAATAGTGTTAAAAAGTTGGTTTTTTGAAAAACTCATCGTATCATTGTAATCAATTGATTAATTATCCGCCTCCACCTTTAAAATCTGCCAGGTGGATTTTGCCAGCAATTTAATTGTCATCTTGAATTATTATCTAACACATTAGTCTCAAAGCAGAGTAATGACTTTGGAATAGGGGAATCTATACAGGTTATTATTTTTTCACTAATAAACACTTTTTACAATGACACATTTAAATTATTTCAAGAAAATCCCCCGATTTCCCCAAAATAACCTGGGACGTTCGGGGGGGGGCAGAGGCTCCCTTACGCACCACTTTACTAAGCTTTGCAACAGCCTGTCTTATGTTGCTTAGTGTGCAGCCTGTTTACAGTCAGGGCTGTATTGACTGGCAGGAAATAGACAAGACGTTAAGTGAATTGCCCGATGCCTGTGGGTGTAACACTACACTCCAATTGGGCCAGCCCGGACAGACTACTTACTTGAGTTCCTACCAAACCGGGTTGTGGGTTCAAAATGAATGTATCGAGATTGCAGGTACACTGGTGGTTGACATGGTAGTTATTTTTGACAATTGTGACATTAAAATGGACGACGGCGCCCTGATTAAGGTCAATGATTGGGTTGAAATCATTACTTTCAGGGATTGCAACATTCAAAGTTGTGGTGGCAACCTATGGCAGGGAATTGAACTCGGTTATTGGAACACAATTCATTTCTTTGATAATGTTTTTCAGCATTCTCTTAAGGGGATCCATTCACAGACCGGACCTACCTTTACCTATGCATTCGACAACATATTCAATGACAATATATTTGCATTGGATCTCGGTGAAATGAGCACCAACGATCGAATGTCTGAGGTCACGGTAAGGGGTAATCTATTTGCCCACCCCAATGAACCAAAAGAGCATTGGGAGAATGGGCCCTTGGATGTATGGCAACAATTTCATACAGGAGTTCGGACAAGGGATGCCATTGTGGATGCCGATGCATCTCGCGATCAATGTAGATTTACAAATATTTTTTACAAGTTGCGAACAGGTTTTAGGCTGTTTAATTCTCATTCAACCATTAAAGCAAATCTTTTCCGGGATTTTTACCCGGATGAAGAATTGTCTGTCCTGCCAGGTGGAATAGGCATTGGAGCAGGTAGTTTTAGTGGGGGAATGAGTTATCTTAACCAGGAGGGGTGGAAACAGACCCCTGTCGTAACAACTTTTAAAGATGTAGGCATGGGGATTTCAACCTCCCTGACGAATACAACAATCAGGGAAAATAAAATGGATGTTTCTCTTCAGGGGATCAGGGCATTCAGGCCTCACACTACCTTTGAAGTGGAGGACAATGAAATATATGCCAACTACAGTGGTATTTATGTCCAAAACAACTCGGCCCCCTTAATGAGCATACAACACAACTCTGTTGTTCTGGATCACGATTACCAAACGTTTGGTATTCATTCAGCCGGAATTGAAGTGGCTTATGCCCGTGCCAACAGCACCCGGGGTCACATCCGGTATAATACGGTCCAACTCAATCCGGGTAACTTTGGTATCCTGGCGATCAATTGTGCAGAAAAAGTGGTAAGTTGCAATACTGTCCGCTTAGATGCCCTTGCCCTGGAGTACGCCTCCGGGATTGAGGTCAGAGGTGGGTCGTTCAACAGGCTTGGAGAGAATGAAGTGTTTAGTACTTTTCAAGCTGCTTCCACCGATGAGTTCAATGCCATAAAACTGATCGAAGCTGCCAATATGAACCTCCGGGTTAATGAACTGAGTAACACCAATACCGGACTTCATTTTTCCGGTACTTGTTACAATCTTGAACAGAGAGGCAATGCAATGGAAGATCACAATGTTGGCTATTATTTGGATGGCGCTGGCATCACGGGTGAACAGTGGTATGCAGGAAACCAATGGCTCGGAACTTTTAGCGAATGGGGGGCATTGAGTGACAATCCAAATACATCCCCCTCAGGATATTATGACCATGCCAATTTTTTTAATACGGATTGTTGGCCATCTACTATTAATCCAATAATCGAGTGGTTTTGGTTAGTTTCTACCCAGGGAAACTGTGATCCTCCTTTTTTTACGGAATGTTTTTTAAATCCGGAGACCGAGGTAGAACTTGTTACAAATCTGGATACCCTTATTGTCCGGAGTGACCTTGAATTCAAAGATTTTCCGGCCTCGCGTCAATGGCAGACAGAGCGATACCTCTACCGCACACTGGCCAATTTTCCAGGACTCCTTCAGTCCAGTAGTGTGATGGATTCCTTCTGGAATGAAATGCAGTCCAGTTCGGTGCGCACCTACCACGATTTGAGTGAAGCCATCGGCTATTACAGCAGTCCATCGGATACATTGGTTACTGACCTTCAATTGAGGGACAGTTTAATCCATCTATTGCATGAGGATGTGTTGCCGCTAGTGGAGGACCTTTTGGACCATCCTGACAGTACCTCCCTAATGGATGAAATTGATGTGTACAGGGCTGAAATGGACAGTTTGTTTGCAGAGTCAAGGGTTGAGTATATGAATTGGAGAACTGCTGCCGCCAATGAGCTGAAAAACTTGCTCAGCCAGGTAAACGCTCTCCCTGAGGACAACAAATATGCCTCCAATGAAAAATTGGTCATGTTGGCGGAAATTCATGCTTTTGATAGTATTGAATCTCTTCCTCAATCCATAGTTGGAGACCTTAAACCTATAGCTTCCGGCTGTATATTAGAGGAGGGGCCTGCCGGTTTTGCGGCTTACGGATTGCTTAGGGAACTGGATGAGAACCATTTTAGTTTCAAGGCCTACTGCGAGGATTTGGAAGGAGAGCGTATTGCACCTGCAGTTATTGAGGAAAATAAGGTGGGCGATTTCAGCCTCTTCCCCAACCCCGCAGGACAAGAAGTAACCGTTGGATTTGATAAAGCACTGACCCGGGAGGCTGTGCTGGAGGTCTATGACATGACCGGGAAGCGACTACTCAGCGAGCGCATACCGGAAGGCACCAGACAGCACCTGCTTCAATTTGATAACTTTTCCTCAGGACAAGTATTGATCCGGGTGCACAGCGATCAAATGAATGCATCTAAAATGCTCAATATTCAACATTGATGGAATTATTGCGAGAGGTGGCTGTGGCCGCCTCTCTTTTTTTATTTTAAAAAAATATATAATGAGGACAAGTTTATATTTTATTATGGTATTTCTGTTGACGTCGCCATCAATTTCAGATGCTCAGAAACAGGATTTTGTATGGTTGTCAGGTCATACCTTTAATGATTTAGGCGGTGCAACCTTTTTAAAATTTACCGATTGTTCATACGAAACTGAATGGGTGGTTCAGAAAAAACCAATGAAACGTGACGCGGGAAGCCAATCTACCATGGCAGACAAAGATGGCAACCTGTTATTTTATACAGATGGCTACGATATCTTTAATTCAGAGCACCAAATAATGGAAAATGGGGATTCATTGTTTAACTATGCTCCACCGGGTTATTCAGATTTTTATGAGTTACCTGGTGGCTTTAATGATTTTGGTAGAAACTTAATTTTGCCGCTTCCGAATAGTGATTATAAGTTTATTTTGTTTTCTCAGGATTATGAATGGGTTTTGGAAGACTTTCGAGGATCGAAAGCTGTGAATATTAATTATAGTCTAATTGATCTTCGTTATAACGATAATTTGGGAATGGTAAAGAAGAAGCGAGAAATTTTAATTGAGAATGATTTTGAATCAGGCCAGCTCAAAGCTATCCGGCACGCCAATGGAAGGGATTGGTGGTTGGTGGTTAAAGCCTGGGAGCAAAGCAAGTGGTATATGTTTATTCTCGATCCGGATGGAATAAGGCTCAGCCATGTGGAAGAAGTCAATGAATTACCTGATTTCGGCAGTGTAACAACAAGATACAACTATCCTGAGGATAACTTTTATTTAATTGAAAAGCCCGATGCGCCTGTTCCATTCGATCAGGACTGGTATGACAATCAATTTTATTCATTCCACTTTGATCGCTGCAAGGGATTGCTGACTTACAGTGGTACTTTTATCATTAAAACCAAAACCTATGTTATGGCAGAAAATGGCTTAACTTTTGATCAAACTGGAAAGTATATTTATGGTAGTTCAATGGCTGCCGATTATTTATTTAGATATAAGATTAACTCAGGAGATACTTTTCCGGAAATAATACTATATGGAGACGAACTTGATTATTTGCAGGCAAATGGTATTTATCAACCTAAATTGACCCCACAAGGTGAATTATGGATAAAACATTGGGCGGACTCTTTAATTACCATTGTTCGCAATCCCGAGTTGCCCGGAGTAGAAATAAATATAGATCCAGAACCCATTACTACTGCATGGCTAAATCAGGGGAAATTCCCCAACAATGCCAACTACCGCATCGGCCCCATCGACGGCAGTCCCTGCGACACACTGGGGATCAACAACGAGCCGGTGGCCTGGTATCGGTACAACGGCATGAACCTTGATCATCTCGAGCGGCGCTTTACTGACATTTCTTATTTCAGGCCGGAGCAGTGGCACTGGGACTTCGACGACGGCACCACTTACGACGGCCAGCATCCGGGGGTACATGAGTTTCCAGGTCCGGGCGAGTACTACGTCTGTCTTACAGTGAGCAATGAGTTTGCAGAGGATACTTATTGTAAGTGGGTGGTGATAGACTCTTTGGTCTCCACTACGGAGCCTATAGTGCGGGAGACCGATTTTCGCCTCTATCCCAACCCTGGCACCGGAGATTTTACCCTGGAGCTAAGCGATCCGCTGACCAGCCCCGCCACTCTGACCGTGGTAGATATGCTGGGAAGGGAAGTGCATCGAGAAACTACATCTGCGGGTTCAGCGGATATCCAGCTGTCCCTATCTGGAAACCTTCCTCCTGGTCGCTATGCGATCACTTTGCAGAATGAGGACGGGGTGCTACGGGGGGATTTGGTGTTGGTGCGGTGATTTAGTTGTGAATTGGTGAGTCTGAGAGTTAGTGAGTTGGTTTCGAGGTCGTGATCTCGATGTGGTTGGCAGGCTATCTTTTCGCAGGGATTGTTGATTTTTGAGGGTTTTTCCTCGGCGCATACTCTTTCGGCAGTTCCCTGGCCGCTTTTTTCAGGCCTGGCCTTTTGGGAATGTGGTTTCACGCAGAGGACAATGAGGCTGTATTCAGTATATCAATGATTTTCCGTTAATTATGAGAAAAGAAGTTTTTTAATCTTGTATAGGATTCTACGCGAAGAACACGGAAGTTTCGCGTTTGGAGTTGTGTGCCGCCCTAAGCTGAAAGTGCCTTGTAGTCAGGCATTAATCTAATTTTTGGCCTTGTAAATCATGTTGGATTTTCCCTCGTAAATCCCACCATTCCATCAATTCCACCCACCGCTCTCCCCATTTGCTCCGCAAAACCGTACATTTGTGCATCGTCAAAGTAGCATTGTGGTGAGCAAGTACGCATTGAAAGTGGGGGTTACGGGTGGTATTGGTTCGGGTAAAACCACCGTCTGCAGGATTTTTGAATCCCTGGGGGTGCCCGTGTACTACGCCGATGATCGCGCCCGAACACTCCTCAATACCGATGCGGATATTCACTGTGGTTTAAAGGCGATTTTTAGTGAGCGGGTGTTTGGAGCAGATGGCCGCCCGGACCGGAAATACATAGCTTCAGTTGTTTTTGAGGATAAGGAAAAGCTCGCGAAACTCAATGATCTGATTCATCCGGCAGTGGGTGCCGATTGGGAAGCCTGGTACAGCAACAGAAAAGCGGATTATCCCTATGTGTTGAAAGAGGCGGCGCTGTTGTTTGAATCGGGTTCTTACCGAAAACTGGACCGGGTAATCTGTGTGGCTGCTCCGGAATCACTGCGGATCGAACGGGTGGTGAAAAGAGATGGTGTGGATGAATCGGCCGTGCGCTCCCGGATGAAGAATCAACTCAGTCAGGAACTGAAAATTTCTCTGTCCCACCACCTCATTAAGAACGATGGAACTTTGAGCCTGATAAAACAAGTCGTATTATTGCACCGCCAATTGAGCAAGGGAGGGTAATCTTCCGAAATAGCCCTGATTTGTTATAATAATTGGGCATTTTATTCATTACAAAGAACTAAAAAGAAACAATGGGAAACAGTATAGCAACCGGAAAATTGACCAGCAGGGAATTGATTGAAATGGAGCTCCGCCACGGCGCCCACAATTACAAACCTCTGCCGGTGGTGCTTTCTCGCGGAGAGGGGATATATGTTTGGGATGTAGAGGGAAAAAAGTACATTGACTTTCTCTCTGCATATTCTGCTGTCAACCAGGGACATTGTCACCCGCGCATTGTGGGCGCCCTGATCGATCAGGCAGGCAAGCTCACCCTCACCAGTCGCGCATTTCACAACGACGTACTGGGCCCCTTTGAGGAATTTGCCACCTCATTTTTCGGTTACGATAAGCTGCTCCCCATGAATACCGGAGTGGAAGCGGTAGAGACCGCCATTAAGCTCTGCAGGAAGTGGGCTTACCTGAAAAAGGGAATTCCCGAAAATGAAGCGCGCATCGTTTTTGTAGAGAGAAACTTTCACGGAAGGACGCTGGCTGCAGTTTCGGCCAGTACGGACCCGACCGCGAGGGCTGATTTCGGACCCTATGTGCCCGGTATCAACATCATCCCCTACGACGACCTGCCCGCCCTCGAAAAAGCCCTTGAAAACCCCAATGTAGCCGGCTTTCTGTTTGAGCCCATCCAGGGAGAGGCCGGAGTGGTGGTACCCTCCGAGGGGTATTTAACGGAAGCCCACCGCATGTGTCGCGAGAAAAATGTCCTTTTCATTGCGGATGAGGTCCAAACCGGCATCGCCCGCACCGGTAAATTGCTGGCCACTTGCGGCAACTGCAGTTGTTCCAAAGGCTGCGAAAACAAATACGAAACACGGGCCGATATTCTCATCCTCGGCAAAGCCATATCTGGGGGTGTTTTCCCGGTTTCCGGTGTCCTGGCCGACGATGAAATAATGATGTGCATCAAGCCCGGAGAGCACGGCAGTACTTTTGGCGGAAATCCACTGGGAGCCAGGGTCGCAATGGCTGCGCTCGAAGTGGTCAGGGACGAAAACCTGGCCGAAAATGCACACCATCTGGGAGAAATTTTCCGCTCGCGCATGCAAAAACTGGTTGACAACCACGACCTCTTTAAACTGGTTCGTGGCAAAGGCCTCCTCAATGCGGTAGTAATCAACGACAGCCCCGATAGCCAAACCGCCGGAAAATTCTGTCTCCAAATGGCCGAAAACGGCCTGCTGGCCAAACCGACCCAAGGAAATATCATCCGCTTTGCTCCACCTCTCGTCATGACTGAAGAGCAATTGAACACAGCCTGCGATATTATTGAGAAAACGGTTTTGAAATTTTAGTTTTGATACTGGTCATCGGCCTTTCAGGCTTGAATCCTATGGGGTTCTTTATTTTGGTATGAGATCATTGTTACATCGATTTTCTAAACCTTGATTTTGGTTTCACGCAGAGGTCACAAAGGAAGCAGAGGACGCAGAGGGGATTCAATGGACAGTTGACAATTGACAGTTGACAATGGACAATTGAAAATGGGGGATTGGTTTGGAATCAATACTCATTGTAGGCACGGAATGCCTTGCGTCTCTGAAATAGCCTAAAGTCCATTTCCATTACCAGGAATTGAGCAACCACTAGTTTCTCGAAATTTACCCAGAAATTCTCGAGATTCCGAAAAAGCCATTTGCGTGCTTTGCGTAGAATCCTAAGTTAGATTTGAAGTCTTTTAACTCTCATATTTTGCGGCAATTCAATGAAGTGCAGAATACAGCCTCCGTTGCCTCTGCGTGGACCTAAATACCACAATGCCCGGCTTGAAAAACATCCGCCAGAGGGTTACCGAAAGGCTATACGGCAGGGAAATCTCAACAATAAACAACTCCTGCATAAAGATTTACTGCAGGCTGCATCAAGGTTTCGCTCTAGGAAACAACTCACCAAATCACAGACTCACCAATTCAAAACTGACCCAGCAGACTCACCAATTCACAACTGAAAAAACCATCAACCATCAACCAACCCGGGTGATAAACTTTTCTTAAATAGCTAATATATTAAAAATAATCGTAATTTAGTGGCAATATTTGCGGTGACTGGAAGGTTATCCGGTAGTTTTAAGCATTTACTAAATCAGGTATTGCGCAATGA
>SKLY01000159.1 GCA_007121335.1 Saprospiraceae bacterium | reverse complement strand
GAACCGTCGGTATCTGGATTTGAGCAATGATGCGCTGGGTAGTATGGAATTCGAGGATGTAACAGAGTTGCCGGATGGGTCTCTTTTTGCTGTGGGAAGCCGGTTTGATACAGTGGGCCTTGGTTTTCACAATGTGAACGCCTGGGTGGTCCGCTTAGATGAGAACGGCTACTGCAACGACCCGGAGGCCTGTGAGCATTTGATCATTATCGATGTGCCCACCTCGGTGGAAGAGCTGGAGGAAGAGCCTGTCAGCGGGGATCTGCATCTTTTTCCCAATCCCGCTACCCATGAGGTGACCGTGGAAGGTCTCAGCGGCGGTGTCGGACTGCTGGATGTGTATTCATCCACCGCAGAGTTGGTTTACTCCAGAAGAGTGGACGGAGAGCAGGCCACCCTGCAGGTATCCGACTGGCCGGCAGGCACATACATAGTGATGTACCGCACCGCCGATGGAAATGAGGTGAAACGCGGAAGGTTGATTGTCCAATAACCTCAGACAGAGATTATAGCTGTTAGGCGATATGAAAATGACGGGACCGGGAGAGAAGATTTCTTTCGGTCTCGTTGTTTTTTTGGGCCAGCACTGAAACTTCCCCTACCTCATAGAATCATCCATCCCAGGTTTACCGGATGCGGGTGCATCATTACAAGGCGGATTGGGACAATCTACCGGATCGGGTATGGGGTCTTTATTGCAGGAGACAAACAATGTCATCAGAGCAAGTATTACTCCCCAAAAAAATTAAATTTCTCATACATCAAAAAACTAAAAACTAATCCTCAAACGCCCTAATCGCGTACAAATAATACCCATCCGCCGCAAATAAAACCCCATTTTCCTTATCTATCGCTATGTCGCCATTGAATCCGGAATTAGTGCGCATGGTTGAATCCTCCTGCCACAAAATCTGACCTGTTGAGGCGCGCATGGCATATAATTTGGTAGCAGTAGTGTAATAAATAATACCATCGTGATAGACAGGTGAACCAGCACCTAAACTATAAATCCCTGCATCCTCTACAAATAAATTTTTCTCACCAGTTTCAGGATCTAGTCCATATAATCGATGGCTATTCCCTTTTACGAGAATTGCATTTATGCTCTCAGCATAGCCAAATTTATGAAACATAAATCTAATGGCTAAATCATGTGCAAAATGCTCCCACACCACATCTCCTGTAAACATATCATAAGCGATCACCACCTCAGCTGCCATGATATATGCTTTATCATTCATAACCAACATTTGCTGATGATTGGAGTTGCCGGAGGTATTGACATCATTATGTCGCCAGAGTATTTCCCTGGTGTTAAGGCTAAAGGCGACTACGTCCACCCGGTTGGGTATAGACATACGATGTTGGAATACGATTACACTGTCTCCACTATTGGGATTGACCCATAAATTGTAACTTTCAATATTGGCACTGGATCCACCGGTGTCTTCCCCCCGTTCGATCAAATACACTTCCTCCCAACTCTCCATGTCCTTTTTATGGGAGCGCATTAGTGTGGCTTTCGATTTATTTGATCGTCTTTTGTTGTAATAATAGAAATCTCCCAGCAAAGCTCCACGGGGTGCACCATAATGGCCTTCTGTGGTCTCCCTGTATCGTTTTATCGTAGCTCCACTCACTAAATCTACTGACGCTATATCACTAAAATTTTGGACGAAAACGGATTCCCCCTTAGAACAAATATAAAAACTTATATGTCGCCCTAGCTCCTGATCATCCCATCTCCAAAGTTTCTCTCCTTTTACGGCATCGTAAGCAATAATACTGGATCCCACACTAAAGTACACTACCCCGCTAATCACTACAATATGATTGGTACCAGTATAACCTCCTTCAATTGGCACTGACCACAAAGTATCCAGGATTCCTATTTTGCTAGGTTCTGGACTATCAGAGCAGGGAGGGTTGGGACAATCTGCGGGAGGAACCACGGCATCGGGTTCACAAGCCGTGAAGAGCAAATAGGCCAATAATATCGGGATCAAGGTCATGATATATTTCTTCATGTTTTAAAAATTTTGTTCCCCGATATTATTCTTCGTTTTGGTAAACTAAACAAGTTTCACCTCCAAAGATATTAACATCGGGGAACTTTAAGTGATTTTCTATGTCTTATTTTTCATCTGTTTCAAAGAACTCCCCTACTCCACCCTCAAACACAGTTTCCAGCATCTCAGCTGTACGTATGCTATTTCGGACCTGCATATGGGTGACGTTATAAAGTGGCACTGGAGAGTGAGTATGTTGCGGAATATCCCTTTGCGACTCTACGAGTACTACTCCGTCGGAGTCTTTTTTGTGCCAGATCAGTTCAATGGTTACGTGCGGTGGGGTGGGTATTTCAACACAATTTGCATTGGGATAATGGTCTTCAGCCTCCACACAATCGATAGTAATTGATTGACCATTGGGCAAAAAGCATTCGCAATCGTCGTTTACATTGGGGTGGGTAGTAGTAACTACTTCAGAATATCTGGCACCAATCATAATTCTATACAAATCATCAAATTTTGAAAGAAATACGGAACCTTTTTCCCAGGCGTCTCTCCTTTCTTCGGCAGCTTTTCTTTTACTTCTTGCAAAGAAATACCCAGGGATATTTGGAGGGAATCTCCTAATGGATCCTCTCTCAAGACTTCGCCACTCATCTCTTTCAAATTCATTTTGCAAAAATTTACTGTCGTAAAAGTTTTTTGTCTTATGCGCCTGATAGGCCGTGAGGTAATCTTCCTCATCAGCTTCGAAAGGGTCTATTCCATTATTAGGACTGTTGAGTTGAAAATGAATGGTGGCCCAGGAAATAGGAACTATAATTTCATCCACAATTGTAGTTGCATAAATAGGCTGTGAAATATAGGGTCCGGATTGAAACCCTACGATTTCTTCAATCTCTACATTGTTATATGTTTTGACTAAATCAGCAACAGCATAAAAGGCCACAAGGTCGGTTGCGCGTTCATTGTTATCCTCTTCAAGAACCACGGGATTGTATTCATTAAGAAAGGGAACTTTACTCGAAGTGCCGCCTGGTGAATCAGGAACAGTATAATCACTTGTTATACCCGGCATACCCTCTGCTAGCAAAAAACTACCAACATCATTTCCAATAAAATTTACTACTTCCTCTCGTATTTCTTCAAGATTTATAAGATTGGAAATCAATCTTACGAAAAAACTCGGTGAACTAGTAAATTCAGCAACTGGACCTAATGACAGGTTATCCGCAAGATCAAATACTAATCCCCTAATATAATCCTCATTGTTCAAAATTTGAGCACCCTGATTGGGTGTTGCAACAGTTACAAGGCCTCCATAAAATCTTTCATGGGCATTGACAAGAACCCCTGATCCATTCCTTTGACTGTAATATTCATCCAGCGCTCTTCCCACTATACCGCCCTGACTATGGCCTATGGCTATGCCTTCATACTTTTTGTAACTCTGAGGCAAACTAGCATGAAGGTTGCCAGCTATGGAAGATTGAGAAGAACCTACGGCAGCACCAAGTGATCCTTGAGCATTAAAATAGTTTGGCGAAAACGGATACACTTTTCTCGCTGGGAACTGATGGGTTAAATCACCAGTAGTTACTACACCATGTGCACTTGACCAGGATTCATCTGTTCCATTTAGGCCATGAATAAAATACAACATCCTGAATTCCTCATCGGTTCTTGAAAATGACTCATAAGGTGGTGGAGGACTCAAGTCCGGCAAAGTATCATTTTCCTCGCCTATGGCTTCTTTTACAGAACGCACCACCCCTAACTCGCAAGTGCTTTGAGATAGGGCATCATGGATAAAAAACATGGCAATAATTAAGATCACAATATATTTGATAGTATTCATAATATTTTACGTTTATAAAGTTTATATTAGTTTTGAATAACGACTCTTTCAACGATCATATCCCTGCCCGAACGGGCTCTTATCAGATGCAAACCCGACATGAAAGTCGATACATCAATTCGGGAATCTTGATTCACGGGCACTTCAGTGGAATAGAGCATTTTTCCATCCAGGTCAAATAATTCTATAAATACCATTTCATTTGGACTGTCGGACTCAACATTAATATTTAGTATTGATGAAACAGGGTTGGGCCATTTGGTCATTCTGAGATTGGTTTCAATATTGACTTCATCTATTACTCGCAATCCAGATGAGTCAGCCGTCAACTCTGAGCAATACTCTTTATAGGATGTTGAGTTAACTCTGAATACACATTCACCTGAGATAGGCAATGTATCTCTGGCTATATTCAGCTCAGCTAAAGGTCTTGATCTATCCTCGTTATTTGGGTCGTAAACAGAAATGTTCTTTGCAATCCATTGATCAAATTCGTCATAAACTACCTCAAGCATAATACCCTTTGGTATATCCATTGTTGTAATAAAATCAGCCCCTGAAATTTGGAATATAGAATCGGTTTCTATTTCTGAAACAACTAAAATACTGCTATCATCTTGAATTCCACCTCCATGTTCTCCAGTCTCATCGCTATATGTTGCAGTATCGAGTTCGGTAGAATAAATTTGATTCCCGAATCTATTGTAAATCACCACACTTGAGGGATACAATACCATGAGTTCATAAGGTTCTATCGTGGGTTTAAACTGTACAGATGGATCAAGAACTTGTTTTAAAACAACATCTACCCCATACTCGTCTTTAGCATAAACAAGTCTTTCAATCCTTTTAACGGGTTCCATATGTTGGATGTCGTAGGAATTGAAGTCAGCTATTGTCTTTCCATCGGGTAGTGTATAAAACAATTCACTTGTCTTCTTGTAAGTTTTTATCACATGTAAATTTTGTGGTGCTGCCGGAAGGTTTAAGGTTTCAGATGCATATCCACATGTACCTATGCTTTGCCCATCAGCCTTTTGATGGAATGCAACCAATAAACTTGCCAAAACAATGAGGTATATTCGCTTAAATTTGATGTATTTTAGAATTAACATATATAAAGTTTTAGTTGTAAAACAGTCAATTGAAGTCCTTATTCAAGGAATATCTGTTTACAAGAAATGAGATTAAAGAAATTAAAGATAGTTCGACCTTTTCTTAGCCATTCATAATAATCCTGACTAAGCAATCTGTTTTAAAAGCCTTCTCTACCAATACAGCCGGGAAGGACAGAAGAAGTAAGGATGTTCTGCACCTTTGGGGTTTCCTGCTTTTATAGGGTAGGGTAAAGAAGACATGGTTAAAAGGGTTGTGATAAAATTATCGATGTAAAGCTAATAATATTAGTAGAGTTGGATGAATATTGATTAGTTTTTTTAAAATAATTTTATTGGTTATATATAAAAAGAAGGTTTATAGATGGATAGGTGGCCATGTGTTAAATGTTTCCCCCGCTAATTTTTCAGATCAATTGTTTGAAGGGACTTTGGCAATTACTACTGGCAAGTTTTGGTACTTTAAGCCTGGATAAAGAGTCGATTAGGTAAAGTAATATTGAGAGGTTGGATACACGGTAAGTTGAAAGACTGCCCAAAAGGATTACCTGAGTACTGCCCGGAATTTCGGAGCTGGGTATTAGCTGGTAAGGGTGGTTTTGAGTCGGTATCTAATGAATTCCAGTGGTTTCAGGTAAATCCTAAGAAGAATTATCCTTTAAGGTTTTGGAAAGGGTTATAGGAAATTGAATTTGTAATCACTTTCAGTTAGCTCCGCAGGTGCGAAAATAAAGGTTGAGAGCAATTATACCGATAAATGTAATTCACCAATTTATCCTCCTGATTAAGTGGTACACTTTTCAACTGAAACACTGGTACACTTTTGAGTTGAAACTAACACCATCCCCAATTTCTGCCAAACATCCCGCAAAAATGCAGATATTTGCAGCTTGATTTGGGAAAAAACATATACAAATGGATATTTCGAAGCACTTTAATCCCATGGAGATCGAGGAAAAGTGGTATAAGTACTGGGAAAAGAAGGGGTATTTCCGCTCCAAACCTGATGAGCGGGAACCCTATACCATTCTCATTCCCCCGCCAAATGTAACCGGTGTGCTCCACATGGGGCACATGTTGAACAACACCATTCAGGACATCCTCATTCGAAGGGCCCGCAACGAGGGGAAAAACGCCTGCTGGGTACCGGGTACCGACCACGCCAGCATCGCCACCGAGGCCAAAGTGGTCCGTTGGTTGCGGGATGAAAAGGGCTTGAAAAAGGGAGAACTCGGCCGGGAGGAATTTATAAAATACGCCTGGGAGTGGACTGATAAGTACGGCGGAATTATTCTCAAACAACTAAAAAGACTGGGTGCTTCAGCAGACTGGGACCGCACGGTTTTCACCATGGACGAGGTGAGGAGTGACCACGTGATCAAGGCTTTTACTGACCTTTATCGCGAGGGGAAATTGTACCGGGGGCTTCGCATGGTAAACTGGGACCCGGATGCACAGACGGTTCTTTCAAATGAAGAGGTCATCTACACCGAAGAAAATGGTAAACTCTACCACGTTCGCTACAAGGTGGAGGGAAGTGAAAAGTTTGTGGTTATCGCCACCACCAGACCGGAAACCATCGTAGCGGATACGGGTGTGGCGGTACACCCTGAAGATGAGCGCTTCGCCTGGTTAAAGGGCAAAAAACTGGAAGTCCCCCTCACCGGAAGGACCGTGCCGGTGGTCTTCGACGACTATGTGGACCGGGAATTCGGTACCGGGGCACTCAAGATTACCCCTGCCCACGATCCCAACGATTACGATATTGGACAAAAACACGGCCTGGTGGTGCTGAATATTCTCAAACCGGATGGCACGGTCAACGAAAGTGGCGGCCCGCTCGCAGGCCTGGACCGCTTTGAGGCCAGAAACCGCATGGAAAAACTGCTCGAGGAGAGTGGATTGTTGGAAAAAGTGGAGGACCACATGCACAAGGTGGGCCGTTCTGAGCGAACCAATTCCGTAGTGGAGCCCAGATTGAGCAAGCAGTGGTATGTGAACATGAAAGAAATCGTCCGGCCTGCTCTCGAAGCAGTAGAGAAAAAGGATGTTCGCTTTTTCCCGGAAAATATGATCAATACCTACAGGCACTGGATGGAGAATATCCGGGATTGGTGTATTTCCCGCCAGCTTTGGTGGGGCCACAGAATTCCCGCCTGGTACATAGATGACCGCGTTTTTGTGGCGGAAAATGTCGATCTCGCGCTGGAGCAGGCCAGAGAAGAGCTCGGACGTCCCGATTTGACCCGTGAAGACCTGAGACAGGACGAGGATGTGCTCGATACCTGGTTTTCCTCCTGGCTGTGGCCGATATCTGTTTTTGACGGTTTTCGCTCCAAAGAGGAGATGGATTACTACTATCCGACCACTGTTTTGGTGACGGGCTGGGACATCATATTCCTCTGGGTGGCGCGCATGATTATGGCCGGTTATGAATGGAGGGGAGAGAAGCCCTTCAAGGACGTCTATTTTACCGGAATGGTTCGCGACAAACAGCGCAGAAAAATGAGTAAATCGCTGGGTAACTCACCGGATGCGCTCGAACTCATCGACAAGTACGGTGCCGATGGAGTGCGTTTTGGCATGCTAAGTTGCAGCCCTGCCGGGGGCGACCTATTGTTCGATGAATCTCTCTGTGAACAGGGGCGGAATTTCAGCAACAAAATATGGAATGCACTGCGCCTGGTGAAGGGTTGGGAAGTGGACCATAAGGCGAAACCCTCAGCTTCTGCTGCAGCGGCCTGCAACTGGATGGAGAGCCGAATCAGCCAGATATCAGCGGAGATGGATGCTAATTTTGAGCAGTACCGGATTTCAGAGGCTATGATCAAGCTCTACAGTGTGATCTGGAACGATTTCTGTTCCTGGTATCTGGAGGTTATCAAGCCGGGCAAGGGAGAACCTGTTCCCGCAGGAATCTTGGAAAAAACCATTGGCTACTTTGAAGACCTGATGGTTTTGCTCCATCCCTTTATGCCTTTTGTGACCGAGGAAATCTGGCAAAACCTGAAGGACCGCAAAGAAGGGGAAGATTGCATAGTGGCGGAGAAGCCCGGAAGGGGAAAAATGGACGAGCCAAATCTCCAGGCTATGGAACGAGTGCATGGACTGGTGACGAAAATTCGCGAAATCAGAAACAAATACGGCATCCCTTTCTCCGAGTCACTCGACCTGAAAATTGAGGGCGAGTCAGACGAATTGCCTGATTGGTTCTCCCAGGGACACTGTG
>SKLY01000032.1 GCA_007121335.1 Saprospiraceae bacterium | reverse complement strand
TTAAGAATAATTAGCTTGTTTGATAGCGGTTTATCAAGAGCACTTGAGATAATCTTTTCACTTAAAATTATAAAAAGCCATCATGAAACCACAACTACAAACCCGCCCCTTTAAAGCATTTCTACTACTGCTTACTTTTGCCTGTTTTTCCATTCCTCATTCTTCGCTCCATTCTGCGAATGACTGTATCGAAACCATCCTTAAAGGTGATGAAGTCAATGGAAGTGTGGATGTAATTTCTGAAGAAATCCCGGGCAAGTTGCAGGCAGAGACCAAAAGCAACGGCGAATATCAGATTACTGCCCGACAGAATTGCGATGACGAACCTCCTTTCTATTATAATCACACCGAGGTGGTTTGTGATTTGAATGACCTTGTCGGCAGGTGTCTGACGCTACAGGAGCAGGAAGCTTTTCTCCCGAATGAGCCCTGGACACCCTTTACGCATTGTGATTGTTGTGTCTTTCACAATCCCGCCTGGATGACTTTCGTGGTTCCGGATTCCGGGAACTTAATCATTGATGTCGAGATATCCAATTGCATTGGTGGTTTCGGTGGGGAGGGTGTTCAAATTGCCCTTTACGAACTGGATGCCGATGTAGATTTTGACAACACTGGCCAAAGCACCGGTCTGTGGCCCGCAGGACCTGATTCGCACCTTTCACCTTGTCAATATATTAATAGCCCACAATTGGGCACTGTTACCTTTGAGGCTGAAGTCGTAGAGGGGCAACTTTATGGTATCCTGGTAGATGGATGGAATGGCTGGAATTGCAATGTCGAAGTAATTGAAGTGCTGATAAATGGGGAAACTCCCGGACCCTGCAAATATTTGGTAGGCGTGTTAGAATGGAGTGAAGGTGCATTTGGTTTCCAACCGGGGGATACAGTATGTGTAGGTGCTGAAGAGGTTCCGTTCTCTGTTGGCGATGGAATTCAGGGTGCTACTCACTACACATGGACCCTCGACGGAGAAATAATTGAGGGGTATGATTCAACGGAAGCTTTTCTGGATTTTCCCCATGAGGATGTATTTGAAGTTTGCGTTTTTGCGTCCAATATGAACGAAAGCAGTGATACACTTTGTGCAGAGGTAGTTGTAACCACCATTGCCGATTCACTTTTTACCCGTGATACCATTTGCATGAGAGAAGAGTACGCCTGGGAAGGACCATTCAGCCTGGTGGGAGAGGGAATCTATGGACCCTTTAATCTGGAAACAGAACAGCTGGACACAACTATTCACGCAGAAAGTACAATCTTTGGTTGTGAATTGGATGCCACCCTGGAGCTTTTTATCATAGGAGATAATTACTTCAATCCCACCGAATTGGAGGCCATAATTTGCCGTGGTGACACCTTTTACATTCCCGTGCAGGGACATCCGGAGGCCATGGCGTTTAATAGGACGGGCATCTACGGAGATCTGCCCGACAGGGATGTCTTTATTTCCCAAACTTCCGAACCCGGCAGTTTATTCCAGTGCGACAGTTTCTTTGTTCTAGACCTGACTGTAATATCATTGGCTGTGCACGGCTTCATTGAACAATGTGTCGATTCCGTATTCACAATCTGCACAGAGGCCCCTGGAGTGATATTTCCCGGTATGGGTGATCAGCAGCTCAATACTGATTTTACCTGGGAATGGGTGAGATATAACGATGACAAAGTGCTGGCCTCCGGGGACAATTCCATGGGGAATGTGATTTGTGTTGACCTACCTATATCTGAATTCCTCAATCCTGAAGAGCAATTCCTGTTTTTCAGAATGAATGCTCATATCGATGGAGAACCCGGTGCCGATGGTTGTGATTTTTCCGTGCCCTTATTCGTCTCCCTCTCCGATTACCTCCCTTCCACCGCTGAGGTTGAAGTTGAAAGGGAATTCTTTCAGGGAGACTTGATTCCAATAGAAATAACGAACCCACAAGCAACTGTGGATTATGAATGGTCATTCAGCCAGCAACCGGATACTTTTGACTGGGATCCCATTCATCACACTCTTCAAGTGTCGTTTGCCGAGGCAGGGATAGTCGAAGCTTGCGTGACGGTCGTGACCCCATGTGCTTCCAGTGAAACACATTGCTTTGAAATCGAAGTGGAAATGGAGGTCACTGTGCCTCCGGTCGAAACCCAAAAACAAGAACTGGAATGGTTCCCCAATCCGGTATCCGATATGCTGTTTATGCGATCCAATACACCACTTGGCGAGACTGAGATACAGGTGTACGATACGCGAGGGGTACTGGTCCATCAGGGAACTGAAGACATTGGTGAGGAGTATCAGTTTAGTACGACTGATCTTCCATCAGGGGTTTATGTGATCAGGATAGTATTTGAGGATGGTATTGGTCTGCATAAAATGGTGGTGCAGAAATAGCCTCATCCATTTTACAGGCCTGGCTCCGGGAATATTTGCCGATTAAATGTTTTTAAGCGATTTTTCGTCAAACAAGCAGAATTAGTGAACACTTATCTTACCTTGAGCGTGATTTTCTCCGTCTGAGAGATGGAAGATGTACATGCCAGGAAGCAGATTTTGGACCGAAAGTCCCTGGTTTTTTGAAATGTTGGCACGCTTTACCAATCTGCCACTGAGATCAAAAATGGCAATCTGCATTGTTTCCGACAGGCCCTCCCAGGTGAAGTTAATTTCTTCGGAGGCTGGCACGGGGAAAAAAGAGACTTCCACATGCTGTATTTCTTTCACAGTGGTGGGTTCAATTTCGCTGTAGTAAAAAGTCTCTCTATCGAGTACTGTACCCGGTTGAAAAAACACATCCACAGACTCAATTTGGCGAATTTTATAGGAGAACCAATTTTCGGGAACTTCTCTGAAGGAGAAAAAATCCGGTGACCATACCTCAGCCAATGTCACCTCCTGATTGAAGTCGAACCGGTTTTCAATCACCGGAGTCCAGGTACCCTCATCGAACTGGAAGTTGACTTCCTCCAAAACAGGCACTCCGTCATCATCGTACACGTATATGTGCAGGAAGTTGGGTACCCACTCCTCAGCAAATGAATCGTAGATGAAGGAGGTGCGGTCGAGCAATCTGTCAACTTCCCAGGTAAACAACTGCAAAACATCCTGCTCAAATACCCCCTGATTATTGCGTGAATAAAATTTTTCCTCCTCTATATTGCCCCATTCATCATACATCAACTCAGATCGCGTCATTTCTTCCCAGCTTTCATCCTCCTCCAGGTAATTTTGGAAAGAAGTCACAATGAGATTACCGGTGTCATCATAGGTGTATATCAATCTGCTATCTTGAATCCAGTCTTCCTGCGAGGTATTCCAGTTGTAAGTTTGTCTCTCCGTCAGCTGGTCATCGGCGTTGTAATGGTAATTTTCCAGGAAGGTGGGATTCCACTGGCTTTGTCCAATAGACCAGGATTGAATGTAAACCGAATCCAATATTCCGGGACTGAGGAAACTGTTTTGTATCCAGAGTTCGTTACGCCACTGTTGACCCGAGTTGTGCCACTCAGAAAAAATTTGACCGGTTATATCGCCATCGGCATTGTATTCAAAGGTAGTCCGGCGGTCTCTTCGCCATTCCCCTTCATTTGCGCCGGGATTATAACTGACTCTCTCACTAAGCTGGTTTAAGGAGTTATAGCTGTAGGTTATTCTTTCCATCCCAATCCATTCCCGGTCAGGGTTGTTCCAATTGTAAATAATTTCTTCTGCCAGATTTCCATCTTCGTCGTAGTGGAATTCCTCCTTTTCAAACGGACCGAGGACCATAGGTTCATTAGCACCTTCTTCTTCATAAATAATGCTGTCCAATTTATACAGTGCATTCTGAGAAGACCGATTGGTATTGAGCACCTCGTTTGTGAATGCATCCGTTGAAAGGCTTCTTTCAGGGTTGAGTATCTCCTGAAATTCTGCCATTTTTTCCTGATATTTTTGGTAGGCATCAAAAATATCGGATTGTGCTTTAAGTCCGGTAATTAATAATAAACCAGCGCCTAAGAGAAGGATTTTCTTCATTGGGATATTAATTATTTGATACAAATAATATTATGAGCAAAATTATACGAATAACAAGACGCAAAATTAATAAGATTGAGTATTGTCAGGTGTTAATTAACGTGAATGAAGGGGCATTTTAACATTTTGGTCGAGCGGCTCATCGAAAAAAGGGTTTTGGTTGTCAATATCAACTGTGAGGTGATGGAAAGATTAATTCATATACCCTCCAAAATAGTTATAAATGACCTTTTTCAGAGCTGCGACTTCCAGGGGTTTGGTCAGGAATGCATTCATACCACTTTTCATGCCGTTTTTCTGATCTTCAGCAAGTGCTGCGGCTGAGAGACCGATTATCAGCGACCTTTCCAGGTTGTTTTTCGATTCAAAGGTTCTGATTTTTCGGGTGGCTTTGTTTCCATCCATTTCCGGCATTTGAACATCCATGAGGACAATACCCGGATGGTGTTTTTTCCATACTGTAACCGCTTGTTTGCCATCTAATGCCTCAAGTATTTTCGCACCGGGAAATTCTTTTTCCAATACTTTCTTGATCAGGATCATATTGAATTCGTTGTCTTCGGCGATGAGAATGGTCAGATTGTCGGCAACCAAAACCAATTCGTTGGTAGAACTATTGCTTTTATTGACATTTTTAGCTGCTTTTAAACTTTTTCCCTCAACCACTTGCTTCAAACAAGCCAGGAGATTGTATTTGTGAATAGGTTTTTGAATCCTGAACTTGATTCCTTTAGCATTACACTGTTTTTCAAACTCAATTTCATCGAGGGTGGAGGAAGTAAGCACAAAGGGCAGGTCGATATTCCTTTCATTTCGAAAGTGATTTATCAATGAAAATAATTCGAAGCCGGTTGTATCAGGCAACTCTCTTTCACAAATGATTACGTCAAAACTATGGCTGTTTAAATTTCCCTCCAGTTCATTCTGATCTGCAGCTTTTTCAGGGATTCCACCGAAATTTGAGATTAGCCTGGAGATCAATTCCCTGCTCTTATCACAGGGTTCGATAATTAGGCATTTCTTGCCTTCCAACAGGTCATTGTACGCTTTAATATCCTCAGATTTGGCTTTAAAACTCAGATCAAAGAAAAAATGAGCACCCATGCCGGCATCACTTTCAAGTTTGATCTCTCCACCCATTTGCCGGACCAATTGATTGGAAATTTTCAAGCCCAGACCGGTTCCCCCAAACCTTCGGGTATAAGATGTATCCACTTGCTCAAATGCCTCAAATAATTTGTCATGGTGCTCCCTCTTGATTCCAATACCGGTATCTCGAATTGAAAACCGGAAATTCCATCGGCCTGACTCAAGTGGCAGGGCAGAAATTTTTAGCTCAACAAAGCCACTATCGGTAAACTTCACGGCATTGTTGAGCAAATTGCTGAGAACCTGACGCAATCTAAGGGGGTCAAAATAAACCTGCTCAGGCATATCGGGATCGATATCCAAAATAATTTTCAGGTTCTTTTGCCAGGCAGAATAGCGGACTAAATCAATGGTTTGAATGACCAATCGAGGGAGGTGAGTCCAGACAAAATTGAGCTTCAGTTTCCCGGCTTCTATTTTGGAGAGATCCAGAATATCATTGATAATCCCCAGCAGATTGTGGCCGCTCCTGTGAATTATATTGAGATACTTCAGTTGGCTTCCCTCAAGTCCGGTGGATTGCAGTAATTCAGAAAAACCGATAATGGCATTCATAGGGGTCCTGATCTCGTGGCTCATGTTGGCGAGAAAATCAGATTTGGCTCTATTGGCCTTTTTTGCTTCTGCAGTGGCTTGCTCCAGCTTTTTGTAAGATTTGGCTCTGGAATCCACATTGATAATGAGTTCTGCAAAAACTTCTAAAACACCCAGGGTTTTTTCATCCATCTCCATGGAACCTCCAAAAGAGACAAATTTTAACAGTCCTCTTACCCGGGTTCCTTCCATTAGTGGAATAACTACCAATGAACTGATTTTTTCCCTCTTCAAGATATTCTCCAGGTCAGGATCCTTGCTACCCTCTTTTTCGGAATAAACAAGTGGTACCCGATTTTTAGATTCATTGAATCTGGCGTGCAAAAGATTGAGGTCATCCGGTTGCAGATGCGGTTCCTCAATTAGGTTGTTGGAACTGTGTTCGCTCAAATACAACCGCCATTTCCCTGAAGGGTGTTCCTTTAAAAATATGCCTCCGTAATCAGCCTGAATGTAAGTAGTAATGGTTTTAAGCGCTGTTTTTACTGAATCCAGGACCTTTTCGGTGGGAATATTAATGAATTTTCTGGCCATTCCAATGAGCAATTCCAGGGAACGCTGGTGTTTCTCCACTTCCTTTTCGGCTTTTTTCTTGTCGCTTATGTCGGAGACCAACCCCAGTATAAAGGGTTCCCCCCTGCTGTTTTCAAACTTTATTTTTCTAATGATGACAGTGGTACTCTTGCCGTCTGCCAATTCCACTTCTCTCTCTATTTCCCTGTACCCCTCATCCATTGCTTTTTTATCCTCTTCTTCAAAAACCTTTCTGGTTTCCGGGTCAAAGATGCTGTAGGTCTTTTTTCCGAGTAAGTTTTTTCCACTGGCAGAAATCAAATTCAGGAATTTTTTATTGGCCCTTATAAGATTCAGGTCCTGGTCTTTGACAAATAAGTAATCAGGCATGTGGTCGAGAATGATATCCAAAAACTCTGCATATTCAGTAGCAGCAAATGTGGCTTTTTTCTGCCTGGTGATGTCCCGAACTACGCATGTGGCCCCTTCTACACTGCCCTTCGCATCCATTATGGGTGAAATACGGAGGTCAAACCAGAAGGTTCCCCTTTCCAATTCCAAATTAAATGTGTGTTGTTTTGGTAAATTGTTTGCCAGGCAGTCATCCAGTTTTTTCTGAATCTGCTCACTTACATCTGCAGGAAATGGCAAGTCTTCAAGCCGTTTGCCTGTCTGAGTCTTTACATCTATTTCGAGGTGGTTATCTTCCGGTAAATAGAAGTCGGTAAGGACACCATCGGAATTTACGACCAATACATGATCATTCATGCTCTCCAAAATAGCTGTTTTTTGGGCCTCACTGCGGTGAATTTTCTGCTCTGCCTTTTTCCTGGCAGTAATATCCCTGGTTACCCCAATTATGCCATTTGCCCGATTATTTTCATCACGCAAATACCTCATGTGAATCTCAGCTTGTTTGAGAGTACCATCCATTGCGATAAATTCTCCCTCAATTAACAGCGTTCGATTGGGGTCACTATCCGGTCTTTCTTCCAATTCCAACTCCCGGCGATGGTATTGTTTAAGTTCTTTGTGAAATTTGCCGGTTGTTAGTTTCTTTGCTGGCATTTTCATGTATTCCTCTGCTGTATATCCCAGGAAGTTAAAAACTGATGGGCTGACATAAGTAGTTTTCATATTCATATCCATCGTCCAGATCACATCCGTGGAATTCTCGGAGAGCATGCGGTATTTCAATTCACTCTTACTCAGCTTTTTGTTTGTGTCGGAAATAAGCAGATTCTTTCTGTATAGAACAATTAAAAATACCACAATTACACCGATAAGTAAGCCACCACTGACAATAACCGTCCACAATTGCCTGTTCCGGTTTTGGATTTCCATCTCACGATGTTGAATGGCATAATCGTATTCCATAGCCAACATGGTAAGTTTCATATTTTCGGTTTCTGAAGCGTCATATGTCTCCCACATAATGTTCAACATATCGAAAGCATCCTGAGCATTTCCTATCTGCAAGTAATTGTCTCTCAATATTTCAGCAGCCAGATAAATGTAGATATTTACATTAGCCTCCCGGGCTTTGTCCAATGCTTGATGCGCTAAATCAATGGCCTGTTCAAAATCATTCAGACCACCGTGTCCAACTATCCTGGCCTTATTAATCAAGGCGAGTTGTTTTTGCCAAAAGAGGTCTCTGCCTTCAATAAACTCCAATGCCTCATCAATATTAGTGAGCGCTTCATGGCTCTTATCGAGATTGGCTTGAAGAGCGCTACTTAAGATCATGTTGGAAGCAATAAATGTCTCCTGATTTTCTAACCAAGCCAGGGAGTCCGACATTGTAAGGTAGGTTAGCAGGTGTTTATAGTGTTCAGTTAAAACCGGATACTCACCCATTATTTCAAAAGGGTCTTCTCCGGTGGATCTGATGCGAGTGAGAAAAACATTGTGTTCCTGCGTCTTGTAAAACATTTCAAACCGGGTAGCCGCAAGTCGGTTGTAAACCCTGGCCAAATAACGGTCATTGCCAGTACTTTGATAATAGTCTTCGGCCTTTTTCAGTAAAACCAAAGCCTCCTCAAAATCCTCCGCTGCCCTGTATGTTTCACCGAGGAATATAATTACCCTGTATTTCGGATCAGGCAATTCCAGTTCCTT